>NZ_JBVHVF010000003.1:411023-445137 GCF_055564955.1 Streptomyces sp. NPDC028910 | reverse complement strand
CCCCACCTCCCCCCCCCCCCCCCCCCCCCCCACCCACCCCCCCCCCCCCCCCCCCCCCCCCCCCCCTCCCCCCCTCCCCCCCGCCCCTGTGTCGTACGTCGTATACGAATACGAAAAGCAGGTGAGCGGGTCAGCGCATCTTTCCGCCGCGCGGCATCTTCATGCCCTTGGGCATCGGGCCCTTCGGCAGCGGCATGTTGCTCATGAGGTCACCCATGGCGCGCAGCTTGTCGTTCACCTGGGTGATCTGCGGGCCGGCCAGCACGCGCGGCAGCTTGAGCAGGGTGGTGCGCACCTTCTTGAGCGGCACCTCGCCCTCGCCCGTGCCCACGATGAAGTCGTGCACCGGCACGTCCGGCATGATCCGGGCCAGCTTCTTCTTCTCGTTCGCGAGCAGCGGCTTCACGCGGTTCGGGTTGCCCTCGGCGATCAGGACGACACCGGCCTTGCCGACAGCCCGGTGGACGATGTCCTGCTGCCGGGTCATCGCGACGGCCGGGGTGGTCGTCCAGCCCCGTCCCACGTTGTCCAGCACGGCCGCGGCCGCGCCCGGCTGTCCCTCCATCTGCCCGAAGGCAGCCCGCTCGGCCCGTCGCCCGAAGACGATCGCCATCGCGAGGAACGCCACCAGGAAACCCAGGATGCCCAGGTAGACCAGTTGGTCGATCAGGAAGCCGATCGCGAGAAAGACACCGAAGGTGACGATTCCCACGCCCGCGACGATCAGACCGACCTTCGGGTCGGCCTTGCGCGTCATCTTGTACGTCAGGGCGATCTGCTTCAGTCGCCCGGGGTTCGCAGCAGTCTCTGCGTTTGACTTCCTCGCCATAGAGCGAAGTTTACGTGGCCTGCGGGGTTCGGGTGGCCGCGGCCTCAAGTACGTGTTCGGTTTCGACCCGGTCCTTGGCCCTGCGGCGGTCTTCGAGGACCGCCGTCCAGGCATTGCGGCGGGCGCCGCTCATCAATACGGACTCGATGCCGCGGAAGGCATCGGAGAGCGACGGGAGGGCGATGGCGCGTACGGGCGCGGCCTGCATGATGTCGATCCCTTCACGATGCTCACCCCTGCGCGGCGTGAGCGGTGTGTGCGGTGCGTGGACCAAGCGTCACTGACTGGTGTTACCAGGGCATGACCGGTCGGTCAAATGTGATGGACACATCGCACACGACTGACGCGGCCCGCCGGGCTCTTCCCTCGGAAAGAGCCTAGGGGCCGCGTCAGTGCGGTATTACTCGTTAGTAGGAGTTTGTGCGCGACTTCACACGGTGGCGCGCTTCTCCATCGCCTGCTGGTAGAGGCGACCGGCGCGGTACGAGGAGCGGACCAGCGGACCGGACATCACACCGGAGAAGCCGATCTCCTCGGCCTCCTTCGCCAGCTCCACGAACTCGGCCGGCTTCACCCAGCGCTCGACGGGGTGGTGCCGCGGCGAGGGCCGCAGGTACTGGGTGATGGTGATGAGCTCGCAGCCGGCCTCGTGCAGGTCCTTCAGGGCCTGCGAGACCTCTTCGCGCTCCTCGCCCATGCCGAGGATCAGGTTCGACTTGGTGACCAGCCCGTAGGCGCGGGCCTTGGTGATCACCTCGAGCGAGCGCTCGTAGCGGAAGCCGGGGCGGATCCGCTTGAAGATCCGGGGCACCGTCTCGACGTTGTGCGCGAAGACCTCGGGGCGGGAGGCGAAGACCTCCTCCAGCAGCTCGGGGACCGCGTTGAAGTCGGGGGCCAGCAGCTCGACCTTGGTGTGGCCGCTCTCGCGGCCCGCCGTCTGCTGGTGGATCTGGCGCACGGTCTCCGCGTACAGCCAGGCGCCGCCGTCGGCCAGGTCGTCGCGCGCGACGCCCGTGATGGTGGCGTAGTTCAGGTCCATGGTGACCACGGACTCGCCGACACGGCGCGGCTCGTCACGGTCCAGCGCCTCGGGCTTGCCCGTGTCGATCTGGCAGAAGTCACAGCGCCGGGTGCACTGGTCGCCACCGATGAGGAAGGTGGCCTCGCGGTCCTCCCAGCATTCGTAGATGTTCGGACAACCGGCTTCCTGGCACACCGTGTGCAGTCCTTCGCCCTTCACCAGGGCCTGCATCTTCGTGTACTCGGGACCCATCTTCGCCCGGGTCTTGATCCACTCGGGCTTGCGCTCGATGGGGGTCTGGCTGTTCCGGACCTCCAGGCGCAGCATCTTGCGTCCGTCGGGTGCGACTGCGGACACGACCGGCTCCCTGTGACTTCGATTGTTCGGCGCCCACCAGGGTACGCCCGTAATTTCGTACGCTCTTACGTCGGCCAACCTGCGAGGGGCCGACCGCATTCCCGGGTCGCTAGCCGCCCACGACCGGCTCTGTTTCACGGGGCCGCAGCTCCGCGTGTTCCAGTACGTCCTTCAGGTGCCGCTCGACGACCGGCAGCACCTCGGCGATGGTGATCTCTCGGCCCAGTTCGTACGAGAGCGAGGTCACACCGGCGTCCCGGATGCCGCAGGGGACGATCCGGTCGAACCAGGTGTTGTCCGGGTTCACGTTGATCGCGAAGCCGTGCATCGTGACGCCCTTGGCGACCCGGATGCCGATGGCGGCGAGCTTGCGGTCCTCGCGGCGCTGGCCGGCGTTGGAGGGGGCGTACTCGGGGCCATTGAGCCGCGCGTCGAACTCGTCGTCGTGCATCCGCGGGTCGAGGTCCAGGGAGAGGCCGCCGATCGTCGGGCGCTCCTCCACCGGGTCTCCGAGGACCCAGACGCCGGAGCGGCCCTCCACGCGGGTGGTCTCCAGGCCGAAGTCGGCGGCGGTGCGGATCAGGGCCTCTTCGAGGCGGCGCACGTGCGCGACCACGTCCACCGGCCGCGGCAGCTTCATGATCGGGTAGCCGACAAGCTGGCCCGGGCCGTGCCAGGTGATCTTGCCGCCGCGGTCCACGTCCACGACGGGCGTGCCGTCGAGCGGGCGCTCACTGGGGTCGGTGCGCCGGCCCGCGGTGTAGACCGGCAGGTGCTCCAGCAGCAGGCAGGTGTCCTCGACCTCGTCGGCGAAGCGGGCCGCGTGCACCCGGCGCTGTTCCTCCCAGGCCCGGGTGTACTCGACGGATTCCGGCCCGAAGCCCAGATGGACAAACCCAAGCTCAGCCACCGCAGCGCCTCCTCGTCGAACCTGCTGTGTGCACGTACTTCACTGAGCAAGAGTACGGCGACCCGTGCGGGCTCCTTCAGGGCCCCGGCGAGATCTCCTGCGGCGAGGTCTCCTGCGGCGGGGGCCACGGCAGCTGCTTCGGCCGGCGCCGGCCCTTCGGCGGCCGGTCCGGGTCCTCGTCCGCGCGCGGCAGCCGCCGGTGGCCCTCCGAGTGGTCGTTGACCCAGCCGCACACCCCGCACGCGTACCGCCCGTCGAGCCCCGCGATGTAGGTGCCGCAGCGCCGGCACTCCGCCTCGGTCAGTTCGGGCGCGGGCAGCGGAGCGGTGGATTCGGTTCGCTCCTCGGGGAGGCGCGCCCGGTGGGGCCGAGGGGTCATGGGCCGCAGCCTATGCGGGCGGAGGGGGGCGGTCCGTAAAGGGCCCTACCCATTCTGCACACGATCGGATGAATGTGGGGCAGAGAGGGCGGCATGGGCGGAGTTCGCCGCTACATTCACGCCGTTCACAGGGCCGGGACTCCGGTCCGTCACGTCAGGAGACCGTGGAGCCGATGACGGAACGACCTGCCCAGCGCGTCCCCAACCGGCAGCTCGCGGCGCTGATCGCGGAAGCCGGGTTCTCCAACGCCGGGCTCGCCCGCCGCGTCGATCAGCTCGGCCTGGAACACGGTCTCGATCTGCGGTACGACAAGACCTCCGTGACCCGGTGGCTGCGCGGGCAGCAGCCGCGCGGGACCACCCCCGCGCTGATCGCCGAGGTGTTCACCCGGCGCCTCGGGCGGCGGCTCTCCGCGCAGGACCTGGGCCTGGACGCCTGTGCGCCCGTGTACGCGGGGCTGGAGTTCGCGGCCACCCCGGAGGAGGCCGTGGACATCGCCAGCGGGCTCTGGCGCAAGGACTCCGGCTCCCACGCCGAACTACGGAAGATCGCCTTCACCCCGGCCGGGCTGGTCGTGCCCAGCCGCGACTGGCTGATCGGGCGGGCCGACGAGCGGGTGGGCCGGGGCGCCCAACCGGCGACACCGTCGGCGTCGGCCCGCGTCCCGGCGCAGGGGCGGGCCTCGGTCCCCCGCCAGCGGCAGATCGACCGGGGGCCGGGGCAGCGGGTGACGGCCGGGGACATCGCGGCGTTGCGGTCGGTGAGCGAGCTGTTCCGGACCCTCGACCACGCCTACGGCGGCGGGCACGCCCGCCAGGCTCTGGTGCGTTACCTGGAGCACGAGGCCGAGCCGATGCTCCGCGGCACCTACGGGGAGACCACCGGGCGCCGGCTGTTCTCGGCCGCCGCCGACCTGACCCGGCTCGCGGGCTGGACCTCGTACGACATCGCCGCGCACGGGCTCGCCCAGCGGTACTTCGTGCAGGCCCTGCGGCTCGCGCAGGCGGCCGCCGACCGCCCCTACGGCTCGTACGTGCTGGTCACCATGAGCCGGCAGGCGGTCTACCTCGGCCACGGCCGCGAGGCGGTGCAACTGGCCCGGGTGGCGCAGCAGGGCGTCGGCTCCGGCCCGCCGCCGGTGGTGCAGGCGCTTCTCCATTCGGCGGAGGCCCGGGGGCACGCGGTGCTCGGCGAGGTCCGCGCGTCGACGGCCTCGCTGGTGCGGGCCGAACGGGCGCTGGGCGCGGCCCGGCCGGGGGACGACGTACCGCACTGGGCGCGGTACTACGACGAGGCGCAGCTGGCGGACGAGTTCGGGCACTGCCACCGGGACCTCCAGCAGTACCGGGCCTCGGCGCAGCACGCGGAGCGGTCCCTGCAGCTGAGGGCGCCGGGGTACGCGCGGTCCCGGCTGTTCTGCCGGGTGGTGCTGGCCACGGCCCGGCTGGGGCTGGGCGAGCTGGACCAGGCGTGCGCGCTGGGCGCGGAGGCGGCGCAGCAGGCGATGGAGATGCGGTCGGTGCGGGCGGTGGAGTACGTACGGGACTTCGAGCGGCGGCTGGAGCCGTACCGGGACGCGTCTGCCGTGCGGAGCTATCGCGACCGGGTGGCGGCGTTGTCGTGACCCTGCGGGTCGGCTGCCGGGGGGCTCTGCCCCCGGGCGGGGCTGGAACTGCCCTGGGGGCGATCCAGCCCCGCCCGTTCTCAGGCCGCGACCGGAAGTGCCGGCTCCGCGGCGGTGGGCAGCGGGATGCCGAAGTCGCGCAGGACGGCGCCGGTGGCCCGGCGGGCGGAGTGCAGGGCCCCCTGCACGGTGTTGGTGTCGCGGTGGTCGCCGCACACGTACAGCCCGGCCAGCACCCGGACGGGGCGCCGCAGGTCGTGCGGCGGAGGCATGGCGGGGACGGCCTCCGGCGTGTGGTGGACGGCCAGCAGCTCCCAGTCCCGGGTGGTGGTGTCGTAGAGCCGGGCGAGGCGCGAGGCGACCGTACGCACCGGTGGCGGCGGGCCGAGCACCGTGGTGGTGACCAGGCTCCGGCCGGCCGGGGCCCGCGTCGGGTCGACCGCGCTCATCACGGCGGTGTGGGAGACGGGCCACTTGGGGTCCCCGTCCAGGAGCAGCGAGCCGTCCCGGGGCAGGGGGGTGGCGGTGGCGTGGTGCAGGACGGTGACCTCGTGGAAGCCGGGCACGCGCAGGCCGGGCAGCAGCTCGGCGGCGGCGCGGGCTCCGGTGGCGAGGAGCACGGAGCGGCAGCGGAAGTCGCCGTGCTCCTCGGTGGTGACCAGATTGGTCGCCACCGACCGGACCCGGACCCCGGTCCGGACGGTGCCGGGCGGCAGGCCGGCGGCGAGCAGGCCGGGCAGGGCCGCCGCGCCGCCCTCGGGCACGGCGAGGCGGCCGCGGGCGAAGGTGCGCAGGGCCAGGTCGGCGACCCGGCTGGAGGTGGTCAGCTCCGGGTCGCGGAGCAGGGCGGCGAGCAAGGGCCGCAGCACCCCGTTGAGGGTGCGCGGCGGCAGCCCGCGCGAGCGCAGCGCGGCGTGCGCGGTGCGTTCGGGCCGGGCGAGAAGTTTGTCCTCGGGCAGGGCGGCGAGCCGGCCGAGGGCGGCGCTGAGCCGGGCCTGGTCGAGGGAGCCGCTGGCCAGGGCGCGGGCCGGGGTGAGGGCCCCGGCCCGCAGCTGTTTGCCGTCGGTGTGGACCAGGACCCCGGGCGCGAACGGGCGCAGGGTCAGGGCCCGCAGGCCGGGAGTGCGTTCGAGTTCCGTGTAGGAGGTGTTGAGCAACTGGCCGGTCCGGTCCAGCCGGAACCCGTCGGCCGACACGGTGGCCATCCGTCCGCCGGGGTCGTCCGCGGCCTCCAGGACGGTGACCGTGACCCCCGCTGCGATCAGGTGTCGCGCGGCCGCGAGTCCCGAGACTCCGGCTCCTACGATGACGACGTCCGCATGGTGTGCGGCATGGTGTGCGCTGCTGAGCACGTGCCCCTCCCCGAGGTCGGCGCGGCTGTGTGGGGATCCTCCTTCCCTCAACCGGCTCCACGGGAACCCCCGTCAGGCGGGGTATTACGGTCAACTCCGGTCGCACGACGGTCGCATTCGGGTCACGAACGGTCGCACGGTGGTCGCACGCCGATCCACGCGGCCTACGCGGCCCTCAGTGGATCCACGGGGATCCACGGGGATCGGCGTGCGATCCATCGGATCTCAGAGCGCGGCGCGGATGGCCTGCTCGATACCGGGGTCGCGGAAGACGAAGCCGGACTCCAGCAGCCTGGTGGGCCGGGCCCGCTGACTGCCCAGCACGTCCTCGGCGAACTCCCCGAGCACGATGCGCAGGGCCACGGCCGGTACGGGCAGCAGCGCGGGCCGGCGCAGCACGCGGGCCATGGCCGCGGTGACCTGGCGGTTGGTCAGCGGCTCGGGGGCGGTGAGGTTGACCGGGCCTTCGATGCCGGGGGTGTCGATGAGGTGGCGCAGGGCCGCGACCTCGTCCCGCAGCGAGATGTACGGCCAGTACTGGTGACCGTTGCCGAGCCGGCCACCGATACCGGCGCGGAAGACGGGGAACATCCGGCCCCATGCCCCGCCCTCGCGGGCGACGACCAGGCCCGTACGGGCGAACACGGCCCGGATCCCGGCCTCCTGGGCGGGGCGCGCGGCCGCCTCCCACTCCACGCAGACCGAGGGCAGGAAGCCCTGTCCGGCGGGGGCGTCCTCGTCCACGGGCCGGTCGCCGGTGTCGCCGTAGTAGCCGACGGCGGAACCGCTGACCAGGACGGCGGGCGGCCCGTCGAGGGCGGCGAGGGCGCGGGCGATCGCGGCGGTGCCGAGCACCCGGCTGTCGCGGATCTCCCTCTTGTACGCGGCGGTCCACCGTCGGTCCCCGACCCCGGCCCCGGCCAGGTGCACGACGGCCCCGCAGCCGGCGAGCCCGTCGGGGTCGACGTACCCGCGCGCCGGATCCCACCGCGCCTCGTCCGCCCCGGCGGGCTCCCGCCGCACGAACCGCACCACCTCGTGCCCGTCCGCCCGCAGGGACCGCACGAGTGCACTGCCGATGAGCCCGGTGGAACCGGTGACCGCGATACGCATGCCCCCATCCTTTCCGATCCGGCCACGCCGGGCACAGCCGGGCACAGCCGGGCATATCCAGCCCCGCCGGCGTTTGAGGCGCGGGGTACGGGGCGGAGCCCCGATCTTTCACCCCGGCCGGGCACACCGGGCTCCGCCCCAGAGCCCGCGCCTCAAACGCCGGCGGGGCTGGTAGAGGGCTCGATGGTCAGGCCGTGCCGATCCAGGTGCCCACCGCGTAGGTCACCGCCATGGCCAGGGCCCCGCCCGCGACGTTCCGGCCGACCGCCCGGGCCGCCGGCGCCCCGCCGAGCCGCGCACTGACCACCCCGCACAGCGTGAGCGCACCCAGCACCGCCACCACCGTCACCGGCACCCGCTCCGACGGCCCCGGCAGGACGATCGCCAGCAACGGCAGCAGCGCCCCCACCGTGAAGGCGATCAGGCTGGCGAAGGCCGCGTGCCACGGATTGGCCAGCTCGTCGGGGTTGATCCCGAGCTCCACCCGGGCGTGGGCCCGCAGCGCGTCCCGCTCCGTCAGCTGCTCGGCGGCCTCCCGGGCCACCGTCCGGCTCAGGCCGCGCGCGGCGAGCAGATCGGTGAGTTCGTCGAGCTCCGCCTCCGGCTCCTCGGCCAGTTCCCGGCGTTCCAGGGCCAGCGCGGCCCGTTCTGAATCCCGCTGGGAGCTGACGGAGACGTACTCCCCCGCCGCCATCGACAGCGAGCCCGCCAGCAGCCCCGCGACACCCGCCGCAAGGATCGCCGTGCGGGAGGTGGTGGCCCCGGCCACGCCGACCACCAGGCCCGCCGTGGAGATGATCCCGTCGTTGGCGCCGAGCACGCCCGCGCGCAGCCAGTTGAGCCGCGTGCTGATCTCCGCGCTCGCCAAACCGTCGCCCGCACCGTGCGCCTCGACGTGCGCCGGACCGGGCGTCTTCCCCGAGCCTTCGTTCCCCGTCACGCCACCACTGTCGTGGCACGGGCCGCGCGAAGCCACCCGGCGGGCCGGTCCGGGGTGCGCGGGCAGCGCCCCCGTACCAGGGTGGAGGGGTGAGACGCGGACGCGAGGAGCCGGGCTGGCTGCGCGGGGAGCCGCCGCCGCGCTGGGCCCGCATCGCGCCCGCGGTGGCCCTGGTGGCGCTGGTGTTCGCGCAGCGGGCCACGCCCGGGGACGTGGAGCTGGGGTACTTCCTGGCGGGGCTGCCCCCGGTGGCCGCCTTCGCGTACGGGGCGGGCGGTACCGCGATCTTCGCCGCCCTCGTCCTCCTGCTGCTGGGAGTGCCCGACCTCGGCATCGCCAACGCCCGGGGCACGGACCTGGCCACCGTGGCCACCGTCGGGCTGCTCAGCGTGGTGATCGCCTGGGTCCGGCGACGCCGGGACGCCCAGCTGGTCAGCGTACGCACGGTGGCGGAGGCCGCTCAGCTGGCGGTACTGCCGCCGGTACCGGAACGGGTGGGCCCGGTGCGCTGCTCGGGCCTCTACCGGGCGGCGCAGCGCGGCACGCTCGTCGGCGGCGACCTGTACGACGTACGGGCCGGTCCGTACGGGGTGCGGGCGCTGGTCGGGGACGTGCAGGGGCACGGCCTGGCGGCGGTCGCCACGGTGACGGCGCTGCTCGGGGCCTTCCGCGAGGGCGTGCTCGACGACGCCGGGCTGGGGGCGGTCGCGGCCCGGCTGGACCGGCGGCTGCTGGCGGACGCGACGGCCGCCTCCGTCGAGCACCCGGAACTCTTCGCGACGGCGGTCCTGCTGGAGTTCCCGCCCGGGCTGGGCCTCGTACGGATCGTGTCGTGCGGGCACCCGCCGGTCCTGCGGCTGCGCGGGGCGGCGGTGGAGGAGCTGGCCGTGGAGCCGGGCCCGCCCCTGGGCCTGGGCCTCGCGGGTCCGAGCCCGCCGCTGGTGGCGGAGCTGCCGGTGGGACCGGGCGACCAGCTGCTGCTGCACACCGACGGCGTGACGGAGGCCCGGGACGCGACGGGGCACTTCTACCCCCTGGCCGCCCGGGTGCCCGTCCTGGCGCGGGACCCGGCGGGCCTGGTCCGGGCGGTGTGGCGGGACCTCGCGGCCTTCACGCACGGCGGCCCGCGCGACGACGTGGCCCTGCTGCTGCTCTCCCTGGACGGGTCGGCAGGTCTCCCCGAACGGCCGTGAGCCCCGAAAGCCCCGACCGCTCGCAGTCGGTCGAGGCCCCCGGCGTGTGGTGAGAAGCGAGGAGCGAGGAGCCGTCAAGCCCGTTACGACTCCTCGATGAACGCGCGCACCATCTTGCAGGTGACATTGGACGGCCGGTGGATCCCCGTCCGGACGGCCATCGTCCGGATCTTCCGGTTGGTGGCGCGCCGAGCGTCATACGTCCCCGAGTCGAGCAGGGATATCGCCAGCCGCATCGCCTTCAGACGGCGGTTGTGGCTCTCGTACCACTCGCGGGGCAGCCCCGCCGGCAGCGGCTTCTTCTTGACGTGCTGAATGGTGGTGGCAGTGGCCATCTACAGCCTCCCAAACGGTAGTTGGCGTCCTGTCGTTCTCCCTCGATTTTACTGGGGACCACTGACAGAAGCCCCTGGCCAGACAGGCCCTGGGTAGGGTTGGCGCCATGGAGATCTGGATCAATCCCGCCTGTTCCAAGTGCCGCGGCGCGCTGGCCCTGCTGGACGCGGAAGGCGCCGAGTACACCGTGCGCCGCTACCTGGAGGACGTGCCCTCCGAGGACGAGATCCGCGAGGTGCTCGGCCGGCTCGGGCTCGAGCCGTGGGACATCACCCGTACCTCGGACCCGCTGGCCAAGGAGACCGGCGTACGGGAGCTGCCGCGTGAGGAGACCGACGCGGCACGCGGGCTCTGGATCGCCCACCTGGCCGCGCACCCGAAGCTCATCCAGCGGCCGATCATCACCGCCGAGGACGGCACGGCCGTGGTCGCCCGTTCCGAGGAGGCCGTCCGCGACGCCCTGTCCCGCAAGGGACCTGCCTGATCAGGCCACCGCGGCGAGCCGCCGGGCGATCTCGTCGGCCGCCGTCAGCGGCAGCGCGTGGTGCGAGACACCGGGCAGTACGTCGACGCGCGCGCCCGGCAGCGCCTCGCGCGCGACCCGGGCGGCGCGGTCGGCGTCGTGGCAGCGGGCGTGCTCGGCGAACAGCACGTCGATCCGCACGCCGCCCGGCAGCTCGGCCAGAGCGGCGAGGTCCGGGCGCGGCCCGGTGACCGGCCGGGCGGCGGGAAAGCCGGCGCTCTCCTCCTGCAGTCGCAGCCAGGCCGGATCGAGCGCGGCCCCGCGGGTCTCCCAGGCGAGGAAGGAGCGGACCCGCTCGGGGGTCGGCCGCAGCAGCATGGGCAGCGCGCGCAGTACGTAGCCGGGGCGCAGCCCGGCGAAGACCTGGGTCGGGTCGAGCAGGACGAGGCGGTCGAGCCGGGCGGGCCCCCGCGAGGCGTGACGGGCGGCGTCGTGAGCGGCGTGACGGGCGGCGTAATGGGCGGCGATCCAGGCCCCGTACGAGTGCCCGGCGAGGGCCACCGGCCCGTGCGGGACGAGCCCGTCGAGGACCGCGTCGAGCCAGCCGGTCAGGTCCCCGGCGTTCCGGATCGCCCGCCCGGCCGCCGGGACGCTGAGCCCGGGGTCCCCCACCAGGTCCACGGCGTGCACCCGGTGGCCGCGGGCGGCTCCGGCGGCGGCGCTGGCGCCCCACACGGTGGAGGTGGACCCGCCGCCGGGCAGCAGCACCAGCGGTGGGGCGCCAGCCGGACCGCAGCTGTTGACGCGGGTGAGCCCGTACGGGGTGGGCAGGTCGACGGACTCGACGGGCCCGGGCCACCGGCCGAGCACCTCGTCGTACGCGGTACGGAAGGAAGAGGTCCGGAACATGGCCGACTCCAATGCCTCGCTGGGCGATAATCTCGCTCAGCGAGAGATGTTATGCGGGAGGCGATGTGGACGACAACCGGGAATCCCGGAATCCGGAAGAGCCCGAGAACCTGGAACTGGTGCACCTACTGCGGGCGGTGACCGTCGAGTTCGGCCTGCGCCAGGCGGAGTTCGCCGCCGCCAACGGCATGCACCTCACCGACGTACGGGCCCTGATCTGCCTGCTGGACGCGGCCCGCGCGGACGAGCCGGCCACGGCGGGCCTGCTCGGTACCCGGCTCGGCCTCAACTCGGCGGGCACCACCGCCGTGATCGACCGGCTGGAACGGCTCGGCCATGTGGCGCGCATCCGCGACGACCGCGACCGGCGCCGCATCCTGCTGCGCGTGACGCCGGAGGCGGTCCGCCTGGGCCGCGAGTTCTTCGGGCCGCTGATCGACGGGGTGCTCAGGGTGCTGGACGCCTTCGATCCGGCCGAACGGGACACCGTCCGCCGCTTCCTGACGGCCACCCACGCTGCCCTCGCACCGGAGCCGCGCGTCGTGGCGAACGCGCTCATCAAGTGATCAGGCGGGGAGCTGCGCCTCCGCCTCGGCCAGGATCTCCGTCAGCCGGGCCCCGAACTCCACCCCGCGCGGGTCCGGCACGCCGCTGCGGGCCGCGGTGAGCAGCGCGTCCAGGGCGCGCCCGTAGGCGCCCGGTACGTCGCTCCAGCCCGGCAGCTCGTACACGCCCTCGGTCCCGCGCAGTTGCAGTCCCACCCCGGCCGCCTCGCGGGGCGCGCCCAGGCTGAGCACGGCGGTGCTGGCCGCGCCGGAGGCGTGCCGCAGTGCCAGCTGGACCACGTCGGAGGGGCCCCGCGTGGCGCTGACCGCGGTGACCTCGCCGAGGATCGGGATCAGGACGGAGAGCGCGTGCGGGCCGACGTCCCACAGGCCGCCCTTGGACCTGCGCCAGGGCGAGTCGGCGTACGCGCTGGGCGCCCCGTCGGGCGGGAAGACGGCGCCGAGCCAGTGCGCGGCCGCGGTGAACCAGCCCGGGCGCCCGGCCTGTTCCGTGACCCAGCCCGCGGTGGGCTCGGCGAAGCGCAGGGTGAGGAAGACCACTGAGGCGACCCGGTGGCGGGCCACCGCGTCCGCGACGGCGCGGGCGTCCTCGGCCGTCGTCGCGACCGGCTTGTCGAGCAGCAGGTGGCAGCCGGCGGCCGCGGCGCGCACGGCGAGCGGGGCCTGTACGTCGGGCGGCAGGGAGAAGGCCACGGCGTCACAGTCGGCGAACAGCTGGTCGGGGTCTTCGTACACCTTCACGCCGTACGCGTCCGCCAGCTCGGCCGCCGCCTCGGGCCGGCGGCCCCACACGCCGGCGAAGTCGGAGCCGGGGTGTGCGGCGAGGGCGGGGGCGTGGGTGCGGTGCGCCCAGGGGCCGGTGCCGAGCAGCCCGACCCGGGGGCGGGGGCCTGCGGCGGCCTGACCGGCGGCGCTCTCGACGGCACGCTCGGCGGGATCTCCGGCACGATCTCCGGCGGGGTTCAAATCAGACGAGATGCTCACGCGGCCAGTCTGCCCCACCCGGACGCAGGGGCCGCCACCAACCCGCTGGCGGCCCGCACAAGCCACCCGACCTGCGGCGCAAACCTCGGTAACACGGGGTTCACACGCGGGCAACGGAAGAGAAATCGCGGGCGGGCACGCTGCGGTCATCACCGCAGCGATGAAGCAGCGACCAGCAGCACCCGCAGAGTCTGAGGATGGGGCCCGTGAGCTACAAGGCTGAGTACATCTGGATCGACGGCACCGAGCCGACGGCGAAGCTTCGCTCCAAGACGAAGATCCTCGGCGACGGCGACGCGCTGCCGATCTGGGGCTTCGACGGATCGAGCACGAACCAGGCCGAGGGCCACGCGTCCGACCGCGTCCTCAACCCGGTCTTCTCCTGCCCGGACCCGATCCGCGGCGGCGAGAACGTCCTCGTGCTGTGCGAGGTCCTGAACATCGACATGACCCCGCACGAGTCGAACACCCGCGCGCTGCTGCGTCCGGTCGCCGAGAAGTTCGCCGCTCAGGAGCCGATCTTCGGCATCGAGCAGGAGTACACCTTCTTCGACGGCACCCGCCCCCTGGGCTTCCCGGTCAACGGCTTCCCGGCCGCGCAGGGCGGCTACTACTGCGGCGTCGGCTCGGACGAGATCTTCGGCCGCGAGATCGTCGAGAAGCACCTGGACCACTGCCTCGCGGCGGGCCTGAGCATCTCCGGCATCAACGCCGAGGTCATGCCCGGCCAGTGGGAGTTCCAGGTCGGCCCCGTCGGTCCGCTGGAGGTCTCCGACCAGCTGTGGATCGCGCGCTGGCTGCTCTACCGCACCGCCGAGGACTTCAACGTCTCCGCGACGCTGAACCCGAAGCCGGTCAAGGGCGACTGGAACGGCGCGGGCGCGCACACCAACTTCTCCACGAAGGCGATGCGCGAGGACTACCGCGCGATCATCTCCGCGTGCGAGGCGCTGGGCGAGGGCAGCAAGCCGCTCGACCACGTGAAGAACTACGGCGCCGGCATCGACGAGCGCCTGACGGGTCTGCACGAGACCGCCCCGTGGAACGAGTTCAGCTACGGCGTCTCGGACCGCGGCGCGTCGGTCCGCATCCCGTGGCAGGTGGAGAAGGACGGCAAGGGCTACATCGAGGACCGCCGCCCGAACGCGAACGTGGACCCGTACGTGGTGACCCGCCTCATCACGGACACCTGCTGCGCGGGCCTGGAGAAGGACGGCCTCGTCTAGGCTCCCCGCCTGCCGGTGGCCGCGCGCCGCTGACGGCCCGCCAGTCACACCGACACACCGACACACCGATACACCGGCACTCCGACGCCCGCCGAGCCTTCCGAGGCCCGGCGGGCGTTGTCGGTGCCGTGTGGCACGGCTGCGCCTGGGCTGCGGAGTTCCTTTCGACCGGAATCGGCAGGGCCGGGGGCTGAATATGAGATTCCGCTCCACTGTGTGAGACGGGCTCTGCCTCGGGGACACGACATCTGCTTGAATGGTGGTCATGGCCAGCCATTCGCACACCTCGTCAGGTCGCAGCGACCTCGAGCCGTTCTGGCCGTCCCGTCAGGATCATGATTTCGACCGGGAGTGTTGCCGCGCGAAGAACGCGCCGGCCCTCTAAAACCTCCGGGACCACCACCTGCCCGACCTTCCCGAGGCCTTCGGTCTGCGCGGTACGACACCGATGACACCCGTACGCACGTACGACGTACGCACGTCTCCTGCCGTCCACTCCGCGTGAAAGAGCTGACCACTCATGGCGAACACCCGCTCCCTCACTTCCGCCGCCCCCGCCGCGACCGCCGCTTCCCTGCCCCGTCCACCCGGTCCGCGCCACCGGCTGCGTGCCGTGGACCGGGACGAGGTGGCCCGGGTCGTGGACCTGCTCCCGCCCGGGGCCACTTGGCTGCCCGCGCCCCCGCACACCCTCCCGGCGCTACCGGGCCAGCCGCCGATGGTCGGCTACCTGGTCCTCGTACCGGCCGACCAGCAGCCGCCGATCGCCTTCGCCCCGCAGCCCGTGGCGGCTGCCGTCACATCGGCTGCCTCCGAGACCCCGGCCCCGGCGGGCGACCCGGGCGACCCGGGCGACGGGCTGGTCCGCGTCGACGCGGCGCGGCGCACGGCCGAGGTCGACGGCCGGGTGCTCGACCTCACGTACCTGGAGTTCGAGCTGCTGGCCCATCTGGTGGAGCACCCGCACCGGGTGCACAGCCGGGACCAGTTGGTCACCACGGTCTGGGGCTACGGCCACGTCGGCGACGGCCGGACGGTGGACGTCCACATCGCCCGCCTGCGCCGCAAGCTGGGCGCGTCGCACCGCGGTGCGATCCAGACGGTGCGCCGCGTGGGCTACAAGTACGCCCCCTGACCGGCCCGGGTCGATGTCGACCTGACGACGACCCGACGACGGTGGGCCCGTACTCCTCGGGGGAGTACGGGCCCACCACCACGTCGACTGCGGCTACGCGGCCTTGGCCCGGCGGCCCGCGACGAAGCCCAGCAGCACGTCGACCGCGAGGAAGGCGACCAGGCTGATCCCGAGCAGCGGGATGAACCAGCCGACCAGGGCGGTCACCGCGGCCAGCGGCAGCAGCGCGGTCACCGGCAGCCTCCGCCAGGCACCGCGCGGCTGCGGGCGGCCGGCCGAGAGCCTGCGGTCCTTCGTCGGCCGGCGCAGCCACCACATGCGGTAGCCCCAGAAGACGAGGAACATCACCGCGACGGCGAGCGCGGCCAGCGCGAGCTGGTTGGCGAGCCCGAAGGTCTTGCCCATGTGCAGGTCGATGCCGAAGCGCGTCATCTGGGCGAGCACGGGGTAGTCGGCGAAGCGCAGTTCGTCCATGACCCGGCCGTCCGCGGGATCGAGGGCGACGGCGTCCAGGTGCACCGGCACCTGCTTGTCCTGCTCCTTGACCACGTACCCCTTGTCCTGCGCGGGCAGGGTCACGCGGAGCTCCTCGGTGACCCCGGCGGCCCGGGCGGCGGCCACGGCCGCGTCGATGCCGATGTCGGCGGCGGGCGCGGGCGGGGTCGCGGGCATCTGCGTGCCCTCGGGCATGGTGTGCCCGGCGTGCTCGTCGGATCCCCCCGGGCCCGCACCGGCGCTCAGCGTGGCGGAGACGGAGGGGGTGGCCCCGCCGAGACCGTCCTGGAGCTGTCCGATGTTCTCGCCGGCGTACTTCGACCAGGTCAGGCCGGTGGCGGAGAGCACGACGAGTCCGGCGACGGCCCAGAGGCCGACGGCCCCGTGCCAGGACAGGGTCCGGCGCCGGCCGGTGGCTTCGCGGTCCGGGAGGAAGAGCCGCGACCCGCGCGCCCGGCGGCGGCCTATCCACAGGGCGAGTCCGCCGAGCGCGACCACCCACATCCAGCTCGCGGCGAGCTCGCTGTAGTTCCGGCCGAACTCCCCGAGCTGGAGGCTGGCGTGGAACTCGCTCAGCCAGGCCCGCAGCGGCAGCGCGTCGCCGGCGGTGGCGAGCTGCCCGCGCACCTCGGCCGTATACGGATCGACGAAGACGGTGAGGGTCTCGCCCTCCGCGAGCCCCGAGCTCTCCATGATCACCCGAGTGGTGGCCTCGGGGTCCGGGGCGGGCCACACGGACACGACCTCCCCCTGGGGTGCGGCGCCCTGGGCCGCCTGGACCTGGGCGCTGATCGGCAGGGCGCTCTCGCCGACGCGGGCGACGGTGAGTTCGTCGGCGTAGATGATCTCCTCGGCCTGCCACGAGGCGGCGTAGAGCAGCCCGGTGGCGGCGGCGAGGAACAGCAGCGGGGCGATGAGCAGGCCCGCGTAGAAGTGCATGCGCAGGAGCAGCGGCCGCACGGCGGCCCAACTGCCGCCGCGGCTCGTGGCCGTGCGGGACATGTCGGCCGGCTCGGCCGGATCGGCCGGGTCCGCGTCCGGGGTGCGGACGTCTTTGACCTCGTCAAGTGACATGGGTCTCCTAGGTGTTGGCGAAGACATGGGGAACGCGGCCCCAGGTCTCGCCTCCTCCTCGGCGAGGAGCGCGCCGGTCAGGCGCGGGCAGGACGGCCGGGGGCCGTGGCGCTGAACGCTCGCGGCGCGGGCGGCCCGCGCCGCACCACGGCATGGGCGTGCACGGCCCCGCGCAGGCGGCGCGGCCGCCGGTACGGGGCGCGGGCGCGGAAGGCGGGCGGGGCCGGCAGCACGGCCACCCGCGCCCGCACCAGGGCGAGCGCGCGGGAGAGCGGCCGGGCCGCGTGCAGCGCGACGGCTCCCAGGACCCGGGCCAGCCGGAAGGCGGCGGCCTCGCCCCGCGCCAGCCAGGCGGCGCAGAGCAGCCCGGCGAGCATGTGCGCGGCGATCATTCCGGCGCCGCCGTGACCGGCCATGCCGACCACGTCCGCCACGTCTGCCATGCCCGCCACGTCTGCCATGCCCGCCATGTCTGCCGTGCCCGCCACGTCCGCCATCGCCGCACCGGGGGCTTCGGCGGCCATCGCGCCGCCGCCGGTGGCCTGCATGTGGTGGTGCCCCTGCATCGCGGCGGGAACGGCGGCGGGCTGCGCGGCCTGGCTGCCCGAGAAGACGAGGTGCAGCACGCCCTGTACGGCGAGCACCGCCGCGGCGATCCCCACGGGGCCCCGCCGCCGCCCGGCGGCGAGCCATGCGAGCGCGCCGGTCACCCCGAAAGCGGCCAGCAGCCCGGAGGGCGGAATGTCCGTGCCAGACATGTACGAATGCCCCATCGCACCCAGAGCGACACACATCGCCGCGAATACCGCGGCCCGCGTGGCGCGCATCGGCGCGGGACTCTCTGACATGGCCGGGCCATGTTCGCACGGGGCCCGGTGGTGTCCGCCAGAGGGCCGTATCCGATCATGGGCGGGTGAATCCAATTCCACTGGGCGCGGTGTACGCCGGCGGGGTCCAGCTCGGGGCGTACGCCCTGGAGCGGATGGGGGCGGCACAGCGGGAGCAGCTGCTGCGGGACTGCTCGACGAACGTCGAGAATCTGTCCGCCGGGCGCTGGGAGACGCTGCTGAGCAGCGCTCTCGTCGTCGAGGAGCCCATGCCGCTGCCCTACGCGCTGCTGCTGGTCGCGGTCCTCGGATACGCCGAATACGCGTACGGCGCCTGGTGGACGGCCGCGGTGTTCCTGTTCGGGCACGCCACGGCGACCCTCCTGGTCTACGGCGCCCTGCGCAGGACAACCGATCAGCGGACCCGACGCGCCCTGGACGTGGGGACGAGCTACGGGTTCAACGCCGTCCTCGGCGCGCTGACCTCGGCCCTGCCGCGCGGGGCGGTCCGCACGGCGGCGCGGGCGGGGCTGCTGGCGCTCGCGGCGGCGCCGGTGATCAAGCGCGGGCGTTCCTTCACGGACGCCGGGCACCTGGCGGCGCTCGGGATAGGCATCGGGCTCTCACTGGCCCTCGATTGTCGTTCCGGGGTGAAACACCAGAAAATTGCATGAACCGCCGCATCACCGCACGATCACCTCACCGTCACCGCACCACCGCACCACCTCATGACACGAGTCACCCGCACACCGCTGGAGCCGCCACGATGCCCGCCACCCCCTCCACCACCGTCGCCAACTTCCGCGACCTCGGTGGCACCCCGCTCCCCGGCGGTCGCAGCGTCCGCCCCGGTCTGCTCCTGCGCTCCGGCCAGCTCGACCGGCTCGACCTCGACGCCGACCCGGCGGTGGCCGCACTGGGGGTGCGTACCGTCATCGACTTCCGCACCGACCTCGAGCGCGCCGACCACCCCGACCGCATACCGGCCGGGGCCCGGCTCCTGATCGGCGACGTCCTCGCGGACAAGCTGAGTGCCGGCAAGGTGCCCGCCGCGGCGCAGCTCAAGGACCTGCTGTCCGACCCGGTGGTGGCCGAGGAGCACCTGGGCGGCGGCAGGGCGCAGGCGCTGTTCGCCGGCATATACCGGTCGTTCGTGAACTCCGGCTCCGCGCAGACCGCGTACCGGATGCTGCTCACCGAGGCCGCCGACCCCGCGTCGGGCCCGCTGCTCTTCCACTGCACGGCGGGCAAGGACCGTACCGGCTGGGGCGCGACGATCATCCTGGCGCTGCTGGGCGCGGACGACGAGACGCTGATGGCCGAGTACCTCTCCGTCAATCCGGCGGTCAAGCAGGCCTTCGCCCCGATGATCGAGGGCTTCACGGCGGCCGGCGGCGACCCGGACATCGCGCTCGCGCTGATCGGCGTCTTCCCCTCCTACCTGGAGGCGGCGCTGGACGAGGTCGAGACGCGCTACGGCTCCATGGAGAAGTACGTGCGCGAGGGGCTCGGAGTCTGCGACGAGACGGTCGAGGCGCTGCGGGCCCGTCTGGTGGCCTGACCCGCTCGCCGCCTCGCCGCCTCATCGCCTCATCGCCTCCGCATTTTTGACTCGAACGAGGGGGCTGATGACGGGTGACCATCCGACGATTCGCTCGTTCTGCTGAACGTGACTGCGCCGGATACCGCCACCCGCCCCTTGCCTCCCGTGCCGCCGGACGTCGAGCAGGCCGAGGCCGCCATCGTCGAGCACTACCCGCGGCTGGTGCGGCTCGCCTATCTGGTGCTGCCGCCGGCCCTCGGCCGCAACCGGCGGGTGCTCACCGCCCACTCACTGGTCCAGCGGGCGCTGCCGCGCGGACGGCGGGACGCGGCGGCTGCCGCGGCCGCCGTGCAGGGCGGGGTTCCGGGCCAGCGTGGCGGCGCGGACGACTCCGGTTACGCCTACGTCCGGCTGCGCGTGCTGCGCGCCGCCCTGGAGGCGGGGATTCCGCTGACCTTCCGGGCGCTCCCCCGGCGGGCCCAGCTCCCGCCGCTGCTGCCGCAGGTGTGGGGGCTGCGGCTGTTCCCCCGCTCGGGCGGGGCCGAGGAGCTCGCCCTCGACCAGTGGCTGGCCACCCTCGACGGGCCCGGCCGGGCCGCCTGCGTGCTGCGGGCCCTGGAGCGGCTGCCCGAGCCGGAGGTGCTCCGGGTGCTCGACGAGGCCGGGATCCCGGATCCGGCCGCCGCGGTCGCGGAATCGGGGGATCCGGCGAACGACGCCCTGTTCGCCTCCCCCGAGTTCGACCCGTGCGTGCTCCAGGCCCGGCCCACCGACCTGCTGCGGCGGCGCCGTCTGACACGGGCCGCCCTGGCCGCCGGGGCGGCCCTCGCCGTGTGCGGGGCGCTGCTCGCGCTGCCCGGCGGCGGCTGGGGCTCGGACGGGGCGGCCGCCCCGCCGGACTCCCGCAACGCCGCGGCCGAGCAGGCCCTGGATCCCGGGAAGCTGGTCCGGGCCGCGCCCACGCTCTGGCGTACGTCCTCCCGTACCGACTTCTCCACCTGGCCGGCGCGCGGCGACCGGGCCGACGACACCGCGCTGCTGCGCCGGGCGCTGGCCGTCTGGGCCCGGCCGGGCTCCTCCGTGGTCGCCTCGGCCACCCCGGGTACGCCCGCCGGGCCTCCGATGGGACCGGCGCAGCTGCTGTTCGCGGGCGCCGTCGACCAGGCCGTCGTGGTCCTGCTGTACGACGGCCTGCGCGTGGTCCGCTACGCCGAACCGCGCACCGGGACCGCGGGCGCCGCCCTCGACTTCGCGCGGACCGACGGCGCCTCGGCGGACACCGCCACGGCGCTGGTCCTCAGCCGGGTCGACGGCAACGTCCGCTACCTCACCGCGCCCTGGGTCACCGGCGCGGCCCTGCGGGACCTGCTCAAGCCCGGCGACCCGGCGGCGGCGCTCAAGCCGACGCCGGACGGGGTGACCCCGCCGGTGCCCAGCCCGGCCCCGGCGGGCGACTGCACGAGCTGGAACGCCCTGTCCCTGACCGGCGACGGCACGACCCGGCTGATCACGGACCTCGGTGAGCTGACCCCGGCCCGGCTGACGTCGGGCGCGCCGGGCGCCGAGCGGGACGTGACGGAGGCCGCGGAACTGGGCGACTGGTCGAGGATCGCCTGTCTGCTGCCCTCGGTCCGCTCGCACGGGGTCCGTACGGTCAACGCCTGGACGTACGCGAAGCAGCCGCTGCCGGAGGGCGACGGGACGGCGACCTGGCTCTGTACGCGGGCCGAGACCTGGCAGGGCGCGGCGGACCGGGTGCAGGCGCAGTTCCTGGCCCCGGGCTCACCGATGGCGGCGCAGGCGGCCACGGCGGAGGGGTCCGCGGCGTGCGGGCCGCGGGAGCCGCGGGTGCTGGCGGGCGTGCTGTGGAAGTCGCGTGCGGGCCAGTGGTACGTCGTGGCGGCGGGCAGTGCGCAGTTCACCTCGCTGGCGGTCTCGGGCGGCGGGGTGAGCGGTTCGGCGAACGGCAACCGGCTGGCGGTCAAGGCACCGGCGGGTGCGCAGGTCGACCTGTCGGGCAAGCTGACGGACGGGACGAAGGCCGGGACGCTGCGGTAGGAGGCCGACGACCGGCGCCCGGGTGGGAGCAGGGACGAGAGCAGGGACGGGAGCAGGAGCGGGAGCGGGAGCGGATGAACGTTCAACTGCCGGGCGCCCTCGCGTAGTTGGCGAGATCCGGACATGACGGCCGTAGTGCGCACATGGCATGATCAAGTTCCGGTTACCGCTCGGTAATCCTCCCCACCCTCCCCCACCCGAAGGTCCCCCACGTGCGCACGCTCGCCCGACGCCTCCTGCTCGCCGGCCTGACCGCCCTGGCGCTCACCGCCACCGGCTGCTCCTCGACCCCCCACACCGGAGCCGCCGGGCCGGCCGCCCCCGCCGCCCCCGCACCCACGGCCGACGGCACGTCACAGCGGCTCGATGTGGCCGCGGCGCCGCAGGGGGCGCCCACCCCCGCGGCCGTGGCCCGGGCCGGCGGGAAGGGCAGGACCGAGAAGTCCTCGCTGAAGGTCGCCTCGTACGACCGGGCGAGCGGACGGGCCGTCATAGCCAAGGCCCCTCAGGGGCCCACCCGCGCACCGTCGGCGAGCGCGTCGCCCGAAGCCGACCAGCCCGTCGCGGTGGGCGATGTCATCGCCAGCGCACCGGCACCCGGCGCCCCGAACGGCCTGCTCGCCAAGGTCACCGAGGTCGTCGGGAAGACCGACCGCGGCACCGAGGTCAAGACCGCCTCCACGACGCTGGCCTCCGTCCTCGATGACGACAAGGCCGACGGCAAGGTCCCCGTCGACCCGGCGTCGGTCACCGTCGAGCCCCTGATGAAGGGTGTCACCCTCTCCTGGGCCAAGAGCCAGGGCGTGCAGTTCGGCCCCGAAGGCGCGAAGCTGCCGCTGGGCAGCCTGCGGCTCGACGTGAACGCCTCCGTCGACACCGCCCCGGACGCCCCCGCCTCGGCCGGCGCCTCGGTGTCCGGGTTCGTCCAGCTCGCCCCCCGGGTGGAGTTCTCGTACGACGGCAGCGCGGGCGCCGCCCCCGGTCCGCGCGGCGCCTTCCTCGGCATGAGCGGCGACTGGTCCTCGCAGTGGAAGATCCAGGGCCGCGCCGCCGCGAGCACCGGAGCGCCCCAGCGGATCCCCTTCGCCAAGCTGCACAGCTCCCCGGTCATCCAGGTCGGGCCGGTGCCGGTCGTCGTCAACCTCGACCTGACCTGCTACATCCAGGTGGAGGCCGACGGCCGCGTGACCATCGACGTCCAGCAGGACGTCAAGGGCGACTTCAGGGTCGGCGGCAGCTACGCCGTGGGCAAGGGCTGGACGCCGGTGAGCACGTCGAAGGTCGAGAGTTCGCCGGTCGCGGCGAACGTCACCGCCACCGGGCGGGTCAAGGCCGCGCTCGGCACCGAGGCCTCCGTCGGCCTCTACGGGACCGTCGGCGTCACGGCCGACTTCGCCCCGTACCTGCGCGGCGAGGCCGACGCCAAGGCGACCGCGTCCAGCGACGGCAAGACCTCCCTCAGCGGCGCCTGGGCGCTGTACGGCGGATTCGACCTGAGCGGAAACCTCCACTTCCAGCTGTCCCTGTTCGGCACGCCCGTCTTCGAGCGCCGCATCCCGCTGGGCACCCTCAACCGCGAATGGGCGCTCGCGAGCGGACACGCCGGGCGTTAGGCCGTCCCTCGCGGCAAGGACGCGGGCCGCCCGCCCAGCCGCGCACCCGGGCAGGAGCGTGCGGGAGAAGTCGACGCAGGGGGCTTCTCCTCTCCTGTACTCCTCAGTACATTGACGCCATGTCTAATACGCCGCTCGCGCCCGCCCCCGTGGCGTCGGAACACGTGGACCTGAGGCCCCGGAACGTGTCCTTCGGCTGGGAGGACACCCCGCTCCACTGGCTGCCCGGCGACCCCTTCGCCGGGCACATGATCAATGTGCTGCACCTGCTGCTGCCCGCGGGGGAGCGGTGGTTCGTGCACGTCTACAAGCAGGTGCTCCCGTACATCGAGGACGAGCGGCTGCGGGCGGACGTGGTCGGTTTCATCGGCCAGGAGGCCATGCACGCCGCCGCGCACGACGACGTGCTGCCCCACCTGAAGCGGCTGGGGCTGGACCCGACCCCCTACACCGCCCAGGTGGACTGGCTGTTCGAGAAGCTGCTCGGCGACCGGACCCTGCCGCCGGGCCGGGCGCGGCACTGGTGGCTCATGGAACGGGTCGCGATGATCGCGGCGATCGAGCACTACACGGCGTTCCTGGGCGACTGGGTACTGAACGCCGACGCCCTGGACCGCCGGGGCGCCGACCCCACCATGCTGGACCTGCTGCGCTGGCACGGGGCGGAGGAGGTCGAGCACCGCTCGGTGGCCTTCGACCTCTTCATGCACGTGGACGGCAACTACCGCCGCCGGGCCAGGACATGGGCGACCGGCTTCACGGCGCTGGTCTTCCTCTGGCAGCGCGGGATCCGCTTCTTCATGGAGAACGACCCGCACCTGGTGGACGGCAAGGCCTCCTTCGGGCGGTTCTTCCTGGCCGGTCAGCAGGGCGTGCTCCCCTCGACGGGCTCCATGCTGAAGTCCATACCGAAGTACCTCTCCCGTACCTACCACCCCTCGCAGGAGGGCTCGACGGCCCAGGCGGTGGCCTACCTCGCCGCCTCCCCCGGTGCGAACGGCGGTGTCCGGGCATGAGGCGCGCCCTGGCGGTCACCGCGGTCGCGGGTGCGGCCTGGCTGACCCGGCGGGCCCTGAACCGCCGCATAGGCAGGTCCCCGCTCTGGCCCCTGCCGGCCCTGGAGACACCGGTCTCGGGCCACTCGCCGCGCCGCGCGCTGCGCGCACTGATCGTCTCCCGTACGGAGCCGGCCGAGGGCGTGCTGCACCTGACCCTGGAGTCACCGGACCTCCCGGCGTGGACGCCGGGGGCGCACGTGGACGTCACCCTGCCCTCCGGGCTGGTCCGCCAGTACTCGCTGTGCGGCGACCCGGCGGACGGCGGCAGGTACGCGATCGCGATCCGGCTGGTCGAGGACGGCCGCGGCGGCTCCCGCGAGGCGCACGCCCAGCTCGTCGAGGGCGCCGAGCTGGAGCTGCGCCCGCCGCGCAACCGCTTCGAGCTGGTCCCGGCTGCCTCGTACGTCTTCGTCGCGGGCGGCATCGGCATCACCCCGATCCTGCCGATGCTCCGGGCCGCCACGGCGGCGGGCGCCGACTGGACCCTCCTCTACGGGGGCCGTTCGCGCGCCTCGATGCCCTTCCTCGCCGAACTCGCGGCCTACGGCGACCGGGTCACGGTCGTCGCGCAGGACGAGGCGGGCCTTCCCGACCTGGCCCCGCTGTCCCAGGCGGGGCCGGGCACGCTGGTCTACTGCTGCGGCCCGGAACCCCTGATGCGGGCCGTCACGGCGGCCGCCCCGGACCCGGCGGCGGTGCGCCTGGAACGCTTCGCCCCGGCGGCGGCGCCCGGCCCGGCGCGGGCCTTCACGGTCGAACTCCGGCGCGCGGGACGGGTCGTCGAGGTCGGTGCGGACGAGAGCACCCTGGCCGCGGTGCGCAGGGAGCTGCCGGCCACCCCGTACTCCTGCGAGCAGGGATTCTGCGGGACCTGCCAACACCGCGTGCTGGCGGGCGAGGTGGAGCACCGCGACGAACTCCTCACGGACCAGGAGCGCGAGGACTCGATGCTGCTGTGCGTCTCCCGCGCGAAGGGGGACCGCCTCGTCCTGGACCTCTGAACGCTCCCCAGTAGGGTGGCCGCATGACAACCGGGGTGCGGCGCAGGATGGGTGTCGAGGAGCGGCGGCAACAGCTGATCGGGGTCGCCCTGGAGCTGTTCAGCCACCGGTCGCCCGACGACGTGTCGATCGACGAGATCGCGGCGGCCGCGGGGATATCCCGGCCGCTGGTCTACCACTACTTTCCCGGCAAGCTGAGCCTGTACGAGGCCGCGCTGCGGCGGGCGGCCGACGAGCTCGCGCTGCGGTTCGTGGAGCCCCGGGAGGGGCCGCTGGGCGCGCGGTTGCTGCGGGTGATGGGGCGGTTCTTCGCCTTCGTCGACGAGCACGGGCCGGGTTTCTCGGCGCTGATGCGGGGTGGTCCGGCGGCCGGGAGCAGCCGGGCCAACGCGATGATCGACGAGGTCCGGCAGGCGGCGTACGAGCAGATCCTCACGCACCTGGGCATCGGGCTGGAGGATCCGCCGGCGCGGCTGGAGCTCGTGGTGCGGTCCTGGGTGTCGCTCGCCGAGTCCACGGCGCTGATCTGGCTGGACGGGCGCAGGATCCCGCGGGGCGAGCTGGAGCTGCAGCTGGTGCACGACTTCGCCGCGCTGGCCGCCGTGAGTGCGGCGTACGACGCCGAGATGGCGGGAATCCTCGTACGGATCCTGGCCGACGAGCCCGCCGACGGGCCTTTCGGGGAGCTGGTCGGGCGGCTCGGCGCGCTCGTTCCGGGCGCGGTGCCCCAGCCGGGCTGACCGGGCGGTGATCAGGCGTGCCGGGCGCTCCCATGATCATCCATAATGCCCGCGTGATCATTGACGACGGGATCTTGTACCGGCAGGCCGAGGAGAAGGACGCCGGCACCCTGGTGCGCCTGTACGACCAGGCTGCCCGCTGGATGCAGAAGCACGGGATCGATCAGTGGAAGCCCGGCGGCAAGGACGCCGCGCACTTCCGGTCGAGGATGCGCGACGGCGAGGTGTGGATCGCCTCCGACGGCGACGGGCGCGTGTGCGGGGGCTACGAGTTGTGGTGGTCCGACGAGGAGGCCTGGGGCATCCAGCCGCCCGTGGCGGGCTACGTGCACCGGTTGATGGTGGCGCGCGAGGTCGCCCCCGCCGGGGCCGGGCGGCGCATGCTCGAACATGCCGAGCGGCGGACCGCGAGGACCGGGCGGGAGCGGGCACGGCTGGACTGCGTCTCCACCAACCCCCGGCTGCTCGCGTACTACCGGGGTGCGGGCTACCGGGTGGTCGGGGAGCTCCCCGACAAGCAGGGGAAGGACGGCAGTACCTACGGGGTGATCCTGCTGGAGAAGCGCCTCGACCGGCTCAGCGTCGTGTGAAGACCGAGACGGTGCGGGCGGGGACGGTGAACTCTCCTGTCCGTGCGTCGTACGTGGACTGCTTGACCGTGGCGTCGGAGCCCGCCGCCTGGACCGGGTGCAGGGTGTGGGCGGTGCCCGCGAGGGCGGGGACGCGCTGGGGCTGGGCGGTGGGGGTGGCGTTGAAGACCACCACCAGGTCGCCCAGGGTCATGGTGATCACGCCCGGGGTCTCGTCCTTGCCCGAGAGGGGGAAGGCCAGCCGGGACTGGACCGCCTCCGTCGTGGTCAGGGCGAAGTCCGGCTCGGTGGTGCGGATCTTGAGCAGGTCGCGGTAGGCCGCCGAGGTGGCGGTGATCTCCGCGCAGCCGGGGGCCGGTCCCGTCAGGAGGGGCTTCGCGTAGGGCCACTTGGGCGCGTTGTCGGCGGCCGGGGGCAGACCGCGGCCGAAGCCGTTGCCGTCCCGGCAGTCCCAGTGGAGGGCGTTGAACCAGTCGCCGCTGTCGTAGGAGTTGCGGTCCAGGGACTTGGAGCGGAGCAGGTCGCTGCCCGCTTGGGAGAGGGCCGGGCCCTGGGAGAGGGTGGCCGTCGCCATGGCCAGGACCTGCATGCGGGCCTTGTCGCCCGGGCTGGTGGCGGGCGGGAGTTTGTAGGTCAGGGCGTCGGCGAGGGTCTCGTTGTCATGGGCGTCCGCGTAGGCGAGGGCGTCGCCGGGGGCGGCCGCGTAGCCGGCCGGGGCCCCGTTGTAGTCGACCTCGGATCCCTTGACGCGGCGGCCGGTGGTGTCGGTGAAGGCGTACGAGGCGAGGTTGCCGGAGAGGCCGACCTTGATCAGGTCCTGGGCGTGCAGGAGGCGGGCCTTCTGCTGCTCGGTGGTGCCGTTCGCGGGTGCGGAGTTGGGGGTGGTGAACAGGCCCGACGCGAAGCCCTGGACCCGCGGGTCCTCGTCGAAGGGGCCGCCGCCGCGGACCGCGTCGCGCGCCCGGTCGGAGAAGGTGGCGATGCCGGTTCCGGCCATGTTCTTCTGCGAGGCCTGCACGAAGCGGGCGTCGTCGGCGATCTCGCCGAAGTTCCAGCCCTCCCCGTAGAGGACGATCTTCTTCCCGTCCACCCCGTCCTTGGCGGGGGTCAGCTCGTCGAGGGCCTTGCGGACGGCCAGGATGTTGGCCTTGGGGTGGTGGCCCATCAGGTCGAAGCGGAAGCCGTCGACCTTGTACTCCTTCGCCCAGGTGACGACCGAGTCCACGACCAGGCGGCCCATCATGGCGTTCTCCGGCGCGGTGTTGGCGCAGCAGGTGGAGGTGGCGACGCTGCCGTCGGCCAGCAGGCGCTGGTAGTAGCCGGGGACGATGCGGTCGAGGACGGACTTGTCCGACTGCCCCGCGGCGACGGTGTGGTTGTAGACCACGTCCATCACCGTGCGCAGCCCGGATCCGTTCAGGGACTGGACCATCTTGCGGAACTCGACCGTACGGGCCGTGCCGTTCGGGTCGCTCGCGTAGCTGCCCTCGGGAACGGTGTAGTGCAGCGGGTCGTAGCCCCAGTTGTAGGCGTCCTTGGCGGCCGCGGCGGCCACGCACGCCTGCTGCTCCTGCGAGTCCGGCGCGTACACCGTGAGGTCGCAGGCGGGCTCGGTGCGGTCCGCCGGCTTCTCCGGGATGGTGCCGATGTCGAAGGCCGGGAGGAGGTGGACGTACGAGGTTCCGGCGGCGGCCAGGTCGCGCAGGTGCCGCATGCCCGCCGAGGCGGTGTCGGTGAAGGCCAGGTACTGGCCGGGGTGGGCGCTGGTGCGGTCCGCGACCGAGAAGTCGCGGATGTGCAGCTCCTGGATCTGCGCGGAGGTGAAGGGCACCGGCGCGGGCTTGCGCAGGTCCTTCCAGCCGGGCGGGGCGAGCTTGGGATCGGCCAGGTCCACGACCAGGCTGTGGGTGGAATCCGTGGTCAGGGCGGTGGAGTAGGGGTCGGTGACGAGGTTGCGGACCACCTGGCGGGTGCTCGGGGCCCAGACGGTCACGGCGTAGCGGTACGGCTTCCCGGTCCAGGAACGCTCGCCGCGCACCGACCAGACGCCGGTCGCGTCGTCACGGCGCATGGCGAGCGTGCGGCCGTCGAGTTCGAGGGAGACCTGCTGGGCCGTGGGGGCCCAGACGGAGAGGGTGGGGCGGCCGTCCTTGAAGACGGGGCCGAGTGCCGCGGTGGTCGCGTACAGGTCGTCCAGGACGCCGGCCAGCTGGACGCCGGTGGCGGCCAGGACGGCGCCGTTCGCGGCGCGGGCGCTCGCGACGAGCTGACCGCGCAGCGCCTCGCGGACGCGGTCCCGGTCGCGGGGGTCGACGGTGTAGGCGGCGTACGCGGCCAGGTGCGGGAACTTCTCCTTCTGTGCGGCGGTGAGCTCGGAGCGGGTCAGCCGCAGCCACTGGGCGCGGCCGGTCAGGGCGCCGTTCCGCGCCGTGACGGCTCCTTCGCGGGAGGCCAGGAGCTGTACGGAGGCGGCGGCCGCGGGGGCGTTCCAGGCGACGGTGTCGCGGTCGATCCAGACGGCCTGGGCCTGGGTGAGGTCCAGGGCGGCGGAGGAACCGGCGGGCTGCGGGAGGAGGTACTTCTGCTGGCCGCCCAGCATCCACACCTCGTGGCCGGTGGCCTTCAGGTCCAGGGACTGGTCGGAGGGGAGGTCCTTCTCGTCGCCCTTGTGGAGGATGTAGCTGAGGCTGGTGGCGCCGGCCGCGAGCGGGACCTCGTACACGGCCCCGTAGGAGTCGGTCCTGGTCGGGAGCAGGGGCTTGGACCAGTCGGTGGGGGTCGCGGCTCCGGTCCACACGTGCAGGCCCCAGCCGTCGTAGGCGCCGTCGGGGCGCTGGTAGTGCAGGACGGCCTTCGTGGTGTCCTGCGGCGGCTGGGCGGGGCGGTCGGTGCGGGCGGGCTCCTTGCCCTGCTCCAGCCAGATCTCGCCGGTCTTCGTCACGTCGATGGTGCGGTCGGTGGCGACGTCCTTGTTGCCGTCCTTGTCGATGACGAGGTAACCGACGGAGGAGGCACCGGGCTTGAGCTTGACGTACGCGAAGGCGCCGTAGGCGTCGCGGCCGGTGAAGTCGTGGCCGGCGGGCCAGGGGGTGGCCTCGCCCTCCGCGAGGTCGCCCCAGGCGTAGAGCCGCCAGTCGGTGTAGTCGCCGTCGGGGCGGTTGTAGTGGACGACGGCGTAGTCGCGCTGGGTGGCGGTGGGGATCTCGACGGGCGGGACCTGGCCGGCGGTGGACGAGGCGAGGGCGCTCGCGGTGCGGCCGGCGGAGTCGACGACGACGGCCTTGTAGCGCAGGGCGGTGCCGGCCGGGGCGGTGACGTGCTGGGTGACCTTGTAGGGGGCGTGGTCGGCGGAGCCGAGGACCTGCCACTTCTCGTTGCCGGTCTGGGCGGCGAAGACGACCCGGTTGAGGCCGCCGCCGGTGACGTCGGCGGACAGCTCCACGGTGCCGGTGGCGCCGGGGGCCGGGGCCTTGAGGGTCAGGGCGGGCTTGGCGGTGGGGGCGGCGAGGGGGTCGGTGGCCTGGAGCACGACCGAGCCGAAGGCGGGGACGACGACGGTGAGCTTGCCCCCCGCGGAGGCGCGCAGCAGCGCGGAGCCGCCGTACAGGGTGCGGTACTGCGCGCCGGCCGGGGCGTCGATCTCCACGGCCCTGGACTCGGCTCCGTTGTTGGCGGCGACCAGGTACTCGGTGCGGCTGCGGGCGTCGGTGCGCGCGAAGGCGTAGACGGATCCGTCGGCGAGGCGCTCGCTCTGGACGCCGTCGCGCAGGGCCGGGTGGGCCTTGGTCAGCTTCGCGAGAGCACTGATCTGCTGGTAGAGCGGGTGACCCGGATCGTAAGCATCGCTCGCGTGGGTGCGCGCCGTTCCGATCTGGTCGTCGTCCAGGTAGTCGGCGACCTGCGAGGCGAAGAGCGGCTGGCGGGCGTCCTTGTCGCCGCCCGCGCCGGTGAAGCCCTGCTCGTCGCCGGAGTAGACGACCGGATTGCCCCGGGAGAGGAACATCAGCTCGTTGGCCAGCCGGTAGCGGTCGAGGAGCTCCTGCTCCCCCGCGCCCGGCCGGTCCTGCTTGAGGAAGGTGGCGAAGCGGCCCATGTCGTGGTTGCCGAGGAAGGTCACCTGCTCGTAGGCGTTGGCCTTGCCGGAGGTGTACCGGTAGTCGTCGCCCAGGACGGAGGCCAGCCGGCCGGCCGGCGCGCCCTGGGAGGCGTACGAGCGGATCGCGTCCTGGAGCGGGAAGTCGAGGGTGGCGTCGAGGCGCCCGCGCGTCACGTAGGGGGAGGTGACGGCGGTGTCGGCGGAGTAGACCTCGCCGAACATGAAGAAGTCGTCGCGGCCGCGCTTGGCGGCGTACGTGTCGAGGGCGGTCGCCCACTGGGTCCAGAACTCGGTGTTGACGTGCTTGACGGTGTCGATGCGGAAACCGTCGATGTCGAAGTCCTCGACCCACTTCTGGTAGATCTTCTCCATCCCGCTGACGACCTCGGGACGTTCGGTCCACAGGTCGTCGAGGCCGAAGAAGTCGCCCTGCTCGGAGGATTCCCCGGCGAAGGTGGAGTCACCGCGGTTGTGGTACATCGTCGGGTCGTTGAGCCAGGCGGGGACCTTGAGGTTCTTCTTCGCGCCCGGCACGAAGGGGGTCCTCGGGAAGGACTCGCCGTCGACCTTCGGGAACTTCCCCTTCCCGTCGGTGTGGTCCTGGTCGTCGAAGGGCACGCCGTCCTTGGCCAGGTACGGGAACGCGCCCTTCGAGAGGTAGGAGTAGGACGCCTCCTTGTAGTCGACGACGTCGGCGGTGTGGTTGGTGATGACGTCGAAGAAGACCTTCATCCCCTTCCCGTGCGCCTTGTCGATCAGCCGCTCCAGGTCCGCGTTGGTGCCGAAGTGCGGGTCGACCTGCGTGAAGTCGGTGATCCAGTAGCCGTGGTAGCCGGCCGAGACGTCGTCGCCCTTGCCCTGCACCGGCTGGTTCTTGAAGATCGGCGCCAGCCAGATGGCCGTGGTACCGAGCCCCTTGATGTAGTCGAGACGGTCGGTGAGCCCCTTGAGGTCGCCGCCCTGGTAGAAGCCCTTGTCCGTCGGGTCGAGGCCGGTCTCCAGGCGGGAGCCGGTCAGGCCGCCCCGGTCGTTGCCCGGGTCGCCGTTCGCGAACCGGTCCGGGAGCACGAAGTAGAACTGCTCCCGGGTCAGGTCGTGCCGGGACGGTTCGGCGGCGAGCTTCGCGTCCGAGGGCGGGGCGGGCACCTTCGCGGCGGCAGCGGCCGCGGCGGGGAGGGCGGGCAGGAGCGTCACGGCCAGGGCGGCGGCGAGCACTCCTGCGGCAGGGCGTATCAAGGCGGATCTCCTTGTGTACGTGTCGCGTGGATGAGGGCCGCCCGGCGGTGGCGGGGTTCTGTGGGTGCCGGGCGGCCCTGGTCTGTGGGGCGGCGGGTCAGTTGCGCCAGGTGTCGCTCAGCGTGACCTTGCCGTTCGCGGGGACGGTGGCGGTGCGGTTGCCTCCGCTCTCCCAGGTGACGTTCCCGGCGGCGTCCTTGCGGACGTACTTGTACGCGAAGGACGTGCCGGCCGGGAGCGTGACGTCGAGCTTCCAGACGGGGTAGGCCGCCGGGTCGAGCTTGAGCGCGGCGCCGGTGTTCCAGGCGCCGAGCTCGGAGCGGTCGCCGACGACGTGGATGTTCTCGCCGGGGACGGTGGTCGCGTTGACGGCGAAGGAGGCGCCGGAGGTCGTCGCCGGCGGCGGGGTCGTCGGACCGCCGGAGCAGGTACGGGCACCCGTGTGCAGGGCTACGGCCGTGCCGGCGGGGAGGGTGGCGGTGAACTGGCCTGCGGAGCTGACGTTGACGGTCCGGCCGCTTTGCACGTCGCAGTAGTCGCCGGCGGCGAGGGAGGTCTGGAAGGTGCGGGTCAGGGCCGCGCCCTCGTGGTTGATGGCCACGTAGGCCTTGGAACCCCGCCCGAAGGCGATCTGGTCCCCGCCGTTGTCCCACCAGTTGCCGACGGACTGCCCGCGGGCCGCGTTGCGGAAGCCGACCATGGCGGAGATCTCCCGCCAGGCGTGCTGGCACTTCCAGCCGTCGGCGTAACAGGCGCTGACCGAGCCGCCGTTGGGCGGGCCGGCGTCCTTGTCGGTCCACTCGTAGCCGGAGTGCACGTCCGGGGAGCCGTAGGGCCAGGCCAGCATGAAGACGTTGGCGAGGGTGTAGGCGGAGCCGTTCTTGTAGGAGAGGGTGTCGCCGACGCGCTCGGTGTCGTGGTTGTCGACGAAGACGCCGGACTGGCCGCTGGGCATGTGGCCCCAGGCCTCGCCGAAGTTCTTGAGGTAGGCGAGGTTCTCGTTCTGGAAGACCCGCTTGAGGTCGCGGGCGTAGCGGAACTCCTGCACGTCGCCGGTGCCGAGGTACTCGCCGGGCGACACGGCCTCGCCGGCGCCGTGGATCGCCTCCTGCTTCCAGTAGGCGCCGGGGTTCGTCAGCCGGGACTTGATGGCGGCGAGGTCGGCGGCGGGCATGTGCTTCGCGGCGTCGATCCGGAAGCCGTCCACGCCCAGCGACAGCAGGTCGTTCAGGTAACCGGCGATGCGGCCCCGCACGTAGTCCTCGCCGGTGTCCAGATCGGCGAGCTGCACCAGCTCGCAGTTCTGGACGTTGCCCCGGTCCTGGTAGTTCGAGATGGTCGCCCGGCAGTCGTCCATGTCGGAGCCCGAGTAGATCCCCGGGTAGCCGTACTTCGTGTACGAAGAGCCCCCGGTGCCCGTGCCGTCGCCGGCCGCCATGTGGTTGATGACGGAGTCGACGACGACCTTCACCCCGGCGGCGTGGCAGGTGTCGACCATCGCCTTGAAGGCGGTGCGGTCGCCGAGCCGACCGGCGATCTTGTAGCTGACGGGCTGGTACGAGGTCCACCACTGGGGGCCCTGGATGTGCTCCTGGGGAGGCGAGACCTGGACGTAGCCGTAACCGGCGGGCCCGAGCGTGCCGGTGCAGGCCGCGGCCACGGAGTCGAACTTCCACTCGAAGAGGACCGCGGTGACGTCCTTGTCGCCGGGCGGCGCGGCGGCCGCCGGGCCGGCGGGGGCGACGAGGGTGGCGGCCGCGGCGGCCAGGGCCGCGAACGCGGCTCTGCGGGTGGGGGGCATGTGGGACCTCCTGGCGGAGAGGTGGGGATTGTTGGCGACCGTAGGGGCCGCGCCCCCGCCCTGCAAGACCTTGCGCAAGAGATTGCAGAATTGTTTCGCCGTCGTGTCCTGCGCGGAGTTCCGCGGCCCGGGGTGGGAACGGCTCCGGAAGCGGTCCCGCGGGCAGGTGGCTGGGTAATGTCGGTCACACCGACGCAGGAGGAGGCCCGCCATGGCGACCGACATCGTGATCGCGCAGACCACCGTCGACGACGAGGGCAAGGCCAGGGAGCTGGCACGCGGCGCGGTGGAGTCCCGGCTGGCCGCCTGCGCGCACATCGACGCGCCCTGCTCGGCGGTCTACCGGTGGAAGGGAACCGTCGAGACGGCCACGGAGTGGCGCGTTTCCTACAAGACGACACGGGCCCGGCTCCCCGCCCTCAGCGCCTGGGTCGGGCAGGAGCACGACTACGAGGTCCCGGAATGGATCGTCCTCCCCGTGGAGGGCGGCTCGGACGCCTACATGTGGTGGATCGTGGAAGCGACCACTCCCGAGTAGTCGCGGGCGACGGCGAGGCCGGAGACCGCAGAGCAGATCACCCGTCCGCAGACTCCGGCAACCGGCGAAGACGACCCCCACCCCGGCGGCGCCCAACGCGGCTGGC
>NZ_JBVHVF010000003.1:0-410924 GCF_055564955.1 Streptomyces sp. NPDC028910 | reverse complement strand
CGCGGGCAGCGCGGGCAGCGCGGGCAGCGCGGGCAGCGCGGGCAGCGCGGGCAGCGCGGGCAGCGCGGGCAGCGCGGGCAGCGCGGGCAGCGCGGGCAGCGCGGGTGAGGCGGGTGGCGCGGCCAGCGCGGGGTGGCGCGGCCAGCGCAGGTGGGGCGGGCAGCGCGGGCAGCTGGCGCGGCCAGCGCGGACGCCGTCCGGGTGGCGCGGGTGTCGCCCGGATGGCGCGGGTGGCGCCAACCGGACGTCCCGTCCCGTCCGTCCCGACCCGCCCCGGACGCACGAAAACGACCTACGAGACGGGCTCCCTGCGCCGGTATTACCCGGATCAGGTAGTGGGGGTCGCCTTCCGGTCTTGCGACCTTCAGGCCTCTCAGCCCAACCGTCGACGTCGGCCACGGCGGACTCAAGCTCTCCGCCAAAGTCGGCTACTCCGGTTGAACTCCCTCGCTCATCCCGTAGGCCTACCTTCAGAATACCGCTCCACAGACCGGACAAACCGGGGCGTATCATGATTTTTTCAGACCGGACACCGCCTCCTACCCGGCCCGCCTCCCCGCGCCCCCTCGGCCTTGCCGCCTTGGGGTCGGGTGGGCACCCCCGCCCCGGAGCGGTGGGGCCGAAGGGGCGAAAACCCCGCACGCGCCAAGGGTCAGACGTCAAGCCTCCCTCGGCGCCTCCGCCGTGGAGCCGCGGACCACCAGTTCCGGCTGGAAGACGTACTCCGTGCGCTGGACCGGCGTGCCGGACACCGCCTCCAGCAGCGCGCCCACCGCCGCCGTCGCCATCGCGCGCACCGGCTGCCGCACGGTCGTCAGCGGCGGGTCCGTGAACGCGATCAGCGGTGAGTCGTCGAAGCCGACCACCGACACGTCCTGCGGCACCCGCAGCCCCCGCTCGCGCGCCGCGCGGATGACGCCCAGCGCCATCGGGTCGCTGCCGCACACGATGCCCGTGCAGCCGCGGTCCAGCAGGGCCATGCCCGCCGCGTGGCCGCCCTCCACCGTGAACAGCGTCCGCTGGATCAGCCCCTCGGACCGCGCCGAGGGTACCGCGGCGAGGAACCCCTGCTCCTTGCGGGCCGACGGCACGTACCTGGTCGGGCCGATGGCCAGGCCGATCCTCCGGTGGCCCAGGTCCTCCAGGTGCCGCACCGCCATGTCCGCCGCCGCCCGGTCGTCGGGGGAGACGAAGGGCGCGCTGATCTGCTCGTTGAAGCCGTTGATCAGGACGAACGGGACCCCGCGGGCGGCGAGCCGCTGATAGCGGGCCGGGTCCGCCGCCGAGTCCGCGTGCAGGCCCGACAGGAAGACGATCCCCGTGACCCCCCGCTCCTCCAGCTGCTCCACCAGCTCGTCCTCGGTGGCCCCGCCCGGGGTCTGCGTGCACAGCACCGGCGTGTACCCGTGCCCGGCGAGCGCCTGCTCTATGACCTGCGCGAAGGCCGGGAAGATCGGGTTGGTGAGCTCCGGGATCAGCAGCCCGACCAGGCCGTTGCTGCGGCGCCGCAGCCGTACGGGCCGCTCGTAGCCCAGCAGGTCGAGCGCGGCCAGCACCTTGTGCCGGGTGCCGGCCGCCACGCCCGGTTTGCCGTTGACCACCCGGCTGACGGTCGCCTCGCTGACCTGGGCCTGCGCGGCGATGTCCGTCAGCCGCAGCGGGGAAGTCACCCCTGCCACCACACCGTGCAGTCCGCCGGGAGGACGTCCGGCTCCGCCAGCTCCGCGCTGGCGAGCAGGGCCGCGCCCGGCGCGGGCAGCCGTACGGGCGCGTCCGTGGTGTTCACGGTGCAGACGAAGTCCCCGCGCCTGAAGGCCAGTACGCCGGCCGGTGCGGGCAGCCATTCGACGGCGTCGCCCGCGCCCAGCGCCGGGTGCGCGCGCCGCAGGCGCAGGGCCGCGCGGTACAGCTCCAGCGTGGACGCCGGGTCGCCGGTCTGCGCCTCCACGCTCAGGCCCGCCCACTCGGCGGGCTGGGGCAGCCAGCTGCCGCCCGTGCCGAAGCCGTACGGGGCCTGGTCGCCGGACCACGGGATCGGCACGCGGCAGCCGTCGCGGAGCCCGTCCTGGCCGTTCGCCTTGAAGAAGGAGGGGTCCTGGCGCACCTCGTCCGGCAGGTCCACCACCTCCGGGAGCCCCAGCTCCTCGCCCTGGTAGACGTACGCCGACCCGGGCAGGGCGAGCATCAGCAGCGCGGCCGCCCGCGCCCGCTCCAGGCTGCCGAACCGGGTGCGGTGGCGGACCACGTCGTGGTTGGACAGCACCCAGGTGGTCGGCGCGCCGACCGGCCGCATCGAGTCGAGCGAGTCGTCGATGGCGGTGCGCAGCGCCTCGGCGTCCCAGCCGGTGCTCAGGTAGTGGAAGTTGAAGGCCTGGTGCAGCTCGTCGGGGCGCAGGTAGAGCGCGGTCCGGTCGGCGCTCGGCGTCCACGCCTCGGCGACGCCGATGCGGTCGCCGGCGTACTCGTCGAGGACCCGGCGCCAGGAGCGGTAGATCTCGTGGACCCCGTCCTGGTCGAAGAAGGGCAGCACCTGGTTGCCGAGCAGCTTGAGCTGCTCGTCGCGGCCGAGGTCGGGCAGGCCGGGGGCCTTGACCAGACCGTGGGCGACGTCGATGCGGAAGCCGTCGGCGCCGAGGTCGAGCCAGAACCGCAGGATGGAGCGGAACTCGTCCTGGACAGCGGGGTGTTCCCAGTTGAAGTCGGGCTGTTCGGGGGCGAAGAGGTGCAGGTACCACTCGCCGTCCGCGACCCGGGTCCAGGCCGGGCCGCCGAAGATGGACTCCCAGTCGTTGGGCGGGAGCTCCCCGCGGGCTCCCTGTCCCGGGCGGAAGTGGAAGCGCTCGCGCAGCGGGGTGCCCGGGCCTTCGCGCAGTGCCTGCTTGAACCATTCGTGCTGGTCGGAGCAGTGGTTCGGGACCAGGTCCACGATGATGCGCAGGCCCAGTTCGTGGGCCTCGCGGATCACGGCGTCGGCGTCGTGCAGGGTGCCGAACATCGGGTCGATGGCCCGGTAGTCGGCGACGTCGTAGCCCGCGTCGGCCTGCGGAGAGGCGTAGAAGGGGCTGAGCCAGACGGCGTCGACGCCCAGCTCCTTGAGGTAGGGCAGGCGGCTGCGGATGCCTTCGAGGTCCCCCATGCCGTCCCCGTTGGAGTCGGCGAAGCTGCGTGGATAGACCTGGTAGATCACCGCTTCTCTCCACCAGCCGGGCCGGGTGCCGGTGGAGGTGGGAAGTGCGTCGGCGAGGTGCTGGGTCATGTCGTCCTTGAAGAGATCGGGCCGGGGGTGAGAGGGGGCGGGCAACGGGTACGAGCAGGGTGGTCAGCCCTTGGTCGCGCCTGCCGTCATCCCGGCGACGAGGTGACGCTGGGCGAAAACGAAGAAGATCGCCGCGGGGATCGCGATGAGGACCGAGGCGGCGCTCATCGCACCCCAGTTGGAGGTGTACTGCGTGACGAAGGTCTGCAGGCCGCCGGCCAGGGTGAGGTTCTCCTCACCGACCATGAAGGCGGAGGCGTACGCGACTTCGCCCCAGGCGGTGATGAAGGCGTAGAAGCCGGTGACGGCGAGGCCCGGCTTGGCGAGCGGCAGGATCAGCCGCCAGAAGGTGCCGAAGGGGTTGAGCCCGTCGACGCGGCCGGACTCGTCGATCTCCACCGGGATGGTGTCGAAGAAGCCCTTCATCATCCAGGCGCAGAACGGCACGGCGATGGTGAGGTAGGTGATGATCAGGCCGACCGGCTGGTTGAGCAGGCCGAGGTCGCCCATCAGGTTGTAGAGCGGGACGATGAGGATCGCCATCGGGAACATCTGCGTGATGAGCAGGGTCCACATCAGCGGCTTCATGCCGGGGAACTTGAACCGGCTGACCGCGTATCCGGTGGTGGCGGCGATGAACACACCGAGGACGGTGGTGACGCCGGCGACCAGGACGGAGTTCGCGAACCAGCTGAGGAAGTGGCTCGACTCCAGCAGGTACGTGTAGTTGCCGAGGGTCGGTTCCCTGACGAAGTCGGTGGTGATCGCGTGCTGCGCGGGCTTGAGCGAGGTCAGCAGGATCCACAGCACCGGGAAGACGGCGATGACGGACGCGACGAGCAGGGTCAGGTGCAGGCCGACGGAGGCGAGCGGGGCGCGGGAGCCCCGAGTGCGGGTGGTCATGGTCACCACACCTCTCCCTGCTTGCGCAGCGAGCGCCGGTAGACCAGCGCGAAGATCATGAGCAGGGCGAGGATCAGTACGCCCCAGGTCGCGGAGCCGGCGAAGTCGCGCGGGCTCGCGACGAACGCCTCGCGGAAGGCCTGCGTCACCAGGATCTCGGTGGAGTCACCGGGTCCGCCGCGGGTGAGCAGGAAGATCACCGGGAACATGTTGAAGGTCCAGATGGTGGAGAGCAGGATCACCGTCATGCTCACCGCGCGCAGCCCGGGCAGCGTGATGTGCAGGAAGCGCTGCCAGGCGGTGGCGCCGTCCATCTCGGCGGCCTCGTAGAGCTCGCCGGGGATGGACTGGAGTCCGCCGAGCAGGGCGACCATCATAAAGGGGACGCCGAGCCAGACGTTGACGGCGACGACCGAGAACTTGGCCCAGGTCGGGTCGTCGAGCCACGGGACGGCCGCGATGCCGCCGCCGTCGAGGATCTTGTTGAGGATGCCGTTGTCGCGGTTGAAGAGGAACCGCCATGCGAAGACGGAGACGAAGCCGGGCACGGCCCACGGCAGGATGAGCGCCATCCGGTAGGCGGCGCGGCCCCGGAACTCCCGGTTGAGCACGTTGGCCAGGACCAGGCCGAGGGTGAAGGTGATGGACACGCACGCGACGGTCCACACCACCGTCCACACCAGCCGCTGCAGGAACACCGGATCGCCGAGCACGGCCGTGTAGTTGTCGAGTCCGACGAACTCGTACGTGGCGTCGATGTGACGCGCGCCGATGGTGCGGGAGACGTTGCGCTCGTTGGCGTCGGTCAGCGACAGGTAGACGCCGCGGACGAGCGGCCAGCCGATGATCACGCCGAGGACGAGCACCACCGGGGCGACCATGGCCCAGGCGTACCAGTGGGTGGCGAGGGCGCGCCTCAGTCCACCGTTGTTCCCGCTGTCAGTCCTGCGGCTCCGGCCGCGGGCGGCGGCGTCGTTCCCGACGCCGTCGCCCGCGGCCTTCGCCACCGACTGGCTGGTGTGAGCAGCCATCTTTATCTACTACTTCCAACCCTTGAGGATCTTGCGGAACTCGGCTCCGGCCGCCTTGGCCGCGTCCTCGGGGCTCGACGCCCCGGTGATCGCCTTGGTGTATTCGACCTTCAGCGGCTCGAAGAGGGAGCCGTTCTCCGGGATCCAGGCGCGCTCGACGGCCTTGTCCACGGCCGGCTTGAAGAACTGCACCATCTCGCTGCCCTTGACGTCCGGCTGCTCGTAGGCGGCGCTGCGGGTCGGGAGCAGGCTCAGGTCCTTGGCGGACTGCACCTGGACCTCCTGCGAGGTCATGTACTCGACGAAGGCGTGCGCGGCGGCGCGGTTCTTCGAACCGGCGTAGACGCCGAGGTCGTGGCCGCCCTGCGGGGAGCCCGCCTTGACCGAGCCGGCCGGGACCGCGGCGACGCCGAGGTTGGCCTTGTCCTTGAACTGGTCGCCGGCGTAGGTGTCGGCGACGGCCCACGGACCGTTGATCATCATGGCGGCCTCGCCGGTCTTGAAGGCCGTCTGCATGTTGGTCCAGCCGTCCGTGGCGTTGGTGACCGCCGCGCCGGAGGTGACCAGGTCGCGGGCGGTCTTGAAGGCCTTGACGCCCGCCGCGTTGTCGACGGTGACCGTCTTGGTCTTCGCGTCGACCAGGTCGCCGCCCTCGCCGTAGATCAGCGGGAGGAACCAGTAGGAGTCGTCACCGCGCAGGTAGAGACCGGCCTTGCCGGTCTTCGCCTTGATGGCCGCGGCGGCCGTCTTCAGCTCCTCCAGCGTGGTGGGGGGCTGGACACCGGCGTCGGCGAGCATCTTCTTGTTGTAGAAGAGCCCGAGGGTGTCGATGACCTGCGGCACGGCGTAGGTCTTGCCCTCGTACTTGCCGCTGGCCGCGGCCTGCGGCAGGAACTCGGCGTCGATCTTCTTCGCGGTCTCGGCCGGCACCTCGTCGAGGTAGCCCAGCGAGGCGAAGTCCGCGACCCAGCCGACGTCGGCGCGGATCACGTCGGGGGCGTCGGAACCGCTGCTGAAGGCGTTCTTGACCTTGTTCTGCGCGTCGCCGTACGGGACGTTGACGTACTTGACGGTCACCTTCGGGTGCTTCGCGGTGAACGCCTCGGCGATCTTCTGGAAGCTGGCCTTCTCGGCGTCGTTCGAGGTGTCCCACCAGGTGACCGTGCCGGAAAGCTCGCCGCCGGCCTTCGTCTCGCCACCGTCGCCCTTGGTGTCACCGCCGCAAGCCGTCGCCGCGAGCGCCAGGGTCGCGACCAGCGCGGTGGCCGCTATGCCACGCCGCATATGAACTCCTTCGATGATCCCGGCCGCGCCCTCGCGGTCCCGAGTTGCCAGGAACGTAACAAGACTGAAAGAGGACCGAAAGGGCTTGCGGCAATTTTCTGCAAGACCGGGGGATCGTTACATCCGTGTGTCCGTACGGTTGCCTCCGCTTGCTGTTAGTTCGAGTCACCTTCGACTGCCCGGGCCCGCAACCAGGGGGCGTGTACCCGCGTTGACCCCGATATGACCCACGAGTCGACGGCCGTCCAGCTTGCAAGCGCTTCCAGCAACGCGACCGCGAACGGTGGCTGGTGGCGTGATGCCGTCATCTATCAGGTGTACGTAAGGTCCTTCGCCGACAGCGACGGCGACGGCGTCGGCGACCTGCGCGGGGTCCGCTCCCGCCTCCCCCACCTCGCCCGCCTCGGGGTCGACGCCGTGTGGCTCACCCCCTTCTACGTCTCCCCGCAGGCCGACGGCGGCTACGACGTCGCCGACTACCGGGCCGTCGATCCGCTCTTCGGGGACCTCTCCGACGCCGACGAGCTCGTCCGGGCCGCCCACGCGCTGGGGCTGCGGGTCATCGTGGACGTCGTCCCGAACCACACCTCCGAGCAGCACCCGTGGTTCCGGGCCGCCCTCGCCGGCGACGTGGAGGCCCGGGAGCGCTACCACTTCCGCCCGGGGCGGGGTCCCTCCGGGGAGCTCCCGCCGAACGACTGGGAGTCGATCTTCGGCGGACCCGCCTGGACCCGCACCCCGGACGGCCAGTGGTACCTGCACCTCTTCGCCCCCCAGCAGCCGGACCTGGACTGGGACCACCCGGAGGTCGCCGCCGAGTTCGCCTCCGTACTGCGCTTCTGGCTCGACCTCGGCGTCGACGGCTTCCGCATCGACGTCGCCCACGGCATGGTCAAGGCCCCCGGCCTGCCCGACATCGGCCGCGGCGCCCAGGCCACCCTCATCGGCACCGAGCCGCTCCCCTTCTTCGACCAGGACGGGGTCCACGAGATCCACCGCTCCTGGCGCCGCCTCCTCGACTCCTACGAGGGCCCGCGCATCGGGGTCGCCGAGGCCTGGGCGCCGACCTCCGAGCGGCTCGCCCTGTACGTGCGCCCCGACGAACTGCACCAGGCCTTCAACTTCCGCTTCCTGAACTGCCCGTGGGACCCCGCCGCGATGCGCACGGTCATCGACGAGTCCCTGGCCGCCACCACCTCGGTCGGCGCCCCGACCACGTGGGTGCTGTCCAACCACGACGTCGTACGCCATGTGACCCGGTACGGGGGCGGGGCCCGCGGCCTGGCCCGGGCGCGGGCCGCCGCCATGCTGATGCTGGCCCTGCCCGGGTCGGCGTACGTCTACCAGGGCGAGGAGCTCGGCCTGCCCGAGGTGGTGGACCTGCCGGACGCGGCGCGCCGGGACCCTGCCTTCCACCGCAGCGCCGGACAGGACGGGCTGCGCGACGGGTGCCGGGTGCCGCTGCCCTGGTCGGGCGCGGAGCCCCCGTACGGCTTCGGGCCGGCGGGCAGCTGGCTCCCGCAGCCCGCGGGCTGGGGCGGCCTCAGCGTCGCCGCCCAGACCGGCGACCCGCACTCCACGCTGGAGCTCTACCGCGCCGCCCTGGAACTGCGCCGGGCGATGCCGGGTCTGGGCGCGCCCGAGGCGGGGCAGGACGGACCCGCCGCCGACGCCTTCGACGATCCCTCCGATGGCGTGGATGCCGTGGATGCCGTGCGTGCCGTGGATGCCTCCGAAGCCTCCGACACCTGGGGCGATCCGCCGGCCGGGCTCCGGGATCCGTCCGGGATGCGGTGGCTGCCCGCACCCGAGGGCGTCCTCCTCTTCACCCGCCCCGGCTTCGCCTGCACCCTCAACACCCGGCCCGACCCGGTCGAACTCCCCGCGCCCGGACGTCCCGTACTGTCCAGCGCCCCCGTGGAGACGGACGGCCGCACGGTCCGTCTTCCCGCGGATTCGTGCACGTGGTGGGCAATTTAAAGGTGCGACCGGTACAGTCCAATCCCGTGACCGCACGGCTAGCCGACATCGCAGCCCAGGCGGGGGTCAGCGAAGCCACAGTCAGCCGCGTGCTCAACGGCAAGCCCGGTGTGGCCGCCGGCACCCGTGAGTCCGTACTGGCCGCGCTCGACGTGCTCGGCTACGAACGGCCCGTACGGCTGCGCCAGCGCAGCGCGGGACTCGTCGGGCTGATAACCCCCGAACTGGACAATCCCATCTTCCCGGCGCTCGCCCAGGTCATCGGCCAGGCCCTGACCCGGCAGGGGTACACCCCGGTGCTGGCCACGCAGACGCCCGGCGGGTCCACCGAGGACGAGCTGACCGAGATGCTGGTCGACCGCGGGGTCTCCGGGATCATCTTCGTCTCCGGCCTGCACGCCGATACGACCGCCGACATGGGCCGCTACGACCAACTCCGCGGGCAGGGCGTCCCGTACGTCCTCATCAACGGCTTTTCCGACAAGGTGCAGGCGCCCTTCGTCTCGCCCGACGACCGGGCCGCGATGCAGCTCGCGGTCACCCACCTCACGGCGCTCGGGCACACCCGGATCGGGCTCGCGGTCGGACCGAAGCGGTTCGTTCCGGTGCTCCGCAAGATCGAGGGTTTCCGGCTCGGGATGAAGGAGCGGCTCGGGCTCGGCGAGGCCGAGATCGAGGAGCTGATCCAGCACTCCCTCTACACGCTGGAGGGCGGCCAGGCCGCCGCGGCCGCGCTGATCGCGCGGGGCTGCACGGCGGTGGTGTGCGCGAGCGACATGATGGCGCTGGGCGCGATCCGGGCGGCCCGGCAGCAGGGGTTGAAGGTGCCGCAGGAGGTGTCGGTGGTCGGCTTCGACGACTCGCCGCTCATAGCGTTCACCGATCCGCCGCTGACCACCATCCGTCAGCCCGTGCAGGCCATGGGGCAGGCGGCCGTACGGACCCTGCTGGAGGAGATCGGCGGTACGCCGGCCCCGCACAGCGAGTTCGTCTTCCTGCCCGAACTGGTGGTGCGCGGTTCCACGGCCTCGGGTCCGGGACAGCGGCGCAGGCCTTAGGGGCGGCGCCTGGGGGCGACGCCTGACGGCGGCCCCCGGGCCGTCTCCTCCCCAGGGCTGAGCGGCTGCGGCGAAGACCGTCCCGGGGGATGATCGGAGACGAGAATGCATCTGGCAGACTCTCTCCCCATGGGTGAATCGAGCGTGAAGACACTGGAAACCCGGACGGACGTCTCATCACCCATTGTGGTCGAGACCGAGACCCGCCCGGGGTCCGACCGCTCCCTTCTGTCCCGGCTGCGCGCCCCGCGCAGGCCGCGGATCTGGTTCGAGGTCCTGCTCATCGCGGTCAGCTACTGGACGTACTCCCTGATCCGCAACGCGGTGCCCGAGCAGAAGGCGGACGCCCTTCTGAACGCCGACTGGATCTGGAGCATCGAGCGGACCCTCGGCCTCGCCTTCGAGGAGTCGGTCAACCGCGCGGTCAATTCCGTGACGTGGCTGATCGTGGGCATGAACTACTACTACGCCACGCTCCACTTCGTGGTGACCATCGGCGTGCTGGTGTGGATCTACCGCTTGCATCCCGGGCGTTACGCGGCCACCCGCCTCGTCCTGTTCGCCACCACGGGCGTGGCCCTGGTCGGCTACTACCTCTTCCCGCTCGCGCCGCCCCGGCTGATGAACGGGCAGAACTTCATCGACACCGTGCTGGTCCACCACACCTGGGGGTCCATGGCCTCCGGGAACCTCAAGCACATGTCGAACCAGTACGCCGCGATGCCTTCCATGCACATAGGGTGGTCGCTCTGGTGCGGGCTGACGATCTTCGCGGTCGCCTCGGCTCCCTGGGCCCGGATCCTGGGCCTGCTCTATCCGACGGTGACCCTCGTCGTCATCGTGGCCACCGCCAACCACTTCTGGCTCGACGCCGTGGGCGGCCTGCTCTGTCTGGGCTTCGGCTACACGGTCTCGCGGTGCTGGTTCGGCTCGATGCCCCACCTCCTGCCCCGCCACCCGGAACACACGGGTCCGCATCCGGCGGCCGAGGTGCTCAACCGCTTCCGCCGCTAGGCCCTGTCCGTCAGAGGCCGTCCTCGCGGTGGGTGATCCGCCCGCCGGACATGGTGAGCCGGATCGGGGCCCCGGCCAGTTCGTCCGGCGCGGCCGTGACCGGGTCGAGGGCGAAGGCCGTCAGATCGGCCCGGTAGCCGGGCGCGATCCGGCCCGCCATCTGCTGCTCCCCCGCCGCGAGCGCCGCGTGCGAGGTCATGCCCTCCAGAGCCATCAGCCCGGTGAGGGCCGGGCCCGCCGAGGCCGCGCCGAGCGGGCTGCGGGCGGCGAACAGGACCTGACGGGCGTCGTAGGGAGCGACCGGCCAGTCCGAGCCCAGCGCGAGAACGGCTCCCGCGTCCCGCAGGTCGCGGCAGCGCCAGGCCCGCCCGGCCCGGTCCTCCCCCAGCCGCTTCGACCACGCGTCGGTGTGGTCGGCGCGGGTGTACGCGGCGTGCGGCGGCTGCATCGAGGCGATCACCCCGAGCTCCGCGAACCGCTCCAGCTGGTCGTCCGGGACGGTCTCGATGTGCTCGATGCGGTGCCGCGTCCGGGCCCGCCCGCCCAGTGCGGCGACCGTGTCCAGGACATGGCGGACCGCCGCGTCACCGACGGCGTGGGTGGCGGTGCGCACCCCGGCCGCGTCCAGGACCCGTACGGCCTGCGCGTAGACCCGCGGGTCCGGCCAGAAGGCGTCGGTGCCACGGCCGTGGCAGTCGGCGTACTCCAGCCAGGCGGTGCCGCCCTCGACGGTGCCGTCCATGAAGAACTTCACCCCGCCGACCCGCCAGTGGCGGCCGGCCAGGCGCTGGAGCCCGATCAGCCCGTCCAGCTCCTCGGAGGTGGCGCCCGGCATGCACCAGGGGGCCAGGTTCAGCCGCAGCGGCAGGTCGCCCTCGTACTCGACGGTCGCGAGGAGGGCCGGTACGTCGCCGTCGCCGAGGTCCATGACGTGGGCGCCGGTCAGGCCGGTGGCGGCCATGTCGCCGAGCAGGCCGACGAGGCGGGCGCGGCGCTCGGCCGGCCGGGGCTTGGGGACGAGGGCGCCCACGAGGGCCATCGCCGCGTGCTCGACGAGGTGACCGGTGGGACGCCCCTCGCGGTCGCAGACGATCTCGGAGCGCTGGGCGAAGGCGCGGGGGCCGGTGATGCCGGCGGCGGCGAGGGCCGCGCCCGAGACGAGGGCGGAGTGGCCGTCGTAGAGGCGCAGGAGGGCGGGGGCGCCGCCCAGCGCCTCCTCGATCAGGGCCCGGTCGACGGGGTGCCCGCCGAAGGCGTTGTGGTCGAGGCCGTGGCCCACCACCCATCCCCGGTCGCGCTCGGCGGCGCGCAAGGCGGCGCGCAGCTGGTCGAGGTCGCGGACGGCGGAGAGGTCGGTGCCGCCCGCCATCTCGATGCCCCAGACGGGGTGGCTGTGGGCGTCGGTGAGGCCGGGGGTGAGGGTGGCGCCGCCGAGGTCGATCAGCTCGGTGCCGGGGCCGCGCCAGTCCCGTACGTCGGCCTCGTCGCCGACGGCCACGACCGCGCCGTCGCGCAGGGCCACGGCGCGGGCTCCGGGGCGGCCGGGGTCGAGGGTGCGGACGCGGGCTCCGGTCAGGACGGTGTCGGCGGCGGGCACGTCTACGCCCCGTAGAAGAGCTCGTCGACGACCGCGCGGGCGCGCCGGGTGATGCGCCGGTAGTCGTCCAGCATCTCGCCGACCGTGCCCTCGGCGTAGCCGAGGTAGCGGCCCACCGCCGCCAGTTCGCGGGCCTCGGAGGGGAAGGTGTCCCCGGCGCGGCCGCGGACCAGCATCACGGCGTTGCGGACCCGGGTCGCCAGCACCCACGCCTCGTCGAGGATCTGCGCCTCCTCGGTGGGGATCAGCCCGGCCGCGTGGGCGGCCGCGAGGGCCCGGCGGGTGCGGGTGGTGCGCAGACCCGGTTCGGCCCAGGCGTGCCGCATCTGGATCAGCTGGACGGTCCACTCGACGTCGCTGAGCCCGCCGCGGCCCAGCTTGGTGTGCAGGGTCGGGTCGGCGCCTCGGGGCAGCCGCTCGGACTCCATCCGGGCCTTGAGCCGGCGGATCTCCCGTACGGCGTCCTCGCCGAGGCCCTCCATCGGGTAGCGCAGCGGGTCGATCAGGTCGATGAAGCGGCGGCCGAGCTCCTCGTCGCCGGCGACCGGCTCGGCGCGCAACAGGGCCTGGCTCTCCCAGGTCAGGGACCAGCGCCGGTAGTACGCGGCGTACGAGGCCAGCGTGCGCACCAGCGGGCCGGAGCGGCCCTCGGGCCGCAGGTCGGCGTCGATGAGCAGCGGGGGGTCGGTGCTGGGCAGCTGGAGCAGCCGGCGCATCTCGGCGATGACGCTCTGGGCGGCCTTCGCGGCCTCCTGTTCGTCGACGCCCTCCCGCGGTTCGTGGACGAAGAGGACGTCCGCGTCGGAGCCGTAGCCGAGCTCGTGCCCGCCGAAGCGGCCGACGCCGATGACGGCGAAGCGGGTGGGCAGGGTGTCGCCCCAGTTGCTCTGGACGGCGGCGCGCAGGGCTCCGGCGACGGTGGCGGCCGTGAGGTCGGAGACGGCGCCGCCGACCCGGTCGACGAGGGCTCCGTGGTCCTCCTCGGCCGGGCTGTCCTCCGTACCGTAGGAGCCGATGATGTCGGCCGCGGTGGTGCGGAAGAGTTCGCGGCGGCGCACGCCGCGGGCGGCGGCGACGGCGGCCTCGGGGTTCTCGGCGCGGCCGACGGCGGCGAGGACCTCCTGCCGCAGCGCCTCGTGCGTACGGGGTTGCAGGCCTTCGGGGTCGCCGAGCAGGGCCACGGCTTCGGGAGCGCGCAGGAGCAGGTCGGGGGCGAGGCGTCCGGCGGACAGGACGCGGGCGAGGTTCTCGGCGGCGGCGCCCTCGTCGCGGAGCAGACGCAGGTACCAGGGGGTCTTGCCGAGGGCGTCGGAGACCTTGCGGAAGCCGAGCAGGCCCGCGTCCGGGTCGGCGGAGTCGGCGAACCAGCCGAGCATGACCGGCAGCAGGGTGCGCTGGATGGCGGCTTTGCGGGTGACGCCGGAGGCGAGCGCTTCGAGGTGGCGCAGGGCCGAGGCCGGGTCGGCGTACCCGAGGGCTTCGAGGCGCTGGCCCGCGGCGCGCGGGGAGAGCCGGGTCTCGCCGGGGGCGAGCTGGGCGACGGCGTCGAGCAGCGGCCGGTAGAAGAGCTTCTCGTGCAGGCGGCGCACCACGGAGGCGTGCCGGCGCCAGGCCTTGTTGAGCGCCGCGACGGGTTCGGTGCGCAGGCCCATGGAGCGCCCGAGGCGCCGCAGGTCGTTCTCGTCCTCGGGGACGAGGTGGGTGCGGCGCAGCCGGTAGAGCTGGATGCGGTGCTCCATGGCGCGCAGGAAGCGGTACGCGTCGTGCAGCTGGGAGGCGTCGGCGCGGCCGACGTAGCCGCCGGCGGCGAGGGCGTGCAGGGCGTCGAGGGTGGTGCCGGAGCGCAGGGTGGCGTCGCTGCGGCCGTGCACGAGCTGGAGCAGCTGAACGGCGAACTCGACGTCGCGCAGGCCGCCGGGACCGAGTTTGAGCTCGCGGTCGACCTGGGCGGCGGGGATGTTGTCGACGACGCGGCGGCGCATCTTCTGGACGTCGGCGACGAAGTTCTCGCGCTCGGCGGCCTGCCAGACCAGGGGCGTTATGGCGTCGATGTACTCGGCGCCCAGGGCCTCGTCGCCGGCCACGGCGCGGGCCTTGAGGAGCGCCTGGAACTCCCAGGTCTTGGCCCAGCGCTGGTAGTAGGCCATGTGGGAGGCGAGGGTGCGCACGAGGGGCCCGTTGCGGCCCTCGGGGCGGAGGTTGGCGTCGACGGGCCAGATGGTGCCCTCGACGGTGGTCTCGGAGCAGATCCGCATGAGGTGGGAGGCGAGGCGGGTGGCGGCCTGGAGGGCCTTTCCCTCGTCGGCTCCGGTGGGTGCGTCGCCGACGAAGATGACGTCGACGTCGGAGACGTAGTTCAGCTCGTTGCCGCCGCACTTGCCCATGGCGATGACGGCGAGCCGGCACTGGGCGGCGTCCTCGGGGGCGGCGGCGGAGGCGATCCGCAGGGCCGCGCGGAGGGTGGCGGTGGCGAGGTCGGCGAGCTCGGCGGCGGTCTCGGCGACGTCGATGGTGCCGCAGACGTCCCGGGCGGCGATGGAGAGCAGGCAGCGGCGGTAGGCGACGCGCAGGGTGACGGGGTCGTGGGCGTCGGCGAGCCCGCGCTCGAACTCGGGCAGCCCGGGGTGCAGATCGGCGGCCTCGTAGGTGACGAGGCTCAGCCAGTCGCGGGGGTGGCGGGCGAGGTGGTCGCCGAGGGCCTCGGAGGCGCCGAGCACGCCGAGCAGCCGGTCGCGCAGCGGTTTGGCGCTGACGAGGGTGTCGAGGAGCCCGGGCAGCTCGTCGGGCGGCTGCGCCTCGGCGAGCCGTACGAGCCCGCGGAGGGCGAGGTCGGGGTCGGCGGTCGCCCCGAGGGCGTCCAGCAGCACCGGATCGGCGCGTACGGAGGCCAGCGCGGCGGCATCGAGCAGCCGGGCGGCGGTGGAGGGGTCGGTGAAACCGCTGCGCAGCAGCTGGGTGAAGGTGCTGCTCCTGCGTCCCGGGACTGTCATCCCGCCGCCTCCTGCGGTTGTCGCTGCCACTGCTGCTACTGCCTGCACTACTGCCACTACTGCCACTACTGGCGTGCCTGGGGTGAGCGTAGCCGGATCAGGCGTTCGACTCACCGACACGTACCACGGCGGGGCTTATCGGATGATCCGAATGCTGTGCGTGTGAGGGGGACCGCTCCCCGCCGACCGGACCCGCGCAACTCGGCTCCGTAGCAAGGCCCTTCCCGGGGACGTCGGTTGACCCGAGAGGCGGACGAACGGCGTCCAACAGCGCCCACACGCCCGGTTCTTTCGGAAAGCAGGAGTGAATCATCGGCGGAATCGGTGAACCGAGGTCCCGCATTCGGCCTCTCTCTGACTGCTCAGCGGTTTCTCCCGCCCGGAACGAACGAACCCAAGGCGTGACCGATGCCCGTGACCCGTCGCCGCTTCGCGGCTCTGCTCACCGTGCTGACAGCCGGCGCCACCGGCGTGCTTTCCGTGGCCACCGGCCGGCAGACCGCGGCCGAGGCCGGGGCCGGGGCCGGGGCCGCTCAGGAGAACAACGCGACCGTCCGCCCCGCGAGCGTCACCGCCGGGTCGGTCGTCCACGTCGTCGCGCACCCCGATGACGACCTGTTCTTCATGAACCCCGACCTCAGCCGATCGCTGCTGTCCGGCGCCCGGGTCACCACCGCGTACCTCACCTCCGGCGAGGCCGACGGCCGCAACGAGGCCCGCGGCGGCGCGGCCAGGGACCCCGAGCAGCCCGCCGACCACGCCCACTACGCGGAGGCCCGGCAGAACGGCATCCGCTCCGCGTACGCCCAGATAGCCACCGGGGACCGCACCAGCGCGTGGAAGCGCACGGTCATGGCCACCGCCGGCGGCGGCCGGGCCGAAGTCGACGTCCTGATGGCGAAGCCGCAGGTCAACCTGGTGTGGCTGATGCTGCGCGAGGCCCGCAGCACGGGCGCGGACACCCCCGAGAGCCTGCGCGGCCTGTGGAACGGCCGGATACCGGCGCTGGAGGCCCAGCTGACCTCCGGCACCCCGGTCAAGCAGCCGTTCACGTACACGAAGGACCAGCTGGTACAGGCCATAGCCGGGGTCCTGGAGCGGTACCGGCCGACGACGATACGGATGCAGGACCCGACCCCCGGCCGCTACGGGGACAACGGCAGGTACACCGACCACCAGGACCACATGTACGGCGCGCGCTTCGTGCAGGCGGCCACCGCCGCCTACGCCGCCCAGGTCCGCAGCCGCCCGCACTTCTCGGTCCAGAGCTACCTCGGCTACCACAACGGCACCCTCCCCCACTCGCTGGACCCGCAGACGGCCGAGACGAAGACCGGCTACCTGAGGACCTACGCCTGGCAGGACCACCGGGACTACTGCGGCAGCCCCTCGGGCTGCGGCGACCGGAAGGTCGCGGGCAACCCGACCGGGCGCAACTGGGCCCAGTCGCTGCGCTACACCCGCGCCGACAGCACCTCCTGGCTGACGGAGGGAACGCCCGGCCGCCTGTGGGCGTTCGCCACGCTGGACGGCCGGACCGCGTACTGGACGCGGAGCCCCGGCGGCGACTGGGCGGGCCCGGTCCTCCTCCCGGGCACGGGCATCGACCCGGGGGCGACGACCGCCCGCCTCCCCGGCGGCCGCGTCGCCGCCCTCACCACCCGCACCGTCTTCGGGCCCGCGCCCTGGGACTACCGGCGCGAGGTCGTGTACGCCGCCCAGTCGGCGCCCGACGGCCCGTTCGGCCCGTGGCAGTCGCTCGGCACCCCCGAGCAGGGCGACGAGGACGGCACCTCGGCGATCAGCGCCCCCGCGGCGGCCGTGGACGCGGAGGGCCGCCTCACCGTCTACCTGCGCGACTCCCGCCGCACCCTGCGCGCGACCACCCAGCAGCCGGACGGCGGGTTCTCCGCCTGGCAGCGGCTGGGCGGCGAGGACCTGCAGAGCGACCTGGTGACGGCGGTCGACGCCGCCGGGCGGCGCTACGTGTACGCCACGACCACGAAGTCGGTCCTGGCCTGGACCCAGTCCACCCCGGGCTCCCCGCTGCTCGGACCGTCCCCGACGGGCCTGCCCGCCACGACGGTCCCCCTCTCGGCGTCCCCGGACGGCGCGGGCGTCCGCCTGTACTTTCGCCGGCCGAACTCGGGGGTCGTCCGCACCGCCCTGGTCACGGCCGGCCGCACGGCCGGGCCCCGGGTCTCCAGCATCACGGAGGCGGGCGGCCGGGCCGGCTACGGCGCGGTCGGCGCGGCGGGCCGCGTCGTGGCGGGCCGCGCGCACAGCGGCACCATCAGCACGACGACCCTCGGCGGCCCACCCGCCTGGACGGAATCCCGCATGATCTTCACCGGCGCCCCATCAGCCACCCTCGACCCCACCGGCACCACCACAACAGTCCTAGGCCTAGACGCCAACCTCCACACAACCACCACCCCCACCCACCCCACCTGGCACCCCGCAGTCCACTGACCCGGCAGCACAACGGCGAAGGGGGCTGGACCACCACGAGGCCCAGTGCGAGCTGGTGCTAGATGGTGGCGGGCAGCGGAAAACCGTCGAATCCGTCCTCGGTCTGGTAGACCAAGGCAATCCGCTGAGCAGCGAGCAGGTCCCTGACGTCAGGCGTCGGCTCGCTCGGCAGGAGCACCGCAACGCGGAGCTTTTCGACGTTGCCGATGTGCCGGCGATAGTCCGCCAGCTGCCCAATTGCCATCCGTACGTTGTTACGGGTGGTCTGCCCCTTCGCCTCGTACAGCACGTGGTCGGTTTCGTCGTACACATCGGGGGTGAGAGCGCCCGGCTCGCCTTCGATGGTGATCTGGAAGCTCTTGAAGGAGTGACCAGCCCCTTCCAGGTAGGACTCGAAGGCCTTGACGAGCTGGCCTTCACGGCGGAGCACCTTGCGGGTGCCACCGGTTATGTTCGCGGTCGTCTCCGGTGTGCTGTGCTGCTCCGTCTTCTTGTCCTTCGTTCCAGACTGGGTCGGCAGCTTCGCGAGCTTCTGCTCCAGAGAAAGCTCAATGACGGTGGTCTGAGCAGCAGGCTTCAGCGCGTCCTGCTCCAGCAGCAACAGTTCGGCACCTTCAGCGGGCCGCAGCCTGAACACGATGATGCGGCGCAGCGTGCCGTCACCCACGGGGCTCCACCGGATCTCGTAGGGCTCTATCGGGTCGAGGACCACCTGTCCGACGTAACGCTGCAGGACTTCCTTCTTGCCAGGCACTCTGCTGTGAGCAACGAACAGGTGCACTTCTTGCCCGTTCGTCGCCGTCTCGAGCAGTGACTTGTTACCGCGAACGAATTCCTGGTCTCCTTCTCCCCCAGCCCCGGTGTACAGGTACAACGTTCCGAACTCGTCGTCCTCGGCTTGCCCATCGAAGGTGTAGCCGAACTTCTCACCGACGGCCGGATCGGAGTAGATGAACACCATCTTCGACTTCTTGGCCGGGACGATCCCACCGCTGTAGATCGAACCGCCGTAGGCCTCCACGATCTTCTCGCGGGTCGTGATCAGGCCGGGAACAAGATCAAGAATCGTCATGTCGTGAAGATAACCGGCCCCACTGACAAGCCGGAAGGGCGTGGACGGGCTGTACGAGGCCTCGGATTCTGCGTCGGACGGCCACCAGTCGGCCCAGGGTGGGTGAGACGGCTCCGGGCCGGCGGTCGGTGACCGGCGGCCCGGAGGGGTGGAGCGTGCGCGGTGAGACTTTGAACTGCGGTTACAGCACCGGGAGGTTCTTGCGGAGTTCGAAGGCCGTGACCTCGCTGCGGTATTCCTCCCACTCCTGCTTCTTGTTGCGCAGGAAGAAGTCGAAGACGTGTTCGCCGAGGGTTTCGGCGACCAGTTCGCTGCGTTCCATCAGGGAGATGGCCTCGCCGAGGTTTTGCGGGAGGGGTTCGATGCCCATCGCGCGGCGTTCGGCGTCGGAGAGGGCCCAGACGTCGTCGTCGGCGCCTGCCGGGAGTTCGTAGCCCTCCTCGATGCCCTTGAGGCCTGCCGCGAGGAGGACGGCGTAGGTGAGGTAGGGGTTGGCGCCGGAGTCGATCGAGCGGACCTCGACGCGGGAGGAGCCCGTCTTGCCCGGCTTGTACATCGGGACGCGGATCAGGGCCGAGCGGTTGTTGTGGCCCCAGCAGATGTACGAGGGGGCCTCGCCGCCGGAGCCAGCGGTGCGGGAGGAGCCGCCCCAGATGCGCTTGTAGGAGTTGACCCACTGGTTGGTCACGGCCGCGGTCTCGGCGGCGTGCTTGAGGAGGCCCGCGATGAAGGAGCGGCCGACCTTGGAGAGCTGGTACTCGGCGCCCGACTCGTAGAAGGCGTTGCGGTCGCCCTCGAAGAGGGAGAGGTGGGTGTGCATGCCCGAGCCCGGGTACTCCGAGAACGGCTTCGGCATGAACGTCGCCTGGACGCCCTGTTCCAGGGCGACCTGCTTCATCACCAGGCGGAAGGTCATGATGTTGTCGGCCGTGGAGAGCGCGTCGGCGTAGCGGAGGTCGATCTCCTGCTGACCCGGGGCGCCCTCGTGGTGGCTGAACTCCACCGAGATGCCCATCGATTCGAGCATGGTGATCGCCTGGCGGCGGAAGTCCATGCCCACGTTCTGCGGCGTGTGGTCGAAGTAGCCGGAGTTGTCGGCGGGGACCGGCCGGGTGCCGTCCAGCGGCTTGTCCTTCAGCAGGAAGAACTCGATCTCCGGGTGGGTGTAGAAGGTGAAGCCCAGGTCGGAGGTCTTGGCCAGGATGCGCTTGAGGACGTAGCGCGGGTCCGCGAAGGACGGGGAGCCGTCCGGCATCAGGATGTCGCAGAACATCCGGGCGGTCCCGGGGGCCTCGGCGCGCCACGGCAGTATCTGGAAGGTGCTCGGGTCCGGCTTGGCGATCATGTCGGACTCGTAGACCCGCGCGAAGCCCTCGATCGCGGAGCCGTCGAAACCGATGCCCTCGTCGAAGGCCTGTTCCAGCTCCGCGGGGGCGACCGCGACGGACTTGAGGAAGCCCAGTACGTCGGTGAACCACAGGCGCACGAAGCGGATGTCGCGCTCCTCAAGCGTCCGGAGGACGAATTCCTGCTGCTTGTCCATGCCTTCATCCTCGCAGTTCAGACGGCCTGTGCACCACCGCCTGGACGGTCGGGGCACAGTCGGGCCGACCTAGTATCGCCAGCGGTGGTTTCCGCCACATTACGCACCCGGGAAAGCTCGCGGCACCCCCGCACTGACCTCGGACGCGTCATGAGCATTACCATCTGCGCCCATGGGGGGCCGGCAGTACACGCAGCGGGGGCGTCGCGGACGCCGCGGGCTTCGGCGTGCCGTCCTCCTGACGGTCTTCGGGGTGCTGGCCGGCGTGGTGTTCCTCTGTGCGCGCGCCGGCGAGCCGCACGTCGCACCGGGCGTGTACGCGGGCGTGTACGCGGGCGCGCACGCCGGCCTGCGCCAGGGCGTACAGGCGGGCGCACAGGCAGGCGCGCAGGAGGGCGTAGAGGCGCACGGCGCCGCGCGCGCCGTCTGCGTGTCCCCGTACGACCTGCCCGGCTGCTCGCCCCTCCCGCACGTGACCCCGGGCGTGCTGCCCGTGCCGCCGCCCGCCGTGGCCGTGGCGGGCGGCGCCCCGTCGCCCGCCGCCGGGGCCGCCGGGGCGGGGCGGATACGGCCGCCCGAGCCGCTGGCGCGCGCCCCCGACCTGCATGCCCTCCAGGTGCTGCGGACCTGACAGCTCCTGTTTCGCGTTCCATCCACCCCCCTCAGCAGAAGGAACCAGGGCACATGGCCAGCAAGTCCGGCAGGACCCCCCAGAACACCGACCCGCACTCCCGCCAGGCGCGCATAGCCGAGATGCGCCGCGCCGAGAAGGCACGGGAGCGGCGCAACAAGGCCATCGCGATCACCACCTCCGCCGTCATCGTGACCGGCCTGGTCGGTTTCGGAGCCTGGGTGCTGATCGACCAGAAGCAGACCGAGCAGCGCAAGAAGGAGGCCGCCGAGCAGCTCCGCAGGGAGGCCGAGGAGATCCGCAAGAAGCCGGTCGACGGCGAGAAGCTCTGGGACGCGAAGAACCTGGGCCGCAATCACGTCGAGACCCCGGTGAAGTACGAGATGAACCCCCCGGTCGGCGGTGACCACCACCCCCGCTGGATGAACTGCAACGGCGACGTCTACAAGAACCCGGTGCCCGAGGTGAACGCCGTGCACTCGCTCGAGCACGGCGCCGTCTGGGTGACCTACAACGAGAAGGCCCCCGCGGCCGACGTGGACAAGCTCGCCGCGACCGTCGGCAAGACCCCGTACACGCTGATGAGCCCGGTCAAGGAACAGGCCGGCGCGATCATGCTCAGCGCCTGGGGCAAGCAGCTGACCGTGGACACGGCGGACGACCCCCGGGTGGCGCAGTTCTTCACCAAGTACGTGCAGGGCGAGCAGACGCCGGAGCCGGGCGCGGCCTGCACGAGCGGGCTGGCCGGCAAGTGAGCCGCCGTACCCCCCGTACGTACTGGGCCGCGGGCACGGCCGTCCTGCTGGCGCTGCTGTTCGCGGCGGCGGCCACGGTCGCCGCCGCGACCGGCGATTCCGGCACGCCGCCGCGGCCCCGTACGCCGGGGCTCCACTCCCCGGACGCGGGCTTCGCCCGGGACATGGCGGTGCATCACCAGCAGGCGGTCGAGATGTCCTTCGTCGTACGGGACCGCACCCAGGACGAGGCGGTGCGCACCCTCGCCTACGACATCGCCAACACCCAGGCCAACCAGCGCGGCATGCTGCTCGGCTGGCTGGACCTGTGGGGCCTGCCGAAGGTGGTGGCCGGCGAGCCCCCGATGTCCTGGATGGGATCCGCCGGCGGGAGCACGGGCCACGGCGGGGCCGCGGGGCACGGCGGGAGCGCGGGGCACGCCGGGCACGCCGCCAAGCCCGGCGCGCTGATGCCCGGCATGGCCACCAAGGAGGAGCTGGCCCAGCTGGGCTCCGCCGGGGGCCGGGACGCGGAGGTGCTCTTCCTCCAGCTGATGACCGACCACCACAAGGGCGGCGTCGCGATGGCCGAGGGCTGTGCGCGGCAGTGCGAGACCCCCGTCGAGCGGGCGCTGGCCCAGGGCATGGTCGACGCGCAGCTCTCGGAGCTCACTCTGATGGCGGACATGCTGAAGCAGCGCGGGGCCGCGCCGCGCGGTTGACCGGACACGCTCGTACGGTGGTGAGGGGCGCCCTCTCACCCGTACGGGCGTGTGCTCCGCCGTGTGGAGTCGTCCACCGTGTGGAGTCGCGTAACCCGGACGGCCGAATGACGATGGGGGCGCCGAGGCGGGCGCACCCGCGCCCTGCCGCAACGACGCGCGCTCAGGAGGTTACGCAATGACCACCGCCGCAGAGATCATGCACCCCGGGGCCCAGTGGATCCCCGCCACCGAGACCCTGGACCGGGCCGCCGAACTGATGGCCCGGCTCAATGTGGGCGCGCTGCCCATCAGCGACGCCAACGAACGGCTGTGCGGCATCATCACCGACCGTGACATCGTCGTGAAGTGCGTGGCCAAGGGGCACGACCCGTCGAAGGTCACGTGCGGCGACATGGCCGAGGGCACCCCGCGCTGGATCGACGCCAACGCCGACATCTCCGAGGTGCTGGAGGAAATGGGCAGCCACCAGATCAAGCGGCTGCCCGTGATCCAGGACAAGCAGCTGGTCGGCATGATCAGCGAGGCCGATGTGGCCCAGCACCTCTCCGAGGACCAGATCGCCACCTTCGTGGAGAAGGTCTACGCCCGGAACTGATCCTCCGACGCGGCGTCCAGGACCGCCCGGGCCACCTGGTCCGGGCGGTCCATCATGACCAGGTGTCCGGCGGGCTCGGCGACCTCGAAGCGGGCCCCGAGCAGGTCCGCGAGGTCCGCCTGGCGGCCCAGCCAGCGCAGTGCGCCGGAGCGCGCCGAGCCGTCGTGGCCGGCCAGAACGGTCGCGGGGGCGGCCAGCGGGTGCCCGGCCCCGGCCGCCCGCAGGGCGAGCAGCTCGGCGGCCATGTCCGGGTAGCGGGAGTTCTCCAGCAGGGCTCCGCGCCAGACGCGGCCGGTGCGGTAGCAGCGGCGTACGAGGTCCCGCGCGGCCGGGTCGGGGCCGCCGGCGCGGGAGGCCCGTACGGTGGCTCGCCGGGCCAGGGGCCCCAGCGCGGCCGGCAGGCCGGCGGCGGTCACCGCCCGGCCGAGGGCGCGGGCGGCGCCGGTGCGCAGCGCGGCGGGCAGCGCCGTACGGGGCGCCTCCTCGACGCTGCCGTCGACCAGGACCAGGGCGGCGGTGCGCTCCGGGTACAGGCGGGCGAAGGCCTCGGCGTGGAACCCGGCGATGGAGTGCCCGACGACGGTGACCGGACCGGTGAGCCCCAGCGCGTCCAGCAGGCCGGCGATCCGGTGGGCCTCCCCGGCGGTGGTCGGCGGCGCGGTGGCCGGGCCGCTGAGGCCGTGTCCCGGGCGGTCGAAGCGGACGACGGTGCGGCCCGCGGCGGCGAGCCGCACGGCGACCGGGTCCCAGTCGAACCAGGCCATGGCGAGCCCGGCGCTGAGCACGCACACGGGTCCCCGGCCCTCGACGACCACGTGCAGGGGGATCCCGTCGACCCGGACGAAGTGGTCGCGGCAGTCCATGGGGTCGATGCGGTCGATGCGGTCGATGCCGCACGCGTACGGCACCTGCGTCGGCGGCGTGCGCGGTGTCACGTACGGCCTTCCTTGTGGACGGAGTAGGCGAGCAGGCCCAGCCAGAGCGCGACGAACAGTACCTGGAGCCGCTGCCCGGCGCCGAGGGCCCAGGTCCCGCGCCCCGCCGTGAACATCGCGATGGCGGACAGGGTCCAGACGGTGGCGAGCAGTTCGAGGACGACGAGGGCGGGGCCGAAGCGGGCGAGCGGGGCGAACCAGCCGTACCGGCGGGCTGCCACGGTCAGGGCCACCACCCCCACGAGGGCCCCGGCCATGGCGAGGGTGCTGCTCACGGCATGCGCCTGATGGGTGGCGGGGACCAGCCCCGCGGTCTCCCGGGCGGCGCACTCGGGGTCCACGGTGGGCGTGCAGCTCAGCGGCAGCCAGGCGTCGGCGGCGGTGGCCGCGCCGAAGAGGGTGACCGCGGCCCAGCCGACGACCGCCCAGAGGCGGCGGGACTCGGCGTACTTCAGCAGCCGGACCAGCGCCAGCAGCCCTCCGGTGAAGGCGAGCAGACCAGCGGTGAAGTCGGTGGCCCGGAACAGGCCGCCGAGCGGCTGGCCCTGGGCGGCGAGCTCGCTGACGTACGTCTGGATGGGGTTGAGGCCCGTGGAGAGGACGACTTCGAGTACCCACGCGGTGTAGGCGGCGCCGGCGAGGCCGATCAGGGTGGCGACCGGCCAGGCGGTCCGCGGAGAGAGGCCATGTGGGGACATAGTGTGACTAATCCTAAGCACGCCCGGGGTCGGTCCTGTGATCGGATACCCACCCCGGGTAGGGTTCCGCTCATGACGCACGGTGTTCAGCGAGCCGCGCCGGGACCCCGGTCGCTGCTGCTCGCCGCGCTGTTGCTGGGCATCGTCACCATGCACACCTTGGGTCATCCGGCTGAGTCCCACGCCTTGGAAGACGCGCCCGCGGCCCACTCCGTTGCTTCGGCGGGGGCACCCGGCCCGCCCGCGCACGGTGGCACGCACCACACTCCGGCGCTCCCGGGGCAGGAACAGTCCCGGGCCGTCGTCGCGGCGACCGTGCCCGCGCCGGGGACCGGCATGGACCCCATGTCCGTCTGCCTCGCCGTGCTCACGGGGCTCGTCCTGCTCTTCCTCGGCGCCGGACCGGCCGGCTCCCGCCGCGCCGCGCCGCTCGGGGGCGCGGCCCGCGTACCGGGCCGGTCCGGCGGCGGCCCGGACCCGCCCTCACCCCGCGAACTCCTCACCCGGCTGGCGGTCCTGCGGATCTAGGGGTGCCCCGCCGTCGCCCCCGCATGCCCGCACTGGCCCCGCGCGAGCCGGACCGTACGGTGCGGATCCGGCTGACCGGTTCCGTGGCCACGTACGACTGGGCCTTCGACGGCAAGCCGTACACGCCGGACCAGCGGCACCCGGTGCACCTGCACGGGCACACCTTCGCCCTGGGCGGCCGGGCCGGCGGGGCCGCCGGGGCGCGCAAGGACACCGCGGTCGTCCTGCCGGGCGGGACACTGACGGCGGACTTCGACGCGGACAACCCCGGCCTGTGGATGATCCATTGCCGCAACGTCTACCACTCGGAATCCGGAATGATGACGGTGCTCGGCTACCGGCGGTAGGGGCGGGCGGGTCGTACGGTCCCGGGGCGGCTGCGCCCGAGGCCGCCCCGGGACCGGGCGGTGGGCACCGAAATTGAGGGTGGGCGCCGGCCGTTGGCATGGCACCCTTGCGGTGATCACGACAGCTGCGACAAAAGGACGACCCCGCCGGTATGAGCACCCCGCCGAACCCGCCCAGCACTCCCACCGGCCCACCGGCGGAGCCGACGGGCACCCCCGTCCCCGAGACGGCCTCCATACCGGCGTCGCCCGCGCAGCCGCTGTCGCTCGAAAAGACCCCGGCCGCGGCGACCCCCGCGATTCCCCCGGCGCCTGACGCTCCCTCGGACCCTGACGCTCCGTCGACCTCCGAGGCCCCGTCGGCTACGACGGCCCCAGACGCCCCGGCGGCTGCCGAAGCTCACGCAGTCCCGGCTACCCCCGACGCTCCGGCGGCCCCCGAGGCCCCCGAGGCCCCCGCAGCCTCCGGAACCCCCGCGGCCCCCGCTCCGGATCCGGCCGCCGCCCCGGCCCCCGGCACCTCGCAGTTCGCCCCGCCCGCCCCCACCCCGGCGCCGCAGGCGCAGCCGATCGGCGCACCCGGGGCTCCCCTCAACGCGTGGGCCCCGCCCGGCCCCGGCGTCGGCGGGGTCCCGTACGCCGCGAACCCGCAGGCCACCCCGACCACCAACGGCCTGGCCATCGCCGCCCTGATCGTCGCCTGCTTCTCCCTGCTCATCGGCATCGTCCCCTTCATGTTCTGGGCCGGTGCCCTGCTCGCCGCAGTCGCCGTCGGCCTGGGCATCGGCGCCCTCGTCCGCTGCTCCAACGGCGCCCCGCACAAGACGATGTCCATCGTGGGCACGGTCCTCGGCGTGGCGGGCCTCGGTGTCTCGGTCCTCGGCTTCTTCCTCACCGCCGACATCGCCGACCGCATGGGGCGCGAGATCGACCGGGAGCAGCAGGAGCAGCGGGAGGAACTGGCGGACGGGGAAAGCCTCTACCCCAGCGGTGAGCCCTGGCCCTCCAAGTCCGCGTCGCCCTCCAAGTCCCCGTCGCCCTCCCAGGTCCCGGGCCTGACCAGCGCGCTGCCGTTCGGCGAGACCTTCACGTACCCGAACGGCGTCAAGGTGAGCCTCTCGGCGCCGAAGAAGTACGAGCCGAAGGGCATCATCGCCCGCGAGCAGGTCGAGAACGCGATCCAGATCACGATCACCATCACCAACGGCTCGACCGCCCCGCACGAGGTGATCTACGCCGTGCCCAACGTCCGCGACGACCAGGGCATGACCGCCGAGATGGTCTTCGACAGCGGCGGCAGCGGCGGCGGCGTTCCGAAGATGGTCAGGGGCTCCATCCTGCCGGGCGAATCCGCCAGCGGGGTCGTGGCGTTCGAGGTCCCGAAGGGCACGAAGAGCATCAGCGCGGACATCGCCGCGGGGACCCTGCTCGACGACGTGAAGTACGCCGGCCCCATCGGCTGACACGGCGTTCCGGCATCGGGAACGGGCGGGGCCCAGGACATCGCGTCAGAAAGACGATTAGACTGGGCCCCGTGCCTCAACTTCGCCTCGCTCTGAATCAGATCGACTCGCACGTCGGCAATATCGCCGCCAACGCCGACTCGGTCGTCCACTGGACCCGGCACTCCGCCGAGCAGGGCGCCCACCTGGTGGCGTTCCCGGAGATGATGCTGACCGGGTACCCCGTCGAGGACCTCGCCCTGCGCGGTTCCTTCGTCGAGGCCTCCCGCAGCGCGCTGCGCGAGCTCGCGCGGCGGCTGGCGGCCGAGGGTCTCGGCGAACTGCCGGTCGTCGTCGGCTACCTCGACCGCACGGAGAAGGCCGCGCCCCGGCTCGGCCGCCCGGCCGGCTCCCCGGCGAACGCGGCCGCCGTGCTGCACCGCGGGCAGGTCGTGCTGCGCTTCGCCAAGCACCACCTCCCCAACTACGGCGTGTTCGACGAGTTCCGGTACTTCGTGCCGGGCGACACCCAGCCGGTGATCCGGGTGGGCGGCGTCGACGTGGCCCTGGCCATCTGCGAGGACCTGTGGCAGGAGGGCGGCCGGGTCCCGGCCACCCGAGCCGCCGGGGCCGGACTGCTGATCTCGATCAACGCCTCTCCGTACGAGCGCAACAAGGACGACCTGCGCCTCGAACTGGTGCAGAAGCGGGCCCAGGAGGCCGGCTGCACCCTCGCCTACCTGGCGATGATCGGCGGCCAGGACGAGCTGGTCTTCGACGGCGACTCGATCGTCGTCGACGCCGACGGCGAGGTCATCGCCCGCGCCCCGCAGTTCTCCGAGGGCTGCGTCCTGGTCGACCTCGACCTGCCCGCCGCGCGGGCCGACGCCCCCGAGGGCGTGGTGGACGACGGACTGCGCATCGACCGGGTGATCCTTTCCGAGGAGCCGGTGGCCCCGTACGAGCCGGTCGTCCCGGGCGGCTACGCCGACCGGCTGGACGACGACGAGGAGATCTACGACGCGCTGGTCGTGGGCCTGCGCGCGTACGTCAAGAAGAACGGCTTCCGCTCCGTCCTGATCGGGCTCTCCGGAGGCATCGACTCCGCGCTCGTCGCCGCCATCGCCTGCGACGCGATCGGCGCGCAGAACGTGTACGGCATCTCGATGCCCTCGAAGTACTCCTCGGAGCACTCCAGGGGTGACGCGGCCGACCTGGCCGAGCGCACCGGACTGAACTTCCGTACCGTGCCGATCGAGCCGATGTTCGACGCGTACATGGGTTCGCTGGGCCTGACCGGCCTGGCCGAGGAGAACCTGCAGTCCCGGCTGCGCGGCACCCTGTTGATGGCGGTCTCCAACCAGGAGGGCCACATCGTGCTGGCCCCGGGCAACAAGTCGGAGCTGGCCGTCGGCTACTCCACCCTGTACGGCGACTCGGTGGGCGCGTACGGCCCGATCAAGGACGTCTACAAGACGGACGTCTTCCGGCTCGCCACCTACCGCAACCGGGCCGCGGCCGAGCGCGGCGAGATCCCGCCGATCCCGGAGAACTCGATCGTGAAGCCGCCGAGCGCCGAGCTGCGCCCGGGCCAGGTGGACACGGACTCGCTGCCGGACTACCCGGTGCTCGACGCGATCCTGGCCCTGTACGTGGACCGCGACCAGGGCTTCGAGGCGATCGTCGAGGGCGGCTTCGACCGTGAGCTGGTCGCCAGGACCCTGCGGATGGTGGACGCGGCGGAGTACAAGCGCCGCCAGTACCCGCCGGGCACGAAGATCTCCGCGAAGGGCTTCGGCAAGGACCGCCGGCTGCCCATCACGAACGGCTGGCGCGAGCACACGTAGCGACCGGGGCCCCGGCGTGTGCCCGCGTCCCTCAGGGTTTGACGGTGACCCGGGCCGCGACCGGGAGGTGGTCGCTGCCCGTGCGGGGCAGGGTCCAGGAGGCCTCCGGCCGGATCCCGCGGACCATGATCTGGTCGATCCGGGCCATCGGGAACTGCGCCGGCCAGCTGAAGCCGAAGCCGTCGCCCGCCGCGCCCTGGGTGGAGCGCATCTGCGAGGTGACCTCCGACAGGGCGCGGTCGTTCATGGTGCCGTTGAGGTCGCCCAGCAGGATGACCTTCTTCAGCGGTTCGGCGGCGAGCGCGGCGCCCAGCGCGTCGGCGCTGTCGTCGCGCTGGTTCGCGGTGAAGCCGGCGTTCAGCTTGACCCGGACGGAGGGGAGGTGGGCGACGAAGGCGGCGACCTTCCCGTGCGGGGTGTCGACGGTGGCGCGCATGGCCCGGGTCCAGCCCATTCTGATGTCGACCGGCGCGCTGGCGCTCAGCGGGTACTTGCTCCACAGGCCGACCGTGCCCTCGACCGAGTGGTACTTGTACGTGCCCGCCAGGGCCTTCTCGTAGACGGGGACGGCGCTGCCCTTGAGCTCGGTCAGGGCCAGGACGTCGGCCCCGGACCCGGCGACCGATTCGGCGGTGCCGCGCGGGTCGGCGTTGTCGGCGTCGACGTTGTGCGTGGCGACCACGAGGTTGCCGCCGGAGCCGGACTTGTCGCTGACCAGGCCGCCGAAGAGGTTCGCCCAGACGGCGGCCGTCAGCAGTATCGCGATGAGCGCGGTCGCGGACTTGCGGAACACGGCGCCGGCCAGCAGGACCGGGACGGCCAGGCCCAGCCAGGGCAGGAAGGTCTCGGTGAGGCTGCCGAGGTTGCCCACGTCGTTGGGCAGCTCCGCGTGGAAGACCATGACCAGCGAGATGAGTACGGCGATCGCGGCCAGGACCCATCCGCGCCGCCAGATTCCGGGATCGCGGCCCAGTTCGGCCAGCCGGCGCCGGAAACGGGATGCGGAGGGCTCGGGGTCCGAGCCGCCGTTCCCCGACTCCGTCATGTACGCCTGTGCCATGCCACTGCCCTCACTGCCGTGCTCGCGCTCCGTCCCCGCCCCTTGACCCTAGGCGATGACCGGAGCCTTCCGTGCCGTACGTCACGACCGCCTGTCACGGTCGTACGTCCGGGAGGACGAACGGCCGTGCGCCAGGGGTTCCGCTTGTCACGAAACGCGCACATTGAATGCCGCGGGCCCGGCGCGCTCCTCGCAGCACTTCCGCCTCCGGCCACACGGATGCCACCATGGTGGGTGAGTCCGGGGACGCCGTGAGGGCGCCTCGAGATGACACAAGGAGCAGTTGCAATGACGCATGCCGTTTCGCCTGCCCGCGAACCCGCAGCAGCATCTCCGTCGGACCCCCGCACCCTGTACGGAGGCACGGGCACCCGGCGCATCACCGTCCGCGACCTCACCCTCGCCAAGGAACGCGGCGAGAAGTGGCCCATGCTCACCGCCTACGACGCGATGACCGCGTCCGTCTTCGACGAGGCCGGCATCCCGGTCATCCTCGTCGGCGACTCGATGGGCAATTGCCACCTCGGCTACGACTCCACCGTGCCGGTGACGATGGATCAGATGACCATGCTGTCGGCGGCCGTCGTGCGCGGTACGAGCCGCGCGCTGGTCATCGGTGACATGCCGTTCGGCTCGTACCAGGAAGGCGCCGTGCAGGCGCTGCGCAGCGCCACCCGCCTCGTCAAGGAGGCCGGGGTCGGAGCGGTGAAGCTGGAGGGCGGCGCGCGTTCGCTGCACCAGACCGAGCTGATCGTGCAGTCCGGCATCCCCGTCATGTCCCACCTGGGCCTGACCCCGCAGTCCGTCAACGCCATGGGGTACCGGGTGCAGGGCCGCGGCGACGAGGCCGCGCACCAGCTGCTGCGCGACGCGAAGGCGGCGCAGGACGCGGGCGCCTTCGCGGTGGTGCTGGAGCTCGTTCCGGCCGAGCTGGCCGCCGAGGTCACCCGGTCCCTGCACATCCCGACGGTCGGCATCGGCGCGGGCGCGCAGTGCGACGCGCAGGTTCTGGTGTGGACCGACATGATGGGCCTGACCGCCGGGAAGCTGCCGCGGTTCGTGAAGCAGTACGCGAAGCTGCGCGAGACCATGGGCGACGCGGCGAAGGCCTTCGCCGAGGACGTGGTCGGCGGAACGTTCCCGCAGGAAGAGCACGCCTTCCACTGATGGGGTGAGCGGCTGCGACGGCCCGCCGGCGACCCGTACGCCGGCGGGCCGTCGGCTGCCCGTCGGTCGGCTGTCGGCCGGCTGTCGGTGCTTTGTCAGTGGCGGCTGGTCCCATGGTGGACATGACGCGAAACGACAAGAGCCCCAACGCCGTGGAAGTACGGGGGCTGGTCAAGCACTACGGCGAGACCAAAGCCCTCGACGGTGTCGACCTCGAGGTCCGCGAGGGCACGGTCCTCGGGGTCCTGGGGCCCAACGGGGCCGGCAAGACGACGCTGGTCCGCTGCCTCTCCACCCTGATCGTCCCGGACGCCGGAACGGCGACCGTCGCGGGCTACGACGTGGTCCGCCAGCCGCGGCAGCTGCGCCGCACCATAGGCCTGACCGGCCAGTACGCCTCGGTCGACGAGAAGCTCTCCGGCTGGGAGAACCTCTACATGATCGGGCGGCTGCTCGACCTCTCCCGCAAGGACGCCCGCCGTCGCGCGGACGAGATGCTGGAGCGCTTCTCCCTGACCGAGGCGGCCAGGAAAGCCGCCATGAACTACTCCGGCGGCATGCGCCGCCGGCTCGACCTCGCCGCCTCGCTGGTCGGCAACCCGGCCGTGCTCTACCTCGACGAGCCGACGACCGGTCTCGACCCGCGCACCCGCAACGAGGTGTGGGACGAGGTCCAGCGGCTGGTCGCCGAGGGCGCCACCGTCCTGCTCACCACCCAGTACATGGAGGAGGCCGAGCAGCTCGCCAGCGAGCTGACGGTCATCGACCGCGGCAAGGTCATCGCCAAGGGCAAGGTCGACGAGCTGAAGGCCCGCGTCGGCGGCCGCACCCTGAAGATCCGCCCCGTGGCCTCCTCGGACCTGCCGGGCATGGCCCGTTCGCTGGCCGAGGCCGGACTGGACGGCGTGGCCGGCACCCAGGCCGTACCGGACGAGGGCGTGCTGCTGGTTCCGATCCTGAGCGACGAGCAGCTGACCGCCGTGGTCGGTCTGCTGGCCGCCCGCGGGTACGCCATCGCCGACCTCGGCACCTACCTGCCCAGCCTCGACGAGGTGTTCCTGTCCATCACCGGCCAGAAGCCGAGCCTCGTCGCGGACTCCGTCCCCACCGAGAAGACCGAGGAGGTCGCGGCATGAGCACCGTAACCACGACGAAGCCCGCTCCGGCCGTGCCTGGTCCGGCCTCGGTGGCCGGCCACCCCGACGAGGGCCGGATCGGCCTGCGGTCCAACCTGCGGCACATCGGCGCCCTGGTGCGCCGCAACGTCCTGCAGATCAAGCAGGACCCGGAGTCGATGTTCGACGTCCTGTTCATGCCGATCATCTTCACGCTGCTGTTCGTCTTCGTCTTCGGTGGCGCCATCTCCGGCAAGGGCAACCAGGGTGACTACGTCAACTACGTGGTCCCGGGCCTCATGGCCATGATGGGCATGAACATCGCGATGGGAGTGGGCACCGGGGTCAACGACGACTTCAAGAAGGGTGTGATGGACCGGTTCCGGTCCATGCCCATCGCCCGGTCCTCGGTCCTCATCGCCAAGATCGTCGTCGAGGTCGGCCGGATGATGGTCGCCATCGCGATCCTGCTCTGCGTGGGCTTCATGCTCGGCCTGTCGATCAAGGGCTCGGTGCTGGGGCTGTTCCTCGCCATCGGTCTGGCGGCCGTCTTCGGCGCCTCACTGATGTGGATCTTCGTGCTGCTCGGTCTCACCCTGAAGACCGCGCAGGCCGTCCAGGGCATGGCGATGATCGTCCTGATGCCGCTGCAGTTCGGCAGCTCGATCTTCGCCCCGCCGTCCACGATGCCCGGCTGGCTGCAGTCCTTCACCGACTACAACCCGCTGTCCAACTTGGCCGACGCCGCCCGCGCGCTGATCAACGGCACTCCGGTCGGCGACTCGGTGTGGATGACCCTGGCCTGGTCGCTCGTCCTCACGGCGGCCACCATGCCGCTCGCGGTCCGCAGGTTCCGCCAGAAGACCTGACCCGCGGACCGGTCCACTCCGGATCGCGTCCCGGACGGACACCGGCCGGGGGCCGGGTCAGATGAGGGCGGTGGCCCCCTCCTGGGTGAGCCCGCCGCCTTCGGCGTACGCCGTCTCGTAGGCGGCGTCACCGAGCGCCGCCCGCGCCAGCTTCTCGGCGTGGGCGGCATCCTCGCGTTCGGTGGTGATGGGGAAGTGCCCGGGCGGCAGGTGGGCCCGGTACGCGCCGAGCAGGCGGGCGGCGTCGTACGCCCCCCGCGGTCCGCCGCGCGAGACGAGGGAGACGGCGCCCGTCAGCAGGTACACGGCGGGCAGCTGCGGGGCGACCATCAGCACGAGCGGGTCCTGGACCCTGGCCCCGGCCTCGCGGACCCGCAGGAGCGCGTCCTCGTACTTGCCCTCCTGGTTGTCCAGCCAGGCCAACGTGGCGAGGAGGAACACGTCGAAGACGGCGTACGCACCGAGCGCGAAGTCCTCGCGCAGCGCCTGGAGCTGGACCCGGGCCTCGGCGGTCCGGCCGGTGCGGCCGAGGATGCCCGCGAGGAACAGCCGGGCGGCGGGCATGGCCTCGTTGCCGTACCGCCGCACCGTGGCGACGATCTCGCTGAGGATCGCCTCGGCCTCCTCGGCCTCCCCGTTCTCGACCAGGGTCCCGGCCATCCGTACGCGCAGCACGGTCACCTGGGCCTTGGCGCCCAGGCGTTCGGCGTGCTCGATCGCGGCGCGGAAGTCCTCGGCGGCCAGCGCGTACGTGCCGCGCTTCTCCCGGGACTCGGCGCGCGCCGACAGCGCCTCGGCGCAGCCCCAGTCGTCGCCGAGCTCGCGGAAGATGGCCAGGCTCTCCTCGGCGTCGCGGGAGGCGTCGCCGGCCCAGTCCGCGCGGTTGGCGAGGATGTTGGCCCGGATCTGGAGGGCGGAGGCGAGCTCCCAGCGGTAGCCGAACGCGCGGGAGGCCTCGACGGTCTCGTCCACGACGCGCTGGAGCAGCCGGGAATCGCCCGCGATCATGACGGCGTAGACCCAGAGGGCGGAGGGGGACCGGCAGGTCTGCGGGAGCCCGGGCCGGTAGGTGGCGAGCACGCCGTCGATCTGGGCGCGGACCTCCGGGGTGTCCCAGTTGTCGCTGTTCTGGTCGCGGGCGGCCAGCCGGATCAGCTGGACGCCGCGCCAGGCCTCGGTGAGCAGCTCGCCGGTGTAGGGCGGGGGCGTGTCGACGATCCGCTCGTACACGGGCTCGGCGGGGAGGAGGGGCGGCGCGAAGGGGTTGGGGCCCAGCGCCGCGGCCGCCTCCGACCAGTGGCGGGACTCGGTGGACAGGTCGTGCATGTGCCAGTACCAGCTCAAGGAGTGGACGAGGCAGAGCACTTCGCCGGCGTCGCGGGCGGCGACGGCGCGGCGCAGGGCGGTACGGAGGTTCTCGTACTCGGTGGCGAGCCGCTCGGTCGCGGCCCGCTGTCCGTGTCCGCGCAGCAGGGGCTCGGTGGTCCGGGCCAGTTCGCGGTAATGGACGAGGTGGCGGCGCTCGGTGCCCTCGCGGTCGCCGCCGGCCTCGGCGAGGCGCTCGGCGGCGTACTCGCCGACCGTCTCCAGGAGGCGGTAGCGCATGGCCGAGCCGTCGGGGCCGGGGGCGGCGACGACGAGGGATTTGTCGACGAGGGAGCCGAGCACGTCCGCGGCGTCGTAGGACGGGTCGGCGCAGACGGCCTCGGCGGCGGGAAGATCGCAGCCGCCGGCGAAGACGGAGAGGCGGCGCAGGACGGTGCGTTCGGGTTCGTCGAGCAGGTCCCAGGACCAGTCCACGACCGCGCGCAGGGTCTGCTGGCGGGGCAGGACCGTACGGGCGCCGCTGGTCAGGAGCCGGAAGCGGTCGTCGAGCCGGTCGGCGATCTGGCGCGGCGTCAGGAGCCGCAGCCGGGCGGCGGCCAGCTCGATGGCGAGGGGCAGGCCGTCGAGGCGGCGGCAGATCTCGGCGGCGGCGGCCGGGTCCTCGTCCACGGTGAACCCGGCGCGGGCGGCGGCCCCGCGGTCGCCGAGCAGCCGCAGCGCGATGGGGTCGGGCAGCGGTTCCACCGGGCGCAGGGACTCGCCCGGCACGCCGAGGGGTTCGCGGCTGGTGGCCAGGATCTGGACGCCGGGGCAGTGCGTGAGGAGGCGTTCGGCGAGCTCGGCGGCCGCGCCGATGACGTGCTCGCAGTTGTCGAGCAGCAGCAGGATCCGCCGCCGGGCGCAGTGCTCTGCGAGGCGGTCCAGGGGGTGGTCCCCGGTCCGGTCGGTCAGCGCCCGCAGTTCCTCGGCGGCGGCGCCGCGCAGCTTGGTCTCGCGGGCGCCGAGCGCGGCGAGGGTGGCCTCGGCGACGTCGTCCGGGTCGTCCACGGGAGCCAGCTCGACCAGCCACACCCCGTCGGGCCAGCCGCCGCGCGCCTGATGCGCCTCGGCGGCCTCCTGCGAGAGCCGCGTCTTACCGGCCCCACCGGGCCCGAGCAGCGTGACGAGCCGCGCCCCCGCGAGATCGTCCCCGATGACGCGAATATCGTCCTCGCGCCCGACAAAGGTGGTGAGCCGGGCCCGCAAATTCCCCTGCCCGCAAGCCGAATACGCGCCTTGCCCGGCCCCGCCGAGGGCACCGCCCGCGCCGGAGTGCGGGCCCGCGTGGGCCGGATGCCCGGCCGCGCCGGAGGCGGGCGGCCGGCCGGCTGTCCCGGACACCGCGCCGTGGGCACCGCTCAGGCCGTGCGGTTGCGGCCGGGGTGAGGTCGCCGGCTCGGCGCCGGGGGAGTTCAGGAGTTCGGCGTGGAGGGCGCGCAGGGTGGGGCCCGGGGCCGTGCCCAGGCGGGCGGCCAGGTCCCGGCGGACGGTGTCGTAGGCGGCCAGCGCCTGCGCGGGGCGGCCCGCGTCGCGCAGGGCCCGGATGCGCAGCGCCTGCAACGGCTCGTCCAGCGGCTGCCTCGCGCACAGCGCGGTCAGCTCCGGCAGCGACCGCTCCGCCTCGCCCAGGGCCAGGGCCGCCGCGAGCCGGCCCCGGCGCGCGTCCATCCGTACGGCCTCCCAGCGCGCGGCCTCCGCGGCCGGGTCCGGCAGGTCGGCGAGCGCCGGCCCGCGCCACAGGGCGAGGGCCTCGTCGTACAGGGCCGCGGCCTCGGCCGGATCCCGCGCCCCGTCCCCGGCCCGGGCCAGCCGCTCGAAGCGGTACAGGTCGACGTCCTCGCGCTCCGCGACCAGCTGGTAGCCGCCCTCCGCGGAGCGCACGGCCGCGTGCCCCAGCGCCCGCCGCAGCCGGGCGACCAGCGCCTGCAAGGCGGCCACGGCGTCGGCCGGCGGGTCGCCGTCCCACACCTCGGCGACCAGCAGCCGGGCCGGAACCACCCGCCCCGGCCGCAGCGCGAGCGCGGTCAGCAGCGCCCGCAGGCGCGCTCCGCCGACGGCGACGGGAGTCCCGTCGTCGTGGATGGCCTGGGCGGTGCCGAGAATCGCGTAACGCACCGGCCCATTGTCCCCGGACCCGGCCCCGGCCCCGAACTCATTTCCGGTGGACGCCCGGGATAGGTTTCCCCGCATGGGTCATCAGGGCAGCCGCGGCGAGCGGCGCATCAGTTCGGTATTCCTCGGCATCGTCGCCGTCATGGCCGTGACCGGCTGGGCCGTGTGGACGCAGTACGCGGCGAGCACCGGGCTCGCCGTGTTCCTCTTCGTGACGTCGGCGTGGATCGTCTCCCTCTGCCTGCACGAGTACGCGCACGCCCGCACCGCCCTGCACGGCGGCGACCTCACGGTCGGCGCCAAGGGATACCTGACGCTGAACCCGCTCAAGTACACGCACGCGCTGCTCAGCATCGTCCTGCCGGTGATCTTCGTGATCCTGGGCGGGATCGGCCTGCCCGGCGGCGCCGTCTACATCGAGCGCGACCGGATCCGGGGCCGCTGGAAGCACAGCCTCATCTCGGCGGCGGGCCCGCTCACCAACGTGGCCTTCGCCGTCGTCTGCACGGCCCCGTTCTGGCTGGACGCCCTCGACGGGGTGCCGATGCCCTTCCGCTACGCGCTCGCCTTCCTCGCGCTGCTCCAGGTCTCGGCGGCGATCCTGAACTTCCTGCCGGTGCCGGGCCTCGACGGCTACGGGGTCATCGAGCCCTGGCTGTCGTACCGGGTGCGCCGCGAGATGGAGCCGCTGGCGCCGTTCGGCCTGATCGCGGTCTTCGCACTGCTGTGGATCCCGGGGGTCAACGCGTTCTTCTTCGACGTCGTGCACGGCGTCCTGTCCGCACTCGGCGTGTCGGACCTGGAGCGGTACTGCGGCTACGACCTCTACCGCTTCTGGCAGGACGGCGACGGCCTCTGCTCGGAGACCCGCTAGCTAGCGGGTGGCGGCGGCCTTCTCGGCCTTCGCCTTACGCAGGTAGTACCAGGCCATGTTGGACGTCAGGCCCGCCAGCAGCACCCAGACGATCCCGAGGAAGCTGCCCTCCACGAAGGCGACGACGGCCGCGGCCACCGCAAGGACGCAGACGACAACGGCGAAGACGGCAAGGCGGGGCATGGGAAGAGCTCCTCGGGGACACTGAACGGGGTCGAGCCCCTCCAGTGTCCCCCATGCCCCGCAGTGCTGCCGTAAGGCCGGCGAGGACGCCGCCGCACGGTGTCCCGCTCAGACGTCCGTGAGGCGCAGGCCCGCGTGGGCCTTGTAGCGGCGGTTGGTGGAGATCAGGTTCGCGACCAGGGCCTCGACCTGGTGGGCGTTGCGCAGGCGGCCCGCGAAGACCCCGCGCATGCCGGGGATGCGGGCGGCCAGGGCCTGGACGATGTCCGTGTCGGCGCGGGATTCGCCGAGGACCATCACGTCGGTGTCGATCTCGTCGATCGACTCGTCCTGGAGCAGGACCGCCGAGAGGTGGTGGAAGGCCGCCGTGACGCGGGAGTCCGGGAGCAGGGCCGCGGCCTGCTGGGCGGCGCTCCCCTCTTCGACCTGGAGGGCGTACGCGCCCTGCTTGTCGAAGCCCAGCGGGTTGACGCAGTCCACGACGAGCTTGCCCGCGAGGTCCTCGCGCAGCGCTTCGAGGGTCCTGGCGTGGCCCTCCCACGGCACCGCGATGATGACGATGTCGCTGCGGCGGGCGCACTCGGCGTTGTCCGCGCCCTCCACGCCGAGGCCCAGTTCGTCGGCGGCGCTCCGCGCGCGCTCGGCGGCGCGGGAGCCGATGATCACCTTCTGTCCGGCCCGGGCGAGCCGGTAGGCGAGGCCCCGGCCCTGGTCGCCGGTGCCGCCGAGGACGCCGACGACGAGGCCGGACACGTCCGGCAGGTCCCAGGGGTCCTTGGCCGGCGGCTTCTGCGTGCTGTCTGAGGAAGTCATGGAGGCGAGCGTACTGCCGGGTAGTTCACAGTCGAAGGGCACTCGGAGGGCAGCCGAAGGGGAGGGAAGCGCTCCCCTCTATCCCATGCGTGGTGCAAGATGCCGAATATGGATGCCGTGAGGGTCGCGCTGCTGCGCGAGGTGCTCGCCGGTACGCAGTGGCCGGGCGCCGCGCGCCGCTTCGCCGGCTCGCTGCGCCGGTCCGTCGTTCCGGGCGGCGGGAATCTGCTGCTGGTGGGGACCGCGGGATACGAGCCCTGGCACCTGGCGGCGCACCTGGTGGACGAGGCCGCCTGGTCGGGTCTGCCGGAGCTGGCGCCGACGCTCGTACGCCACAACGTGCTGCCCGGTGAGCCGCCGCACCTGTCGGTGGGGCTGGGCAGGCTGGAGGCGGCCCGGCGCGGGCACACGCTGCTGGTGGTGGCGCCCGGGGAGCCCGGCGAGGGGCTGCTGGAGCGGGTCCACGACGCCCGGCGCGCGGGGGCGACCGTACTGTCCCTGGACGGCGGGGACCCGGATCTGGGCACCCTCGCGCACGAGGCGCTCTCGGTGCCGGACGGCGGCGCCGAACTGGATCTGGACACCGTGCAGCACCTGGTCAGCGCGGCGGCCGGGGAGAACAGCCTGCCGGTGCGGCGCGGACCCCGGCGGTTCCGGGACCGGCTGGCGCGGCTGGCCGATCAGCTGACCGCGCCGCCGCCCAGCCGCTGGTAGGAGCCCGACCCTCCTAAGGGGTGTCCGCCTCGTCCTCGCGGGTCTTGTCGTTCCACTTGGGGTCGTTCTGCCACTCCAGGTTGCGTTCCTGCGCCGTCTCCATGGCGCGGGTCGCCTCCTGCGGGGTCTCGTAAGGACCGAACCGGTCCTTGGCGGGGCACTCGGGGCCTTCCTCGACCTTCTTGTGGACCAGGCAGTAGTACCACTCGCCCGGTTTGCCCACCTGGCGCTTCTTGAACAGGGCCATCGTTGTCGGGCTCCTCTCGATACCGCTCTCTGCCGCCATGCTGCCCCATCCCCGCTGGATACACTCGCTTGCATGTCCGGCCAGTCGCTGCTCGTACCAGGCGAGCTCTCCCCCGTCCGTTCCGTTCCCGGAAACATCCGCCGGCCCGAGTACGTCGGCAAGCCCGCGCCCACTCCGTACACCGGACCGGAGGTGCAGTCGGCCGAGACCATCGAGGCCATGCGCATCGCCGGCCGGATCGCCGCCCAGGCGATGGAAGAGGCCGCCAAGCTGATCGCGCCGGGGGTGACCACCGACGAGCTCGACCGCGTCGCCCACGCGTACATGTGCGACCACGGCGCCTACCCCTCGACGCTCGGTTACCGGGGCTTCCCGAAGTCGCTGTGCGCCTCCGTGAACGAGGTCATCTGCCACGGCATCCCCGATTCCACCGTCCTGCGCGACGGCGACATCGTGAACCTCGACGTGACCGCGTACATCGGCGGGGTGCACGGCGACAACAACGCCACGTACCTGTGCGGGGAGGTGGACGAGGAGTCGCGGCTGCTGGTGGAGCGCACCCGTGAGGCGCTGAACCGGGCCATCAAGGCCGTCAAGCCGGGCCGCCAGATCAACGTGATCGGCCGGGTCATCGAGTCGTACGCGAAGCGCTTCGGCTACGGCGTGGTCCGTGACTTCACCGGCCACGGCATCAACTCCTCCTTCCACTCCGGCCTGATCATCCCGCACTACGACAGCCCGCACGCCACCACCGTCATCGAGCCCGGGATGACCTTCACCATCGAGCCGATGCTGACTTTGGGCACCCACGAGTACGACATGTGGGAGGACGGCTGGACGGTCGTCACGAAGGACCGCAAGCGGACCGCGCAGTTTGAGCACACACTGGTGGTGACCGACTCCGGAGCGGAGATCCTGACGCTTCCGTAGCCGGGTCTTTTTACCGACAACACGTCGGGAACACATTGACTTAGGCAAACCTAAGTAGGAACATCGGGTGTGGCGGCGCTGCCGCCACGCCTGTTTCCTCTTCCTGGAGGTCCGTCTTGGACGCCTTCTCTACGGTCATCCGCGTCGCGTCGCACGAGCAGCACACCGAGGCCGAGACGTCGACCTTCATGAGCGACCTGCTGGGCGGACGACTCGGCGTGGACGCGTACACGCGCTACACCGAGCAGCTGTGGTTCGTGTACCGGGCCCTGGAAGACGCGGCCGAGTGCCTCAAGGACGACCCGGTGGCCGGCCCGTTCATCCGGCCGGAGCTGATGCGCGTCGCCGAGATCGAGCGCGACCTCGCGCACCTGCTGGGCCCGGACTGGCGCCAGATGGTGGTGGCGCTGCCCGCGACGCAGGCGTACGCCGCCCGGGTGGCCGAGTGCGCGGCCGACTGGCCGGGCGGGTACGTCGCACACCACTACACCCGCTACCTGGGCGACCTCTCCGGCGGCCAGATCATCCGCGACAAGGCTGAGCGCACCTGGGGCTTCGAGCGCAAGGGCGACGGCGTGCGCTTCTACGTCTTCGCGGACATCTCCAACCCGGCGGCCTTCAAGCGGACCTACCGCGAGCTGCTGGACGCGATCGCCGCTGACGACCTGGAGAAGCAGCGCATCATCGACGAGTGCAAGCGCGCCTTCGACTTCAACGGCGCGGTCTTCCGCGAGCTGGGCGAGCAGTTCCCGCTCAGCGCGTAGCCCCTCCGGGGAGGTCTGCGGAAAGAGGGCCGGGGGGGGGGGGGGGGGGGGGGGGGGGGGGGGGGGGGGGGGGGGGGGGGGGGGGGGGGGGGGGGGGGGGGGGGGGGGGGGGGAGGGGGGGGGGGGGGGGGGGGGGGGGGGGGGGGGGGGGGGGGGGGGGGGGGGGGGTTGGGGGGGGGGGGGGGGGGGGGGGGGGGTGGTGTGGTTTGGTTTTGGTGGGTGTTGGGGGGGGGGGGGTCCCGGGGGCTGGCCCCCGGCGGCGGCGCCGCACAAACCCTGGGGCTCCGCCCCAGACCCCGCGCCTCAAACGCCGGCGAGGCTGGATTTTGCTGCGCCTCAAACGCCGGCGGGGCTGGATTTTGCGGGGCTGGGTGTGGCGAACGCCGGCGGGGCCGATACGCGTTCGCGGGCCAGCGCGTGTCGGCGTAGGCGGAGGATCTGGGTGGTGCCCAGGGCCTGTAGGAGGAACACCGTCGAGAAGGCGATGCGGTAGTCGTCGCCGGTGGCGTCCAGCAGGATGCCCACCGTCAGCAGCGTGGTCATCGACGCGATGAAGCCGCCCATGTTCGTGATGCCGGAGGCGGTGCCCTGGCGCTCCGCCGGGTTGGCCGGGCGGGCGAAGTCGAAGCCGATCATCGACGCCGGGCCGCAGCCGCCCAGGACCAGGCACAGGGTGGTCAGCAGCCACATCGGCGCCCGGTCGCCCGGGTGGATGAGGACCGCCGCCCAGAGGAGGGCGGTGAGGCCGACCGTACCCAGGGCGAGCGGGATCCGCGAGGACTGGCGGCGGCCCACGATCTGGCCGTAGACCAGCCCGAGCGCCATGTTCGAGGCGACCACCAGCGTCAGCAGCCCGCCCGCGGTGGTCCGCGACAGCCCCTGCGCCTCGACGAGGAACGGCATGCCCCACAGCAGCAGGAAGACCATCGCGGGGAACTGCGTGGTGAAGTGCACCCACAGGCCGAGCCGGGTGCCGGGTTCACTCCAGGATTCCCTGATCTGGCGGCGGACGAAGCCGCCGCCCGGGCTCCGCGCGACCGGCGGCGCCGCGTGCCCCTCCGGGTGGTCCCGCAGGAACAGCACCAGCGGGACCAGGACCACCAGCCCCGCCACCGCGCTCCCCGCGAAGGCCGCGGTCCAGCCGACCCCGTGCAGGACGGGGGCGAGGACGAGCGTGGAGACGAGGTTGCCCGCCATGCCGACCAGCCCGGCCAGCTGCGCCATCAGCGGCCCGCGGCGGGCCGGGAACCACCGGGTGCCGAGCCGCAGCACCGATATGAAGGTCATCGCGTCACCGCAGCCCAGCAGCGCCCGCGCGGCGAGCGCCATCCCGTAGGAGGGCGAGAGCGCGAAGCCGAGCTGGCCCACGGTGAAGAGCACCGCGCCCAGCGTCAGCACCTTCTTGGTGCCCAGCCGGTCGACCATCAGGCCCACCGGGATCTGCATGCCCGCGTAGACGAGCAGCTGGAGGAGGGAGAAGGTGGCCAGCGCCGAGGCGTTGACGTGGAAGCGGTCGGCGGCGTCGAGGCCGGCCACGCCCAGGCTGGTACGGAAGATCACCGCCACGAAGTAGACGGCGACGCCTATGCCCCAGACGGCGACGGCCCTGCGGCCGCCGGGAGGGTCCTCGACCGCCTGCCGGGCGGTCACCGGCCCGGCCCCCGCACCAGCGCCCCGACCCGCCCGATGTGCCCGCGGACCACGGCGGCCGCCGTGTCCGCGTCCCCGGCCCGCAGCGCGTCCAGGATCTCGGCGTGCTCGGCCAGCGTCCGCTCCAGCCGGTCGGGGTGGGCGTGCAGTACGGCCACGCCCATCCGCAGCTGCCGGTCGCGGAGTTGGTCGTAGAGCCGGCACAGGATCTGGTTCCCGGCGCTGCGCACGATCTCGGCGTGGAAGCACCGGTCGGCGGCCATCATCGCGGCGAGGTCGCCCTCGGCGGCGTGCCGGCGCTGCTCGTCGAGCAGTCCGGCGAGCCGGTCGAGCAGGCCGGGCGGCGCCGGCACGGCTCTGCGTACGGTGAACTCCTCGACCAGCAGCCGGGTTTCGAGCACATCGGTGATCTCCTGCGCGGAGACCGGCAGGACCAGCGCGCCCTTCTTCGGGTACAGCTTCAGCAGCCCCTCGGTCTCCAGGCGCAGCAGCGCCTCGCGGACCGGTGTCCGGGACACGCCGACGGCCCCGGCGAGTTCGCCCTCGGTGAGGAGGGTGCCGCCCTCGTAACGGCGGTCGAGGACCCCGTGCTTGACGTGCTGGTAGACGCGGTCGGCGGCGGTCGCGGTGCTGGCGGCGGCTGGCATGCGCACAGGATAGATACAACAGGGGTGCAAGCGGTGGCCCGTCCGGGATGTGGACCACGGGCGGGCGTGAGGGGAGGACCAGGGGCGGCCGTGAGGGGAGGAGCACGGCGCCCGCCCGCTGCATCGAAGGATGTACCGCGCGTTCGTCCACCGGCAGGACGTACGGGGCCCCGCCCGCCGGGACCCTGAAGTCATGGCCGACACACTCATCGCCCCGGTGAACCGTACGACCGCCCGGCTCCCCCTCCTCGACGTCCTGCGCGGCGCCGCCATCCTCGGCACGCTCATGACCAACGTCTGGATCTTCGCCTCCCCCGGCTCGGAGTGGGGCGTGCTCCAGGGCGGTCTCACCTCCCCCGACCCGATCACCGACCCCTCCGCCGCGAACCTCGCCGAGACCGTCTTCCGCTTCCTCGCCGACGGCAAGTTCCTGGCGCTGCTGACGGTCCTGTTCGGGGTGGGCCTGGCCATCCAGTACGACTCCGCCGCACGCCGCGGTGACCCCTGGCCCGGCCGCTACCCGCGGCGCGCCGCCTTCCTCTTCTTCGCGAGGGCACCGTCCACTTCGTCCTCGTCTTCGCCTGGGACGTGCTGATGGGGTACGCCGTGACCGCCCTCCTCGTCGCGTGGCTGCTGGCCCGCTCCGAGAAGGTGCGGCGCCGGGCCATGTGGACGGCCGGCGGGGTGCACCTGGCGCTGGTCGCCCTGCTCACCCTCGGCTCCCTCGCCGGGCCGGACGCCGCGCCGCAGGCGCCGCAGGGCCCGGACGCGGACGTCGTGGAGCTGTACGCCCACGGCGGCTACCCCGCCCAGGTCGCCTTCCGCCTGGAGCACTTCCTCGCGCTGCGGATCGAGCCCGTCTTCTCCTTCGGGCTGCTGGTCTTCCTCTTCCTCCTCGGAGTCCGGCTCCACCGCGCGGGCGCCTTCACCGCCACCGCCGAAGGCAGGCGCATCCGGGCCCGGCTGGCCGGCTGGGGCCTGGGCCTCGGGCTGCCGCTGAACGCCGCGACCACCCTCGGCGGCGACGCGTTCTTCTTCCTGGGCCGCTACGGCGTCGCGCCGCTGCTCGCCCTCGGCTACATCGGCCTGATCGGCATCGCCCTCGACCGGCGGTGGGTCCCGCAGCCGGTGACCACCGCGCTGGGCTCCGTCGGCCGCACCGCCCTGTCCTGCTACGTCACGCAGAACCTGCTCTGCGTGCTGCTCTGCTACGGCATCGGGCTGGGCCTCGCCGACCGGCTGGGCGGCAGCGGCCCCTGGTGGGTGATGGGGCTGTGGGCCGGCGTGAGCCTGGTCCTGGCGGCCGGGTCGTGGCTGTGGCTGCGCCGCTTCGACCGCGGCCCCCTGGAAGCCGTACAGCACGCGGTCCTCAGGCCGCGCCGGTGACCTCCACGTCCAGCACGAACTCGTCGTAGGGGGCCTCGTCCGGGTAGGGCGGCCGGATCTGCGCGAAGCGGATCCGGGCCCGGCCCCCGCCCGGGGGCCGGGCCCGCACGACGTAGGTCCGCTCCACCGGGGCCCCGGGCAGCGGGTTCCCCTCGGTGGCCGGGGCGCCCTCGGTGGCCGGGGCGCCCTCGGTGGCCGGGGCGCCCTCGGCGGTCGGCTCGCCCTCGGTGGCCGGGTTCCCCTCGGTGGTCGGCCCCGCCGCCACCGTCACCAGGTCCGCGTCCCCGGTGACCTGCCAGGTCCACACGTACCCGCGCGCCCCGCGCCCGGTGAGCCGCAGCTCATACGGCTCACCGGGGCTCAGCACGACGCTCCGTACCTCCACGTCCGCCAGGTCCTCTCAGACGGGGCCGATCACCGCCCCCTCGTGCCAGCCCGCGCCGTCCCGCCAGTAGTGCTGGAGGCGGTGGTCGGTGCGCAGGACGATGACTTCCAGGTTGAACCCGAAGCTGCCCTGGAGCATCCCGGTGACCGAGGCGACGTCGTGCCCGAAGACCGCGCTGCGGCGCCAGGCCGAGCCGGCCGCGTTGCCGCGCCACCAGTGCTCCACGCGCCCGCCGGCGACGGCCACGCACAGCTCGTAGTTCCCGGCGGTGTCCTCGTCCGCGGCCCCGTACTGCCCCTCGATCAGGCAGGGCGCGGAGGTGGCCGCCGTATCGCTGCCGAAGACCTCCCCGGCGCGCCACGCGAAGCCGTTCGGGTCGTCGCGCCACCACAGCTGCATACGGCCGTCCGTGCGGGCGGCGACGAGGTCGAGGTGGCGGGCGCGGGTCTGGACGAGGGCAGGCCCGTAGTGGGCGATGCCGGAGCCGAAGCGGCCGCCGTCGTTCCAGGTCCAGGGGGCGCCGTTGATGCGCCACCAGTGGTTCAGACGGCCGTCGGCGGTGCGGACGACCACCTCGAAGTTGCCCGGCTTGCCGTAGTCGCTCTGGATGAAGGCGGGGGTGGAGCCGACGGCCGCGTCGCCCGGCCCGAAGGCTCCGCCGTCGCGCCAGACGCCGGCGGACTGCTCGTAGTACCAGTGGCGCAGCCGGCCGCCGGTGGTCACGTGCAGGGACTCCATGTTCCGGTTGTAGGTGGTCCCGGTGAAGGCCGGCTGGCCGGAGGCGTCGTGCGCGAAGCTGCCCGCGCGGGCCCATGCGAAGGGGGCGTCGCCCTCGCGCCACCAGTGCTGGAGACGGCCGCCGGTGGTGGTCGCGAGGAGCTCGAAGTTGCGGTGCGCGCGGCCGTTGCCGCTCTCGTAGACGTTGCCCGTGTGCAGGCGGCGCTTGGTCCACGGGTCGATGTTGGTGCCGCGCAGGCCGCACTTGGCCCAGTGGTCGATGTTGACCTCGCCGTAGGCGATCCGGCCGTAGCCGCCGACGTGGTAGCCCGTCCCCCAGGAGTTCTTGAAGAGCCAGCAGCCGGCCGCGTCGTCGTAGCCGACGATCAGCACGCAGTGGCCGCCCGCGAGCCGGTCGCTGGTGCGGTGGTAGACCCCGGAGCCGAGGCCGAAGAAGTCGTCGTAGACGTCGAAGCAGGCGGTCAGCGGGCCGACCGTGTCCAGCCAGACCTTCTGCTGCTCGACGTCGCCGAGCCGGACGTAGTCGCTGATCCGGACGGTGCGGCCCGAGCGGTCCCAGCTGGGCGTGTACTCGGCGCGCCAGGCGTCGCGGCGAGCGGCGGGGAGGCCGTCGGGCGGGATGCTGTACGGCCAGCAGTCGGGGTCGGCGAGCCCGCCGTTCGTCTTGATCCAGTCCAGCGCGGTCTCCGGGTTGCTGCCCTGGCCGCAGCTGAAGCGCAGACCGTCGTGCACGTCCCCCTCGGAGCGCTCCGCCCAGACGTCGTGCTCGATGCGGGCCATGGACTCCACCAGACCGGCCGCGCCGAAGGCCCAGCAGGAACCGCACGGGTTCTGGTCCTTCACCTTGGTGATCCACGGCCGGCCCCAGCGGCTGCGCCAGTCCACGGCGGCGGGCCGGCCGCCGCTTCCCGCCGCGTCCGGCAACAGCCCGTTGGCGGCGCGGCGCCGCGTCAGGTGCGGATTGCCGCTCTCGTGCCCGATGATCCCCCGTAGATCGATCACGCCCGCGTCCTCGGCGGACGTCAGGTTCGCCCCCGGCTCCAGACCGAGCGAGGGCCGGGGCACCGGCTCCTCGTCGGCCAGGTGCTCCAGGACCGACCAGCGCGCTCCGTGCGCCACGAGCTGCGCCCGCAGCTCCCCCACCGACTGGACAGACTCCTCCGGCATAGCGGCCCCCCAGCTGCAACCGTGCGGATCCAAGACCGGGGAGCGTCCCCCGGCCGCCGGAGGCCGTCAAGGGGGTCCGCGCGGTCGCGCGGACGCACGAGGGGGCGTGTGGGCGACGGGCCGGGCGCCGCTTCCCGACGGGCCCCACCCGGTCGCCCTCCGGGCTAGGCCCGGCACTCCTCGTACGCCGTCTGGTCGGCGCGGTCGTGGAGCACGAGATCGTGGCCCTCGCACCACAGGGCTGCGGCGACCTCGAGAACCGCAGAACGGTCGGACCGCTCGCCCGGCAGCATGGACAGCACCGCGCTCCCCCCGGTGCGCACCGCGCGCTGCCGCAGGGCGAGGGAGGACAGGACGCGGCCCGGTCCGCACTCGACGAGCAGCCGGTCCCCGCCGTCGAGCAGCGCGGTCAGCGCGGGCCCGAAGTGGACGGTGTCGGCCATCTGACGGGCCCAGAACCGTGCGGAGCCCGCGTCCTGCGCCGTGAGCGGCTGCCCGGTGTAGCCGGACCGGACGGGGAACCGGGCCGGACGGGGCACTGCGTCGAACGCCAGCTCGGCCTCGGCGACGGCCGGTTCCATCGCCGGGCTGTGGAACGGGGTGGTGGCCGGGACCGGCCGTACGGTCACCCGGTCGTAGGCGAGGCGGGCCGCCACGACGGCCAGCTCGGCGCGCGGCCCGGCCAGCATCGTCCGCCGTTCGGCGTTGACGGCCGCCACGGCGACCTGCCCGGACAGGTACGGGCCGAGCTCCCCGACGGACGCGGCCACGGCGAGCATCCCGCCGGGCGGGATGCGTGTGGCGGCACGCACCCGGCCGCGTACCAGTGCTGCGGCCTCCGCGACGGTGAACACCCCGGCCAGGGTCGCCGCCACGACCTCGCCCGCGCTGTGCCCCAACGCCTCGGCCGGTATGACGCCCCAGCTCAGGAGCAGCCGGCCCAGCCCGTGGTCGACGGCGAAGAGCAGCGGCTGGGACCGGCGCCCGTCATCGATCGGGATACCGGCACCGGCGGGGGCGGCGAGCCAGTCGGCGCGGATCGCCTCGCCCTCGGCCCCCCACGCCGCCAGGACTTCATCGACGGCTGCCCGGAAGACGGGTTCGTCGCGGTACAGCCCGGTCGCCATCCCGTGGTACTGGGACCCTTGGCCGGGCAGCAGCAGGACGACCGGCCGGGGGCCGCCGGCCGGGATCTGCCGCACCGGGGCGGCCGCGACGTCGTCGAGCGCGCGGGCCGGTGTCGTGACCACCGCCCCGCGCACCCGCCCCGACAGCGGACGGGGCACCGGCGCCCCGGTGTGCAGCGCGTCCAGGACCCTGGCGCGTGCGGCACGTTCACCTGCCGGGTCCGCGCCCGCCCAGCGCAGCAGCCGGGCCGTACCGTGCGCGATGCCGGTGACCGTCATGTCGCTGTCCTCCCGTGCGGGGCGGGTGCGCCTCAGGTGAGGGAGATCCCACCGTCGACGCTGAGCACCTGCCCGGTGATGTAGTCGTTGTCCAGGAAGACGCCGATGGCGGGCGCGACCTCCTCGGGGGTGGTCAGCCGGGGCACCGGCAGGTTGGCGGCGAGGTTCTGGCGGAACTTCTCGGTGGCGTTCGCCGTCATCCGCGTCTCCATGAACCCGGGTGAGACGGCGTTCACCGTCACACCGCGCCGGCCGCACTCGGTGGCCAGGGTGCGGGTGAGCGCGATCACCCCGGACTTGGAGGCGGCGTAGGCCGTCTGACCGGGGGTGGCGACCAGGGCCGACGGCGACACCACGTTGATGATCCGCCCCCACCGCCGCTTGACCATGGACGGCAGCACGGCACGGCACACGTGGAAGGTGCCCATCAGGTTCGTCCGGACGACCTCGCCCCACACCTCGGGCGACTGACCCATCATCAACGCGTCCTTGCGGACGGCCGCGTTGCTGACGAGAATGTCGACCTCGCCCAGCTCCTCGACGACCCGGCGGTGGAGGGCGCTGACCGAGTCCCAGCTGCCCACGTCGGCCTGGACGACGATCGAATCGTTCGTGAGGCGCTCGCCGACCTCGCGGGCGCCGTCCTCGGCGCTGTTGTAGTGGAGGGCGACGCGACAGCCGAGCCGGTCGAGCTCGATGGCCACGGCGGCGCCGAAGCCCCCGGACGCGCCGGTCACGAGGGCGACCGGCTTCTCCGGGCGCTGGGCCGAGACGGGGCGGGCGCCCGCGGCGGGGGCGGTCATGAGCGCCACTCCGTCGGCTCGCCCGCGCCCCACTCGATCAGTGCGGTGAGCCAGACCATGCCGGCGCCGAAGGCCGCGAACATGACGCGGTCGCCGCGCTGGATGCGTCCGGCGTCGAGCGCCTCGGCGAGGGCGATCGGCATGGACGCCGCCCCGGTGTTGCCGTAGTACTCGATGTTGGTGATCAGGCGCTCCCGGGGCACGCGGCTGTGTTCGAGGATCGATTCGATGATGCGCATGTTCGCCTGGTGCGGCAGCAGGTGGTCGATGTCGTCGGCCTTGAGGTCCGCCGCCTCGAGCGTCTTCTTCACCGAACCCACCGTGAAGCGGACGGCGTTCAGGTAGATCTCGTTGCCCTTGATCTGCGCGTAGTGCAGCTTGTCGCGGAGCGTCTGCTCGCTCGTCGGCAGCCGGCTGCCACCGGCCGGGATCCTGAGGCTGTCGACCTTGCTGCCGTCGCTGCCCATGTCCCAGGCCCGCAGCCAGCTGCGGTCGTGGGGCGCCAGGACGACCGCCCCGGCCCCGTCGCCGATCAGCACGCCCAGGTCCCGGTCCTCCGGGTTGACGACGAGCGAGTGCGTGTCGGTCCCGATCAGGAGGATCGGACGCGGGTCGATCGCCATGAGCCCGGCCGCGACCACGAAGCCGTAGGCGAAGCTGGCGCATTCGGCGTTCACGTCGTGGGCGCCGCCCGCCGTGCCCAGTTCGCGCTGTACGAACGCGGACGTGGCCGGCGACAGCTGCTCGGGCGTGCCCGAGGCGAGGATGAGGTGCGAGATCTCGTCCGGCCGCACGCCGGCGTGCTCGAGCGCCCGCCGGCCGGCCTCGACGGCCAGCGAGGCGGTGGTCTCGCCCGGCCCGACGATCCGCCGCTCCCGGATGCCGGTGCGCTGCACGATCCAGTCCTCGTCGACGCCGAACCGCGTGGCGAGCTCGGCGTTGGTGAGCTTTCCCTCGGGCAGGTACGTGCCCCAGCCGATGATGCCGATGCCCGACACCCCTGCCTCCGCGGTCACTCGTCGCCGGTCGCGGAGGCGACCGGGACGGCGTGGGCGGCCAGCAACTGCTGGTGGATGCCCCGGAAGGTGACGGTGTCGTCGATGCTCTCGACGATCGTCTCGTCCACCCCGAGGTCCGGGTACCGCTCCTGCATGTCGTAGACCCACTCCATGAGGTCGAGCGAGTCGACCCCGGAGGTGGTCAGTGGTGTGTCGGGGTCGAAGGCCTCGACACGGCTCACGGCCATCAGTCGGTCGACGGACACCTCGAGCGTGGGAAGTTGCATGGCGCACTCCTGGTCATTGTGATCGGCCTACGGGCCGCACCGTACGAGTGCCGGTGCAAGCGTTTCGCAAGCCCACGAGCCGGGCAGTGATCACCACCGTGTGCGTGCAAACGGGCGCGCAAGCCTACGGCGCGGTGGTACCACCGCGGTCCCACGTGCCGGGGCCCGGCCCCGGCACCCCGCTGGTACCACCGCGCCGGACTCTGTTCCCCGGACAGGCACTTCCAGCCACCGGGGGAACGGGTTTTCATGGATGCCGAGATCGAGATATTGGGGCCGATGGCCGTGCGGTGCGGGGGCACCGTGCACCACCTCCAGAGCGCACAGGCCAGGGTGGCGTTCGCACGCCTCGTCCTGGCCGGGCCCGAGGGGGTGACGCGGGAGGAGCTGGCCGATGTCATCTGGCCGGGGGAACTCCCGCCCACCTGGGCATCGGCCCTGCGCACACTGCTCAGCCGACTGCGGACGTTCGTGGGTCCGCTGCAGGGCGAGACAACGGACCCGCTGGCCAAGCGGGGTGGGCGGTACGTGCTGGATCTGGACAAGGGCGTGCCGGTCGACGTGGTGGACGCGATCCGGTCGGTGGCCGCGGCTCACGAGGCGCTCAACTCCGGCGACGTCGCCGCCGCCGCCCGGCTGGCCACCCGGGCGGCGGACCGGCTGCGTTTCCCGTTCTTGTCCGAGCACGAGGGCGACTGGGTCGACGGGTGGCGAGAGCGCCTGGGCGAGCACCTGGTCTCGGCCCTCGAGATCGCCAGCCGGGCGGCGATGGGGTCGGGGGACCACGGTCAGGCCGCCCTCCTCGCCGAGGAGGCGACGGCCCGGGCCCCCGAGCGCGAGAGCGCCCACCGCTGCCTGATGGCGGTGCGCGAGGCCATGGGGAACCGGGGCGAGGCCCTGCGGGCGTACCAACGGCTGAGACGGTACCTGGCCGAGGAACTGGGCATCGACCCCTCGCCCGAGACCGAGGCCGCCTACCTGGCCCTGCTCGGCCCCTCGACGGCATCGGCCGGGCCCAGCGCCGGACCCAGCGCCGGAACCGCCGCCGGCCACCGTCCGGTCCCGTTCGTGGGGCGCGACCACGAGATGACGACGCTGGCCGGCGCCTGGGCCCGGGCCGCACGCGGCCGCCGTCAGTTCGTGCTGGTCACGGGCGAGTCGGGCATCGGCAAGACCCGCCTGCTGCGCGAGGCGGGGGCGATGATGGCTGCCGGGGGCGGGCTGCTGCTGGTCGGCCGGTGCGACGAGGGCGCGATGGTCCCGTACCAGCCCATCGTGGAGGCGCTGGACGCCTACGTCGCCGCCTCGCCCGGCGACCCGCTCGACGCCGTCTCCTCCGCCGCCCGGGGGCCGCTGCGCCGGCTGCTCCCCTCGCTCGGGGGGCCGTGCCCGCCCGGCGAACTGCCCGAGCAGCCGGTCCTGTTCGCGGCGCTGACCCAGCTGCTCCTGGCAGCGGCGAGCGAGCGGTCCTGCGCCATCCTGATCGACGACGCCCACGGGGCCGACCCGCAGACCGTGGAGCTGCTCCGGCACCTGCTGCACACCACGGCCCACGCCCGGCTGTGCATCGTCGTCGCCGCCAGGAACGACCTGCCGACATCCGCCCGACGCCAGGTACGGGCCGACCTGGACGGGGCGATGCTCCCGTTCGAGCACGCCGGCGACGGGACCGAGGTGGCCCTCGGCGGCCTCGACCTCGCCTCCACCCGGGCGCTCGTGCACGAGCTGGGGGCCGTCGCCGCCGCCGACAGCGCCGCCGACAGCGCCGCGGACGCCGGCCCGGTCCGCCGGGCACACGCCCGCAGCGGCGGAAACCCGTTCATGCTCCTGGAGATGCTGCGGCACCAGGCCGGTCCGGACGCGGTACCACCGGCCGTAGCCCGGCTGGTGGCCGCCAAACAGGCCGCCATCGGCCCGGACGCCGCCCGGCTGCTCAAGGCCGCGGCCGTCACCGGCCCGTCCGTCGCCTTCGACGCGGTGGCGGGCGCCGCAGGTCTGGACGTCCTGGCGGCCCTGGACGCGCTCGAGACGCTGCTGCAGGTCGGGATCCTCGCCGAGGTGACCGCTGCGGGCTCCCGGCACCCCGACCGGCCGGCGATCTACGAGTTCCGCCACGACGTCGTTCGCCAGGCGGTCGACGAACAGGTGAGCGACGCCCGGCGCCGTCACCTCACCTCCCGCCAGCGGACGGTGCCCGGGCCCCGCCACGACCCCGACCACCAGCTCTCACGCACCGGAGGTAAGCGGCCGCGATAGCTCCGTTTGCCCGCAATACGGGATCTTGCGCGATTGCGTAGGGTGACCTATCGACATCAGTTAGTGTGAACGCACAAGTCGACCACACGGGCATGACGTTGGGGGTCCCGGGGTCGGCGGTTCGGCTGGCATAAGAGGGGGACCGCCTCGGATGGCTCGCGCGCCTTTCGTCCCGCGTCAGCGGCTGGTGGAAGAGATCCTCAACGCGAGGCACTCGGTCCTCATCGAGGCGGGCGGGGGGTTCGGCAAGAGCGTCCTGATCGGGCAGGTCCGCGCCGGCGCCGGTGGCGGCCTCGAGGTGCGCCTGCCGCGCGACCACCCGGTCACGGTCGACGAACTGACGTCCGCGATCCTCGACGCGGCCGGCCGGCCCGCCGGCCGGCCGCTCACCCCGGCCACCGGCGCCGCCAGGCGGTTCGGCGAACTGCTGGCCGCGTCGACTGGGCCCGGCCTCCTGGTCGTCGACAACGCCGAGGCACTCACCGACGACGCCGCGGCCTGGCTGGCCGACCTGGCGCAGGACGGCATGCCGCACCCGCGCATCCTGGTCAGCAGCCGCCTGCTGCCGGCGCCGCTCGCGGCCATGGAGTTCCGGGGCACCGCCGAGCGCTTCAACACCCAGGACCTGCTCCTCACGCAGGAGGAGGCCACCGCCCTCGCCCGCATCGAGCTCGGCGACGAGGACGGCGAGCGGCTCGCCACCACCCTGCACGACCTGTCGGGCGGCTGGGTGGCTCTGCTACTCGTGATGCTGCGCCGGCTCGCCCGGGCGACCGACCGCATGGCGGCCGCCACGGTGCTGCTCCGGCACCCGGGCCTGATCCGCCAGCTGATGGACCACTACGCCGCCGACCTCGACCCGGCCGACCGCTACCTGCTGACCCAGGTGGCCGCGTTCCCGCTGGTCAACGACCGCCTCGTCGAGGGGCTGGGCGAGCCGGGGCTGCTGCGGCGCCTCATCCGGGCGGGCATCCCGTTCGCCGTCGGCGCCGACGGCTGGTCGCGGTTGTGCGGCGAGTCGAAGGAGACGCTGGCCGCGCTCGCACCGCTCGACCCGGCCATCGCCCAGCGGGCCGCCCCGCTGCTGATGTCCCAGGGCGCCGAGCTGGCCGCGGCGAGCCTGCTGGTCGACAGCGGCGACCCCGAGCAGGCGGCCACGCTCATCGCCAAGCTGCCCACCTCGCGCATCAACCAGCTCGACCCGGTCGAGTTCATCCACCTGATGGCCCGCCTCGGGCCCGCGGCCGAGGCCGCGCCCCAGGTGCTGCTGCACCTGGCCCGCACCCACCGCAACATCGGCCAGCTCGCCGAGGAGCGCGAGGTCATCGGCCGGGCCCTGCGCGTCGTGCGCGAACAGAACACCGACGACGATCTCGCCGTCGAGGTCGAGAGCGAGTGGCTGATCCAGCGGGCGCTGCTGCGCGATGCCGACGTGCTCGCCCAGGTCGAGCGGCTCCTCAAGGAGGCCGCCGAGGGCACCCGCGCCCAGGCCGGGCTGCTCGAGGCCCTGGGCGTGGCCCTGTCCGACCGCCCCGACGGGCCGAGCCTGCGCCGGGCCGAGAACGCCATGCGCCAGGCCGCCATCACGTGGGGCGAGCTGGGCGAGCCCGCCCGCGTCGCCGCCGTTCAGCGGGGCCTCGCCACCCAGGTCCTGTCCGCTCTGGGCAAGACCGGCGAGGGCGCCGTGCTGCTACGCCGGCTCGGCGCCACCAGCGACACGCAGTTCGACCGCATGCTGTGCCTGGTGATGGAGGCCCGGCTGCTGGCGCTCAGCGGCGAGGCCGAGCGGTCGCTCGCCATCCTCGACGACGCCATGCGGCTCGCCGAGCTGCTGCGCATCGACTGGGTGGCCGGCCACGCCGCATGGACCCGGATGATCGTGGCGGCCAACGACCACGACATGTCCGGGGTACTCGAACAGCTGGCCCGGGCCGAGGCCCACCTCGGCCAGATGGTGATCCACGACAGCGGCGGTCTGCTGTTCCTCTGCGAGGCCGCCGACGCCTGCGCCGTGGTCGGGGCGGACGCGGCTTCGGCCCGGCTGCTCGCCGCCGCCCGCGAGCACCGCGTCGAGGCCCCGGTGACCCTGGCGCTGACCGAGGCGTTCATCGGCGCTCGCCGGGGCGAGCCCGAGGCGGCCGACGTCCTGCAGCGCATGCTCGAGGACGGCGAGATCGCCCCCTGCCTGCGGTGGAAGGCCGAACTGCTGACGGGCTACGTGCGCCACGCCGCCGGCCACATCGACGCCGCCGACCAGTGCCTGCTGATCGCCCTCGACCGAGCGGCCAGCCTCGGCCACCCCGACCTGCTCGACCGCCGTGAGCGTCGCGTGGTCGGCGTCCTGCGGTCGGCCATACGGCTGCCCCCGGCGCTCGTGACCGGCGCCTTGACCAACGGCGGCTCCTACGAGGTGCGGGTGCTGGGCGGGTTCGAGATCCGCCAGGGCCACGCTGTGCTCCACGGGTCCGGCCGGGCCAGCCAACTGGTGAAGCACCTCGTTCTCGCCGGCGGGACCCTCCGGGTCGAGACCATGGTCGAGATGCTGTGGCCGGGCGAGATGCCGGGGGTCGGCCAGCGCCGCCTCAAGAACGTCCTGACCCGGGCCCGCGCCACCTACGGCTCGCTCGTCACCCGCAGGGGGCAGCTGCTGTGCCTGTCCTCGTGCAAGGTCGACCTGCACTCGTTCGAGAACCTGGCCCGGGCCGTCGCCGCCACGCAGGACAATGAGCGCATCTCCCGTGCCCGCGTCGCCGTCGCCGCCTTCGCCGGGCCGCTGCTGCCCGACGACCTCTACGACGACCGCATCGCCCAGCGCCGCGAGGTCGTCCGCCAGCGGGTGCTCGGCCTGATCGACGTCGTGCTGACCGCCGCTCTGGAGGCGGGCGGCATGGAGGAGGCGATGGACCGGCTCGAATTGGCCATGGAGCTCGACCCGTACGACCAGGAGCGACCCTTGCGGGTCGCCCGTGCCCTGGTCGCGGGTCGGCGGTACCTCGAGGCCAACGACCTCGCCGCCCGGGTGATCGCCGCCGCCAACGAGCTGGGTGTCCCCTTCGCCGTCGAGTGGGACGAGCTGTCGCTCAGTCCACTCGACGGGGCGCGGGCGACGCACGACGCAGGTCGTCCAGCTCCTCGCACCACGACTCGAGGCGGTTGGCCCGCAGCAGGTGGGTCCCGACCAGCAGTCCGGCGTAGCCGGCGTTGAGCAGCCCGGCGGCCACCCGCGGGTCGTCGATGCCGCTGGCGCTGACGGGGCACGGCGACCCCGTCAGCCGCACGGCCGGCAGCAGCTCGCGGCTGCGGCCGATGTCGGCGTCCCCGCGCTCGCGGAGGCGGATGTCCTTGTTGTTGACGGCCACCACGCACCCCTCGCAGGAGGGGAGGGCCTCGATCTCGGCCGGGTTGGCCACCTCGATGAACGGGGTGAGGCCGAGGGCGAGGGCGCGCTCGGCCAGCCGCGCCAGCGCGACCTTCGGCAGCAGCGCGGCCGTGAGCAGCACCGCGGAGGCGCCGAGGTCGCTGGCCGCCTGCAGCTGGCCGGGGTTGGTGATGAAGTCCTTCTGCAGGACGGGCAGCTCGGTGCACCGGACCACCTCGGCGAGCAGGCCGGCGTCGCCGCCGAACCAGCGGCCGGTGACGACCGACAGGCAGGGGGCGCCGGCGGCCTCGTAGCGGGCCACGATCTCGGCCGGTGACCGGTCGCGGAACAGGTCCTCGCCGTCGGCCGAGCGGGGCTTCAGCTCCATGATCACGGGACGGTGGGCGCTCCTCAGGGCGTCCATGAACGACGGCGCCATCAGGCGACCTCCTCGACGTCGGGGACGGCACGCCACTGGTGCCGGATGCCGGCGACGCTGTCGGCGCAGAACGCTCCCGTCGCGTCCCGTGCCGCCGTGTCGACGTCGACGCCGGCGAAGCGGGGGTGGGCGGCCACTTTCTCGTAGCGCTCGCGGTTGGCGGCCGAGATGCCCCCGGCGAGGAGGAACGGCCGCGCGGTCGCCTCGGCCAGGTCGATCACCACGTCGGAATCGAGCGACAGGCCGGTGCTCCCGACCCGCCCCTGGGCGCTGGTGGCGTCGAACAGGAACAGGTCGGTCCCCGCCCGCTCGTACGAGGCCAGCAGCGGCCGCTCGGCGCAGGCGTCGCCGGTGACGTGGAGGACCTTGACCACGGTGACCTCGGGCCAGCCCCGCTTGAGCGCCGCCACCACGGCCGGGGGCTGGTAGCCGTGCAGTTGCAGCCACCGCACGCCGGCGGCGCGGGCGGCGTGCAGGATGGCGGCCGGGTCCCGCAGGAACGTGACCAGCATCGGCTCCGGTGCCGGCCGCGCCGCGGTGACCTCCGTGGTGCGGCACGCCTCTGCCAGGGTGACGAGGCGGCGCAGGGGCAGGTCGGCGGGGCCGCCGGGGACCCCGTGCCACAGACCGATCAGGTCGGCGCCCGCCGCCCCGAGCAGGGCGATGTCGTCGCGGCTGGTGGCGCCGCACACCTTGAGCAGCACGGTCACAGCCCCAGCAGCGAGGAGATCCGGTTGTACTGGATCTCCGTGGTGCCCGAGTAGATGGTGCTGCCCACGGCGTTGGCCAGCTCGCGGTCGAGGCCGTACTCCGACATGTAGCCGTTGCCGCCGAAGACCTGGATGGCCGCCAGCCCCGAGGCCACGTTGGCCTCACTGGTCAGCAGCTTGCTGATCGCCACGTCCATCGTGACGTCCTCGCCCGCGACGAGGCGCTCGGCGGTGTCGTAGAGCCACCGGCGCGCCGTCTCCAGCCGGATGCGCATGTCGACGAGCTTGTGGGAGACCGCCTGGTACGAGCCGATCGGCTTGCCGAACTGCGTGCGCGTGCGGGCGTATTCGAGGCAACGTTCGAACCGGTGCTGCATCTCCCCGACGTTGATGACGAAGGAGCAGAGGATCTCCCACTTCATGACGTGGTCGAGCAGCATGTACCCCCGCCCCACGCCGCCGAGGACCCGGTCCGCGGGCACCCGCAGGTCGTCGAAGTACAGCTCGCTCATCGGCGAGGACGTGAGGCCCATCTTCTTGAGGGGCCGTCCGGCCGAGAAGCCGGGGGTGTCCGTGTCGATCAGGAAGGCGGTGATGCCGAGCGGGCCGCCCTCGGGCCGGGTGCGCGCGTAGACGACGACCACATCGGCGATGGGGCCGTTGGTCACGAAGCTCTTGCTGCCGCTGAGCACGAAGTGGTCGCCGTCGCGGACCGCGCTCGTCCGCATGCTCAGGGCGTCCGACCCCGTGTCGGGCTCGCTGATGGCGTGGGCGCCGATGAGGTCGCCCGAGCACACCCGGGGCAGGTAGCGGTCCTTCTGCTCGTCGGTCCCGAAGTGCTGGAGCGGGACGCCCGTGCTGCACATGGTGGTGGCGACGGAGAAGCTCAGCCCCCCGTCGCGGCACCCCTTGCCCAGGGCCTCCAGCACGAACATGGTGGTGAGCAGGTCGACGCCGGCCCCGCCCCGGGCGGGGTCGAACGGCAGGCCGAGTATGCCCGAGGAGCGGACCCGCTTCCACGCGTCCCACGGGAACCCGGCCTCGGCGGTGTCGTGCTCGGCGGTGGCCGCGAGTTCGCGGCACCACAGCTCCATGCCCTCGCGCAGTGCGAGTTGATCCTCGTCCCAGGTACGCATGTCCGTGTCCCTCAGTAGGCGGAGGCGCTGGAGGCGTCGAGGCTGTGCTGCTCGTCGCCCCGCAGGGCGGGCGAGAACACGCACACGAGGCGCAGGTCGGTGTCCGGGTCGGCGATGAGGTGGTGGGCGTCGTGCTGGTCGAGCGCGTAGAGCGTGCCCGGGGTGATGCGGTGCGTCGTGCCGTCGAGGGCGACGACCTCGCCGGAGCCCTCGATGCAGTAGCAGGCCTCCAGGTGGCGGCGGTACTCCAGGAGGGACTTCGTACCGGCGCGCACCGTGGTGTCGGTGACGGAGTAGCCGAGGCCGTCGGCCTCCAGCAGGAAGCGGCGGCTGAGGCCGTTGCCCCAGTCGACGGTGGTGACGTTGTCCAGGTTGCGCACGATCATCGGATCGCTCCTCTCAAGGGTGGGGAAAGGGGTCACAGGGACGGGTCACAGGGACCGGGGAAGGTGGTGGGGCCGGAGGCCGGTGACGAGGGCGGCGAGGTCGGCGACGACGTCGCCCCCGCCGGTCAGCGATGCCTCGGCGCAGGCGACGACGGTGCTGCCGACGACGGCGGCGTCGGCACCGGCCGCGTGTACCCGCTCGACGTCGGCCGCCGTGCGCACCCCGAAGCCGGCGGCGATGGGCGCGTCGGTCAGGGCCCGCAGGGCGTCGACGGGGGCGCGGAGCGCTCCCGGGTCGGGTGCCGGACCGGCGCCGCTGGCCCCGTAGTGCGTCACCAGGTACACGTAGGCCGAGGCGTGGGCCGCTGCCTCGGCCACGACCGCGGGGGGCGAGGACGCGTAGCACGTGGTGACGACGGGCAGCCCGGCGGCGCCGGCCAGGTCGTAGAACTCCGGGCGGACCCGGGGCGGTGCGCCGTGCAGGAGTGCCCCGGCCGCCCCGGATCCGGCGATGGCCGTGACGACCTGCGCCATCGAGCGGGGGCGTACGGTGTGCGCCCAGTCGGCGAGGACGACCACCCGGAGGTGGCGGTGCCTGCTGCGGGACCGCTCGACGAAGGCGAGGGCGTCCTCCAGCCCGGTCCCGGCCGCGAGTGCCCGGTCGGCGGACCGGCGGATCACCGGCCCGTCGCTGATCGAGTCGGGGAAGGGCACGCCCAGTTCCAGGACGTCGACCTCGTGCTCGTCCAGCATGTCGGCGACGTCGTCGAGCACGTCGAAGGGCGGGTCGCCGGCATTGAGGAACAGGGCCAGGCCCGGCGGGCGGGCGAACAGGTCACTCACCGGATGCCACCCCGCTCACCAGTGGTGACGGTACGGACCCACCGGCTCGTACGGCCTCGACCAGGTCGCGCACCGCGCCGTCCCGCATCGCCGCCGTCGCCGCGGCCATGGCGGGCCGCCACTGCGTCTCCCGCTCGGCCGCGATCACCAGGGCGGCGGCGTTGAGGGCGACGGTCTGGGTGGCCACCTCGCCCGCCCGCCCGGATATGACGTCCAGGAAGTGCTCGACGACCCGGGCGGGCTCGGGCACCGGTGCCAGGTCCGGCAGGGTGCCGTCGGCCGTGCCCAGGTGGTGACGGTTCAGCTGGAGTTCGCGCCTGCCGGCGCCGGGGTGCACGACGTTGTCGGCGAAGCTGACCAGCTCGTCGGCACCGATGTCGTTGGTGCACAGCCAGATGTCGCGGTCGTCGACCGCCGACGCCAGGGAACGGGCCAGCGGCAGGAGCGCGGGGCTCGACAGGCCCGTGAGCTGGCGCGTGCCCGGCAGCGCCGGCAGGAACGGGCCCAGCACGTTGAGCACCCGGCCGTAGGTCCGCATGGGCAGCGGCATGATGCGCCGGGCCAGCACGGTCAGCTCGACCGGGTACACGAAGTAGCCGGCGAAGGCGACGCCGTGGCGGGCCAGCGACGCCGCCGTCTCGTCGTACGACTTCGTGAGCGGGATGCCGAGCCGGTCGAGCAGATCGATCGAGCCGTACGTGCTGGCGTGGGCCCGCGACCCGGTCTTCACGATGCGCGCCCCGAGCGTGGCGGCGACGAAGGCGGCGGCGGTGGAGACGTTGAACGTCGATGCGCCGCCGCCCGTGCCGACCACGTTGACCGCCCCGGGGAAGGGGGTCACCGGCCCGGTGCGGCGCGCGTGCAGCGAACGCACCAGGTCGGTGAGCGTCCGGGGGGCGACCGTATCGAGGTCGAGGGCCGCCATGAGCGACGCCGGCTCGCCGGGGTCCAGCGTGTCGGCGCTCAGCTCGTCCCAGAACGACGACCACGTCGCGGTGTCGACCGGGCGACCGGCCCGCAGTGCGGCGAATGCGTCGTGCACGGGGTCAGCTCGCCTCGGCCGGGACCGACGCCCGCGCCACGAAGGCCTCGATGGCATCGACGGTGCGGAAGTTGTCCGGGTCCAGGGCCGCGTCGTCGACGGTGACCTCGAACTCGGCCTCGATCCAGGCGATGAGCTTGAGCAGCCCGAGGCTGTCGACGACACCGTTGGTGAGCAGGTCGTAGTCGGTGGCGAGCTCCGCCGCCTGGACGTCGGGGATGAACTCCTTGATCAGGAAGTCCTTGATGTGGTTCTCGTTCTTCATCGTGCCGTTTCCTTATCTGCGATGGTCGCCTCGGGGCGAGGGGACCTGAGGGTTTGGCTGAGGGACTGGCCGAGGGTCTGGCCTAGGGATTGGCCGAGGGACTGGCGGTCGACCTTGCCGGTGGACGTGCGGGGCAAGGGGTCCTCGGACAGGCGGAGGGTCGAGGGGATGGCTGCCGTGGGCAGGTGCTGCGCGCAGTGCTGGCGCAGGCCGAGCGTTCCCACGCTCGCCCCCGGCACCCGGCGCAGGACTGCGTGCAGCAGGTGGCCCGCGACGGGGTCGGGGACGGCGAGGACCGCGGCTTCGGCGACCTCTGCGTGGTCGAGCAACACCTGCTCGACGACCGCGGTGTTCACCCGGGTGCCGCGCACTTTGACCTGGTGGTCGTTGCGCCCGTCGAGGTGGAGGACGCCGTCGCCGTCGCGGCGCACGATGTCGCCGGTCCGGTAGAAGCGGGCGGCGGCGCCCGGCGGGAGGACGGCGGGGGCGTCCACGAACGGACCGGGCACCGCCGGGTCGGCGCCGAGGTACCCGGCGGACTGGAACGGCGTGGCGACGACCAGCTCGCCCCGTCCCGGCCCCGTGACCACGGCGCCCTCATCGTCGAGGACGACCGCCTCGACGCCGGGCAGCGGCGTGCCGAGCGGGACGCCGTCGGTGGGCAGCGCGTCCCGGTCCACCTCGTGCAGGAAGCTGTCGTTCGTCTCGGTGCAGCCGTAGAGGTTGTAGAAGCGGCTGTTGGGGAACACGGCGGGCAGCCGGGCCAGGCACCGGGCGGGCATGTGGTCGCCGGTGAACAGGGCGTGGCGGACCGAGGTGAGCTGCCGGGCCGGGTCGCCTGCGGCGTCGACGAGCAACTGATGGGCCATCGGCACGGCCTGCACGACCGTCACGGCGTTGTCGTCGATGGTGTCGAGCAGGTGGCGCCCGTTGGTGGCGGCGTCCGGGTCGACCAGGACGACCCGGCCGCCGTGGTGCAGCGTGGCCCAGACGTCGAGGAAGCAGAGGTCGAAGTTCAGCGGGGCGTAGTTGAGCGTGGAGGCCCCGGGGCCCAGGTCGAACCGTGCGGCGGCCCAGTCGGCGAAGCGCTCGACGGCGCCCGCGGTGAGCGGTACCAGTTTGGGCAGGCCCGTCGACCCCGACGTCGTGAGCACGAAGGCGACGTCGTCGGGGTCGTGGGGGGCCGGCGCGGCGACGGCCCGGGCGGGGGAACCGGGGGCCGGCGCCGCGTCGGCCCGGGCCGGGCCGGCCTCGTCGGCGTTGACGACGTGGCGGCATCCGGCCCGGTCCAGGAGGCGTTGCAGGGTGGCGGCGGGCAGCGTGGCCGAGGGAAGCACCACCGGGAGGCCCGCCCGCAGGCACGCCAGCACCAGGGCGATGGTCCGGGGTGTCTTCGTGGCGGGCACGCCGATCGGCTCGCCGCCGGTGGTGTCGAGCTGTTCGAGGCGGGCCGATGCTTCGGTCACGAGGTCGGCGAGCTCGCCGTAGGAGACGTGCCGTCCCCTCGCTACGAGGGCCGTGGCGTCGGGGCGGGCGTCGGCCTGCCGGGCGAACGATGTCCAGAGCCGGGTAAGTTTCATCACCGGCATCGTGCGTGCGCCCCCGCAACATCACCGCAAGGCCCGCTCCCGCCCCCCGTTCCCGCCCGGTGGCACGTTCCCGGTCAGGACGACGGGACGCGCTCGCGGAGTTCGGAGGCGGTGGAACGGGCCTGGGAGCGGCCGAGGAGGACCAGGGCCCAGGAGAAACTGACGAAGGACGCGACGTTGGCGAGGGCGCGCAGGATGTTCGCGGCGACCCATTTGTCTTCGACGGCGTCGCGGAGGGCGGCGAGGTCCTTGATGCGGTCGGGGTCGCCGGCCGCGGCCAGGTCGTAATTGAGCGGGACGTGGACGCCGGCGGTGATCCCGAACATCGCCAGATAGAAGGCGAGCCCGGCGAGGACCCAGGCGCGCAAGGACTTGTCGGTGGTGCGCCAGTGCTGGACCGTTGCCGCGATGCCGAAGGCCAGCCCGCCCAGGAAGCAGCTCATGAACACCGGGTTGAGGATCACCTCGTTGATGTTCTGCATGACCTCGACGAAGGTCCGGTCGTCGCTGCGGCCCAGCGCGGGCATCACCGCGTAGGAGACCGCTGCGAAGAGCCCCGCGGTCAGTCCCGAGGTGATGGTGGCGCCGACGAGAGTTCCCGTTCTCCAGGAGCTCACGCGTACGGCTGCGTTGTTCTGCATCATCTCTCCCGAGATGGTCGGGGCGCCAAGGGGCCGGATCGGGACGGTGTCGAGGGGGGTGCCGGTGGGACGGAGAGTGCACGGGCGAGGGAGTTCAGGTCCTGCGTCACGACAAGACCATGGGCTCCCTCGCCTCGTGCTCAGACCGGGCGTCCCTCGGAATTACTGATTCAGGCGGCGTCCCACACGCCGGTGCGGGCGACCTCGGCCACCCAGTCCGCGAAGTCGCGGGGCTTGCGCTTCAGGGCACGCTCGACGCCGTCGGCCAGCGAGCTGTTGCGGCCGTCGAAGAACTCGGAGATGAGCGTGGCCAGCGGTTCGGCGAAATCGCGCGGGGCGCCGTCCTCGACGATGGCGTCGGCGAACTGCTCCCGGGTGATGGGCTCGTAGCGCAGGGTGCGGCCCGTCGCCCGGGCGATCTCGGCGACGCCTTCGGCGAAGGTCCACAGGCGGGGGCCCGTCAGCTCGTAGCGCTGGCCCACGTGGCCGTCCTCGGTGAGGGCCGCCACCACGACGTCGGCGATGTCGTCGGCGTCGACGAACGGGTCGGCGTTGTCACCGGCGGGCAGGGCCAGCACGCCTTGGCGCAGCGGCTCCAGGAACACGCCCTCGTCGAAGTTCTGGTTGAACGAGGCCGGGGCGACGATGGTCCACTCGACCGGGAGGCCCGTCACGGCGTTCTCGCACCGCAGGGCCTCGTCCTGGTTGCGGGCGGACAGCAGGACCAGGCGCTGGACACCGGCGTCGACCGCCAGCCGGGCCACGGTGCCGATCGCGTCGCCGGCGCCGGGCCACTCGACCTCGGGGTAGTACATCAGGTAGGCCGACTGGACCCCGGCGAAGACGCCGGCCCAGGTCGAGGGGTCCTCCCAGTCGAACGGGGGCTCGCCGGTGCGGGAGCCGACCCGCACGTCCACGCCTCGTTCGATCAGCCTCTGGGTCACCCGGCGGCCGACCCGGCCGGTACCACCGAGAACCAACGTCGTGTGCTTGTTCGTTGTCATGCCTGAAGTCTGAACGCCACCAATCTGGACGGTCCATGGTTGAGATGCCACGATGCATAATCAATCGTCTAGCCTTGGCCGGGTGGACGCACTCTCAGGGCTACTCGAAGGGCCGCGGGCGAGCGGCGCGTTCCTCCTCCGCATCCTGCTGGACCCCCCGTGGTCGATCCGGGTCCAGGACAGGTCACCGCTGTGCCTCGCCGTCATGCTGGGCGGCGAAGCGCACGTCGAACCCGACCACGGCGAGCCGGTGCGGCTGCGCCCGGGCGACGTCGCCATCTTCCGCGGGCCGGACCCCTACGTGATGAGCGACGAGCCCGCGACCCCGCCCCAGGTCATCGTGCACCCGGGCCAGCAGTGCCTCACACCCGAGGGCGTCGAGCTGCGCGAGCGGATGTCGCTGGGCGTGCGCTCGTGGGGCAGCAACCCCAACGGGTCGGTCCAGATGGTGCTCGGCGTGTACGAGGAGGTCGGCGCCGTCGGCCAGCGCCTGCTCGACGTACTGCCGCCCCTGCTGGTCGTGTCCGACGACACCTGGGACTCGACCCTCGTCCCCATCCTGGCCGGCGAGGTCACCAAACAGGGGCCGGCCCAGGGCGTCGTACTCGACCGCCTGCTCGACCTGCTGCTCATCTCGGTGCTGCGGGTGTGGTTCGACCGACCCGAGACCGAGGCCCCGGCCTGGTACCGGGCCCACGCCCACCCCGTGGCCGGCGAGGCCCTGCGCCTGTTCCACGAAGACCCGGCGAAGGACTGGACGCTGACACGGGTCGCCGCCGAGGTCGGCGTGTCACGAGCGACGCTGGCCGAAAGCTTCCGCAACGCCGTCGGCACACCGGCGATGACCTACCTCACCGAGTGGCGCCTGGCCCTGGCCGCCGACCTCCTGCGCCAATCCGACGCCACACTGAACACTGTCGCCCGGCAGGTCGGCTACGGCAGCGGATTCGCCCTCAGCTCGGCGTTCAAACGGGTGTACGGCATCAGCCCACAGGAACACCGCGGCGCAGCGCCGGCACAGTGAGCGCGGGGGGCCGCCGCGGGGGCCACCGCAGGGGCCGCCGCAGGGGCCGCCGCAGGGGCCGCCGCGGGGCGGGCTTGCGGTCTCGTTGCGCTCCCGGGCGTACCAACGAGGCATGCATACCGAGCTCACACGCCGGAAGATCCTGTCCGGTCTGGTTGTCGGAGCGGGCGTGGCGATCGCGGGGTGGGACCCCAGCGCCCAAGCGTGGGCCGCCGCCCCCAGTTCGACGTCAGGCCTCCAGCAGGTTCCGGCCCTCGACGGCACACTCCTCCTCCCCGCCGACGCGTCGGCGTTCACCGAGGACTTCGGCCACCTGGTCACGCGCCAGCCCCAGGCCGTCCTCACTCCCGGCTCGGTGAACGACATCCAGAAGGTCGTCCGCTACGCCCGCAACAACCGGATCCCCGTGGCCGTCAACGGCCAGAGCGGGACCGGTGCCGAGGACCGCCATTCGCACTCGCACTACGGGCAGGCCCTGGTCGAGGGCGGCATCGCCATCGACCTCAAGCCGCTCGGCTCAATCCACAGCATCTCGCAGGGCATCGCCGACGTCGACGCCGGTGTCACCTGGTCGACGCTGGCGCTGCGGGCGCTCGACACCGGCCAGGCGCCGCCCGTCTACAACGACTTCGCCCACCTGTCGATCGGCGGCACGCTGAGCGTCGGCGGCCTCGGCGGCACCAGCCAGCGCTACGGCTCGCAGGCCGACAACGTCGAGTGGCTCCAGGTGGTCACGGGCACCGGCGAGCTGGTCACCTGCTCCCGGTACAACCGCCGCGCGCTGTTCGAGGCCGTCCTCGTCGGCGGCGGGCAGTTCGCCGTCATCGTGCGCGCCGGCATCAAGCTGATCGCGGCGGAGACGACCGCCCGCTCGCTGGAGTTCACCTACACCGACCGCGCGGCCTTCCTGCGGGACTCGCTGGCCATCATGCGGGCCGGCGTGGTCGACGACCAGAACGGCTACGCCGAGCCCGCGCCCGGTGGCGGCTGGACCTACCGGCTGGCGCTCGGCATCTTCTACTCGGCGCCCGCCCAGCCCGACGTCGCCGCCGTGCAGGCCGTGCTCTCGCCCCAGGCGACCGCCGGCCCGACGGCCGACCTGCCGTTCCGCGACTGGCTGCTCCGCTTCGACCCGAACTGGGCGGCCCTCAAGGCCGCCGGGTTCTGGGGCAGCCAGAAGCCGTGGCTCATGATGTTCGTCGGCGTCGACAACACCCCGGCCTACCTCGACACCGTGCTCGGCGAGCTGACGGCCACGCAGATGGGCCCCGGCCCCGTCCGGATCTCGCCGATGGACGCCGGGTCGCTCACTCGGCCCAGCTTCATGCTGCCCCGGTGCCGGACGAACGAGTTCTTCGAGGTCAGCCTTATCCGGATCCCGGCCCCCAACCACCCGGACGTCCCCGGCCTGCTCGCGCAGAACCGCCGCTTCTACGACCGGGCCGTCGGGCTCGGGGCCAAGCGCTACCTCGTCGGCTCGGTGCCCTCGATGACCCGCGCCGACTGGCGGGCCCACTACGGGTCTCGCTGGTCCTCGCTCGTCGACCTGAAGCTCCACTACGACCCGGCCGCGATCCTCACGCCGGGCCAGGGCATCTTCGGCTGACCCGCCGACTGCCCACCCCGTCCCTCCAGCAAGGAGACCTGCCGTGCCGGCACAACGCCCGGAAGACATCCCCGGCCTCATCGCCGAGGCCTTCAACACCAACAACCCGCAGGCCATGCTCGACATCTACGAGCCGGACGGCATCCTCGTCACGCCGCCGGACGGCACGCAGGAGGTGGGGCTCGAAGCCGTCGCCCGCGCCCTGAAGCCGATGTTCGCCGCCATCAAGACGGCCGACATCAAGATGACCAGCGTCCTGCGGTCCGGCGACATCGCCATGACGCACGCCGACTGGCACCTCGTGGGAGAGGACGAGGCCGGCCAGCCGATCGACCTCAGCGGCAAGGGCACCGTGGTGTCCCGCCGGCAGCCGGACGGCACCTGGCGGATCCTCTTCGACGATCCGGTCGGGGCATGAGGGCGGCCGGCATGCAGACCGGCATGGAGACCGGCAGGGAGACACCGTTCAGCGTCCGCATCCAAGCGCGGGCCTACGAGATCGACCGGCAGGGCCATGTCAACCAGGCCGTGTACATGCAGTACGCGGAGCACGCCCGCTGGCAGTTCCTGCAAGCCGCCGGCCTCACCCCGGACGTCCTGGGGGAGGCCGGCATCGGCCCGGTGCTGCTCAAGGCCGGCATCCGGTTCCAGCGCGAACTGCGGGCCGGCGACGAGGTCGACGTGGGCTGCGCCATCAGTGGCGGGCAGGGCAAGCTCGTCGAGCTCACGCAGCGCTTCCACACGCCCGACGGCATCTCGGTGGCCCGGGTCGAGTGCGTGATCGGGCTGCTCGACCTGGCCACGCGCCGCCTGCTCCCGGCCCCGCGCGCCACGCTGCGCGAGCTGGCCAAGCAGCCCGACGTCCTCGGCCTCGACACCGTGAGCGAGCCCGGCAAGGCCTGACGGCGACGTCAGGGGACAGACGTGGGGCACGGTCCCGGTGAACCACCCGTGACGGGGGTGTCCGCGACCGTGCTCCACGCTGTCGAGCGGCCGGCGCTCGGTGTGAGCCGTGCCGCCCTCGACCGGGTCGGCACACCCACGCGCGTAAGCACCACCACACACCTGTCGGGGGACAGCATCCATGACCGTTCAGCTGCCCATATCGCGTTCCCGCCTCAAGGGCGTGTCCCTGCGCGCCCTGCTCACCGAGCAGGCCCGCCAACGGCCTGACGCCATCGCCGTGACGCATCCCGGTGGGCACCTCACCTTCGCCCAGCTCGACGCCGCCGCCGTTCGACTCGGTGCCCACCTCATCGGCCTCGGCGTGACGCCGGACACCGCCGTCGGCCTGTACACCGAGCCGTCCGCGGAGCTGATGACCGGCGCGTGGGGCATCCTCAGCTCCGGCGCCGCCTACCTCCCGCTGTCCCCGGACTACCCGGACGAGCGGATCCGCTACATGGTGGAGGACTCCGGCACCAAGGTCATCGTCGCCCAAGGCCACCTCGGGGACCGGGCCCGGAGCCTGGTCCCCGACGGGGTCGCCGTCATCACCGCCGACGACATACCGGCGCCGGCCCCGCCGTCCGGTGCCTCCGCGGAGCAGTTCGGCACCGACCTCGCCTATGTCATCTACACCTCGGGCAGCACCGGCAGGCCCAAGGGCGTGATGATCGAACAGCACAGCATCGTGTCCCAGTTGCAGTGGCTGGCGAACTGCGGTCACCTCGGGCCGCGGGTGTCGATCCTGCAGAAGACGCCGATGAGCTTCGACGCCGCCCAGTGGGAGATCCTGGCCCCCGCCACCGGCGCCCGCACCGTCATGGCCACGCCCGGATCGTTCCGCGACCCCGAGGCGATCATCCGCCACATACGGGAGCACCAGGTCACCGCGCTGCAGGCCGTGCCCACCCTGATCCAGGCCCTCATCGACACCGAGCAGTTCGCCACCTGCGCCAGCCTGACCCGTGTGTTCTCCGGCGGCGAGGCGCTGACCCGCACCCTCGCCGAGGAGATCTTCCGCGCCGCGCCGAAGGTGTCCCTGGTCAACCTGTACGGGCCGACCGAGACCACCATCAACGCCACCTCGCACTGGGTCGACCCCGACGAGCTCGCGACCGCCCCGGCGATCGTCCCCGTCGGCATCCCCGCCGACAAGGTGACGTGTTACATCCTCGACGGGCAGATGCGGCCGGTCGACATCGGCGAGACCGGCGAGCTGTTCATCGGCGGCTCGCAGGTGGCCCGCGGCTACATCGGCCTGCCCGAGCAGACCGCCGAGCGGTTCGTGACCTCCCCGTTCAACCCGACGGGGCGCCTGTACCGAACCGGCGACCTCGCCCAGTGGAACCCGGACGGGACGATCCAGTTCACCGGCCGTACGGACAACCAGGTCAAGCTGCGCGGCTACCGCGTCGAACTGGAAGAGGTCGCCTCCCGCATCGAGGAGCACACGTGGGTGCGCCGGGCGGCGGCGATCGTCACCGACGACGCGCGCACCGGGAACAAGGTCCTGATCGCCGCGGTCGAGCTGAACGAGCGCACCGCCGCCGTCATGGACCAGGGCCGCGACGACGCCGCCCACCACCAGTCCAAGGAATCCAAACTCCAGGTCAAGGCGCAGCTGTCCAACCCCGGCCTGCGCGAGGCCCACGAGCTGGAAGGCCGGCCGGTGGTGCCGCTGCCGCACGGCCGCGCCACCGACGGGCAGCGCCGGCAGGCGTTCGCCCGCAAGACGTACCGGTTCTACGACGGCGGCCGCGTCACGCTCCAGGACGTCCTCGGCCTGTTCGCCCCCCGTCCGGCGTCCTCGTACGCCCGGCCTCTCACCGAGTTGGGCGTGGAGGAGTTCGGCGAGATCCTGCGCTGGTTCGGCCCGTTCCGCAGCGAGCACCGGCTTCTGCCGAAGTACGCCTACGCCTCCCCCGGCGCCCTGTACGCCACACAGATGTACCTGGAGGTCAGCGGCCTGTTCGGGCTGCCGTCCGGCGTGTACTACTTCCACCCGGCCGACCACACCCTCGTCCGCGTCGCCGACGTGTCCGACGGCTTCCCCGGACAGGGGCTGCGCGTGCACTTCCTCGGCAAGAAGCGCGCCATCGAGCCGGTGTACAAGAACAACATCGCCGAGGTGCTGGAGTTCGAGACCGGCCACATGCTGGGCGTGTTCGAGGAGGTCCTGCCCGCCTACGGTCTCCGGATCGGCGCCCACGGCTACACGCCCCAGGCGAAGGCCCGCCTCGATGTCGCCGACGAGGACCACTACCTCGGAACGTTCGAGATCTCCACCAACGAGGGCCGGACCCTCCCCGACGAGGTGGAGCTGTTCGTACAGGCACACGAGGACAGGGTCGACGGCCTCGAGGCGGGCCTGTACCGGTACACCTCGGGCACGCTGACGCGGCTCGGCAACGGCGTGGTGGAGAAGCGCCACGTCATCGCCATCAACCAGAGCGTGTACGAGCAGGCCTCGTTGGGCATCTCCGCCGTCGCCCGCACCGGTGAGGAGTGGCTGCGGTACATCCTCCTCGGCCGTAAGCTGCACCAGCTCCAGCGCGTCGAGGGCATGGGCTTCATGTCGTCCGGCTACTCGTCCAAGACGGGCAACCCGCTCCCGGCATCCGTACGCCTGGACGACCTGCTCACCGCCGCCGGCATCGACAAGGCCCCCGCCTCGTACTTCTTCACCGGTGGCCGCATCAGCGACGAGCAGGCCGCGCACGAGGGCATGAACGAGGACGCCGTCCACACCAAGGGCCCGGCGGAAATGATCCGCGACGACCTCGCCCGGTTCCTTCCGGACTACATGATCCCCGCCCGCGTTCTGGTGGTGAACGAGCTCCCGCTCACCGCGAACGGCAAGATCGACACGAAGGCCACCGCCGCCCTCCCGGAGATCACGGCCGCGCAGACCTCCGCCGTCCACCTGGCCCCCGCCACGCCGACGGAGCAGTGGCTGGCCAAGGCGTGGGGACGGCTGCTGAAGTACGACGACGTGTCCACGCAGGACGAGTTCTTCGCCTCCGGCGGGAACTCCCTGCACGCCGTCGCTCTTGTCGGCACGGTGAACCGCCGGTTCGGGATCAGCCTGCCGCTGCAGGTCGTCTTCGAGTCGCCGAAGCTCCAAGACCTCGCCGCCCGCATCGAGGGCGGCGCCCCGGCACGCTCCTCGCGCCTCGTACCGCTGCACACCGAAGGTTTCCTGCCCCCGGTGTTCTGCTGGCCCGGCCTGGGCGGCTACCCGATGAACCTGCGCCGCCTCGGCCGGCGCGTCGACCTGGACCGGCCGTTCTACGGCATCCAGGCCCACGGCATCAACCCCGGCGAAGCCCCGTATGCCACGATCCGCGAGACGGCCATGGCCGACGTCGCGGAGATCCGCCGCGCCCAGCCCACCGGCCCCTACACCCTGTGGGGCTACTCGTTCGGGGCGCGCGTGGCGTTCGAGGCCGCCTGGCAGTTGGAGCAGCACGGGGAGAAGGTCGAGAACCTGATCCTGATCTGCCCCGGCAACCCGAAGGTCCGCGCCGAGGACGGCAGGCAGTGGGGCAGGGAAGCCTCCTGGTCCAACCCGACTTACGTGACGATCCTGTTCTCCGTGTTCGCCGGAACCATCCACGGCACGGCCGTCACGGCGTGCCTGGAGCAGGCGCGGGACGAGGACTCGTTCGTCCGGTTCGTCCACGGCCTGATGCCGCAGCTGGACACCGGCACGATCCGCCGCATCACCCGCATCGTCGGCGAGACGTACGAGTTCGAGTACAGCTTCCGCGAGCTGACCGAACGCACCGTCCAGGCCACCATCACGATCTTCAAGGCCGAGGGGGACGACTACTCGTTCCTGGAGGGCGCCTGCGGCTACTCCGCCGAACCGCCCACCGTGATCGGCCTGGACGGCGACCACTACAGCGTCCTCCAGCAGCACGGCATCACAGAGCTGATCGACCGCATCCGGCCCGTCATGGGCCACTGGAGTGAAGGACGCAAGTGAGCACCAGCATCCCGATCTCCACCGCCCATGACGGGCACCGGCTCGCTGCCCCCCGCGTCCCCGGACTGATCACCGTGATGGGCCGGGCACACCTCCCGGACGGCGCGGACGCACCCGCCGAGGACACCTGGCGGGCCGTGATGTCACGCGGCGAACTGCGGCGGGCCGACGCCTTCCGCTTCGACAGGGACCGCTGGCAGTTCCAGTACGCCCGGTGGATGCTGCGCACCGAGCTCTCCCGGCTCGTCCACGTCGCGCCGCAGGACTGGGAGTTCGTCCCCTCACGCAGCGGCAAGCCCGCGATCCATCCCCGGTTCGGGCTCGATGTCGAGTTCAGCCTTTCCCACTCGGGCGGTGTGTGCCTGATCGGCCTCGCCCACGGCCGGCCGGTCGGCGTCGACATCCAGATCTGCGACGCCTTGGACGAACCGGAGAGTGTCAGACGTCTCGTCACGAGGTGCCTCTCACCGGAGGAACGCGCCGACGTAGAGCAACTGGCCGGCCGGAAGCGGCGGGACGCCGTCGTGCAGCTGTGGACGCTGAAGGAGGCCTACGCCAAGGCAGTGGGGCTCGGCGTGCGCCTGCCGTTCGCCCAGGTCGCCTTCCGCCCGGACGGCCACGGAGGGATCGCGCTGCGGCGAACCGCCCAGGTCCCCGACCCCAGCCGGTGGGACTGCCACGCACCCCAGGCACCGACGGGCTTCCGCATCGGGGTCTGCGTGGCCCGTCGGGCCTGAGCTGTGTGCGCGTACGGTGAGCGCAGCTCGGTGGCGTCCGGAGTGGAAGTCAGGAAGGCTGGGGCGCATGGTTTCGGTATTGCAGAACGTGGCGATTGACTGTGCGGATGCCTACGAGCTGGCCCGGTTCTGGAGCAGTGTGACGGGCCGTCCGATGCATCCGGATGTCAGACCGGGTGACCGGGAGACTCAAGTGCTGCTGGCGGAAGGCCCAGTGCTGTACTTCAACCAGGTGCCCGAAGCCAAGACGATCAAAAATCGCATCCATCTGTGTCTGCGCCCTGAGACCTCGCGCGATCAGGAGGTGGACCGGCTGCTGGGCCTCGGTGCCACCTTTGTCGCTGATCACCGGGATCCTGATGGCTCGGGCTGGGCAATCCTCGCTGATCCCGAAGGCAACGAATTCTGCGTTCTGCGCGGCGACTCCGACCGAGCCGCCATGAATACCTGACGCTGACGCGCCGTCCTGACCGGGTCGTCGGGAAGACCGTATGGGCCGAGCTGGGCGTCGGGGCGCCCGTATAGGGTCCCCGTATGGGGATCTGGATCGCGCCGAGCGTCATCGAGAGAGAGCTGTACGAGGCCAAGACCGCCGGCGACTGGGCCGCGTACTTCGACGTACTCGCCCGCGCCCAGCTGTACGTGGCGCAGCCCCGCGTCCAGTCCGACGCGCACCCGGACTCGATCTACTTCCACGCCACCCCGGACCGCATGCTCGTCGTCCACACCGCCGGCATGCTGCCCGCGCCCACCCCCGAGACGGTCTTCGAGTCGCGGAGCCTGGGCTGGTTCGCCAAGGTCTGGGCCCCCGAGGACCCCGCCTTCCTCGCCGTGAATCCGGGCTCCCCCGCCGAGGCCTACCTCACCACCACCCCCGCCGACCTGGCCCGCTGGCGGGCGCACGCCGACGCGGCCCCCTCGTACGGCCTGCCCGAGGGCAAGGTCCACGCCCTCTTCGCCGGCGGCCCGCTGCACGGGCCCATCGCCCACGGACTCGCCGTCGGCTGCCATCTCGCCGTGACTAACGGGGAGTTCTGGAACGCCCTCGCCTACCACGGCAGCGGCTACCAGCACGAGCGCCGCCGCGTCGCGAAGAGCTGGAGCATCACCGACCGGCACGACTGGCTCTCCACCCTGGAGCAGCTGCTGAACGCCGGGATGGTCAGCCCCGTCTGGGAGTACGCGCTGCGCGTCCGCCGCGTCCTCGCCTCCGACTTCGCCGGACCCGTCGACGTGGAGCACTGGCGGCACGCGGCCGAGGCCAGCCTGCGCCGCAGCGCCGAACGATCTGCCGAGCCGCAGCTCACCCCCGAGGGCGTCACCGTCGCCCAGCCGCGCCCCACCGCCGAGGTGGAGGGCGAGATCGCCGGCGTCAAGCGCCTCATCGGCCGGATCGCCCGCTACGAGCAGCGCTTCCGGGCCGACGGGCTGCTTCCCGAGGACGGCTGGGTCCGCTCGGTGGAGGGCTGGGACATAGGCCGGGCCTCGCAGATGGCCCGCTGGGGCGTCGGCTGCCGCTACGGCACCCTCCACGAGGCCGAGAAGGCGGTGCTGCGCGCCGGGGAGGCCGCGCGCGGGACCTACCGCTCGTGGGAGGAGTTCTCCGCCGGGTACGTCCTCGGGCGGTGCCTGCACTTCGACGAGGAGGAGTTCGGCACCTGGTACACGAGCGCCCTCGCCGCTCACGTCGCGCTGACGACCGACCCGGCCAGCCCGTGGCGCAACATCCCCTGGAACTGACGTCCGGAACCGACCGACCTCCGGTAGTCGGCGATCGTGGCCGGAATCCGGCGGCAGCCCCGTCGGCACCCCGACTAGCCTCGCCGCCATGACTGTTGAGATGAACGAGACCGTGCGCGGGCTGCTCGACGCGCCGCACCCCGCGGTCCTGTCGACCATCAACCCCGACGGAAGTCCGCAGAGCTCGGTGATCTGGGTGACCCGCGACGGGAGCGACCTGCTGATCTCCACCGAGCAGGGCCGGCGCAAGGAGCGGAACATCGTCCGGGACGGGCGGGTCGGCCTCACCGTCTTCGACCTGGCCAATCCCTTCCTCTACGCCGAGATCCGCGGCACGGCCACCGTCACCGAGGACATCGGCCGGAAGGTGGCCGTCCGTATCGCCGAGGAGTACCTCGGCCCGGGCGCCGGCAAGGAGTACCAGGAGGCCCCGGCCGAGGACGTCCGCGTGGTCGTCCGCATCACCCCGACCAAGGTCCTCGGCAACGCCGCCCGGACGGACGGCTGAGGCAGGCGGCGGCGGACGTCCCCGAGCACGCCGGGAGCCCCGGCCTCCGCTCTGCGCGGCGGCCGGGGCTCCGTGGTGTCCTCGGGGTGTGATCAGCCCTGGGTGAAGTAGCCCAGGAGATCGGTGATCACGTGGGTCGAGCCGCCCCAGGGGCCGTTGAAGACGCTGATCCTGCCGTCCCCGACCGGGGTCGTCACGTGGTTCGGGACCGTGGTCCCCGGGAGCGTGTTCAGGCTGCTCGCGTCCGGACGGGCCGCCCCGAAGCCGTACGCGGTCAGGTAGCCGGCACCGGTGGACTCGGTCGCCGTCAGGTTCACCACCGCACCCACCGCGCCGGCCGGCACACCGGCCGCCGTCGTGGTGGCGCCCGCGGCGACCTTCCCCGTCAGCCGAGTGTCACCGAGACGCTTCGGCACCACCGGCGTGAAGAGGGCCTTGCCCTCCTTGCCGTAGTAGCCCACCGCGTCCACGACCAGGTGCGTGGAACCCCAGTGGTTGTAGAGCGTGATCGTCCCGTTCGGGCCGACCGGCACGATGACCTGGTTGGCCTTGGCCCTACCGGGCTCCGGGTTCAGGTTGGAGGCCACGGGCCGCTTCGCCGGGTCCGGGTAGGCGACCACGTACGAGTGGGTCGTCGTGTCCGTGCTGGTCAGGTTCAGCGCGACCGCCGAGGCGTCCGCCGGGACACCGGCGACGCCCGCGACCTTGACCGTACGCGTCTGGCCGCCGGCCAGCGCGCCGCCCGCCGTACGGGTGTCGGCGAGGCGGGTCGGGCTGATCGGGCTGAACTTCTGCCCGACGTTCGGCTGGTAGTAGCCGACGAAGTCCACGACCAGGTCGGCCTGGCCCGCGTTGAGCAGGAACCACGCCTGTCCGAGGGCGCTGACGGGGACGGTGACCGTGTTGGACACGGTGCCGCCCGCCCGGACGTTGAGGTTCGAGGTCGACGGACGTTCCTGGGCGTACGGCGTCACCGCGAGGAAGGCGTCCTGGGTGGCGTTGGTGACGGTCACGTTGAGGACCACCGAGGCCATGCTGCCGGACATGACGTGCTCCGGCACGTTGAGGCCGACCGGCAGGACCGCCGACGCGGGGACGCCCCCGCGCAGAGGGGCGCCGGTGGTGCGGGTGTCCAGCAGACGGAACGGCTCCGACGCCACGTACCCGGACGCCGCGTAGTCGACCCGGACGTTCCGGCTGACCTTGGACGTGGCGCCCTTCTGGTCATAGAGGGTGAACGTCACCTTGTAGTCGCCGGGCTGGCCGTAGGTGTGCTGGTAGGCCTGGTCCATGTGGTCGCTGTGGGCGGAGGTGCCGTCACCGAAGTCCACGTACACGTCCGTCACCGGCCACGGCGCCGCGGTGGCGGGCCGGGGGTCGACCGACATGGTCAGCGGCGCGATGCGTTCGATCGGATTGTCCGAGGTCGGCAGGAGCGGCGTGGCCGTGAAGCCCGCCGTCAGCGGGCCGGGGGCGGTCACCTTGGTCGTCTGCTCGGTGGAGACCTTCTGGCCGACACCGTTGACCGCCGTCACCTTGACCAGGTAGTCGCCCGGCTTGCTGTAGGCGTGCGCGGCGCTGCGCTCCTTGGTGACGACCGGAGCCGTCCCGTCACCGAAGTCGTAGTGGTAGGTCAGGGCGGCGGACCACTTGCTGACCGGGAAGGCCTTGGCCGTCACCGTGGTGCCGACCGGAGCCCAGACCGGTTCGAGCTGCATCGAGACGCTGCGCAGGTCGTCCTGGGTCTCGCGGGCACCGCGGTCGATGAAACCGCCGTCCTTGCCCGTGTTGGGCACGCGCGGGTCGTCCGCGGTCGGGAAGCCCCGGTTGTCCGTGGGCAACACGCCCGGCGCCGTCAGGTCACCGGAGTCGACGGCCAGGGAGCCGTCCTCCCCATGAATGGCGCCGGGGGCCGACGGGGTCACGATGTCGTGCGCGCCCTGCCCGGTCGCTGCCCGGAACGCCGCGGCGGTCTCGTAGGCGGCGCCTGCCCAGTTGTAGGCGTTCAGCGCGCTCTTGGGGCCGTCGACCAGGAGGTTGGAGTCGGCGCGCGTACCCGCGGCGGCGCTTTCCGAAACCACGATGCCGGTGTGCGCACTGCCGGACGGACAGGGGGTGAAGTCGAGCGGGTAGATCACGTTGTTGAACACCGCGGACCCGGTGGACGCGCCACTGAGCGAAAGGGCTGTCACGCAGTCGAAGAGGAAGGTGTTGTTGGTGACCACCGTGCCGGGTGCGTCCACCGCGGTGACCAGCGCCGCGCCGTAGCCGCGGATGAAGTTGCGGCCGAGGAGGGTGCCCCGGGCACCGCCTTCGATCCGGACGCCGTACACGTCGCTCCGGGTGAGGCGCACGTCGGTGCTCGCGTCGCCGATCACGACGTCGTCGTCGCGGCGCACGTTGATCCGGTCGAGTTCGACATCCTTGGAGCCGCCGACCCGGACGGGACCGCTCGTGACCAGCCCGCGGAGCGATACGTGGGAGGCACCACTGACGGTCAGGGAGCCCGCGCCCAGTGATACCTGCGCCGGAAGTCCGGCCTGATCGATGCCTTCGGCGACGAGGGCGATCGGCTTGCCGGGCTCACCGGAGCGGTCGACGGTGACGGTCTCGTCGTACACCTTGCCCGGCTTGATCCGCACGGTCTGGCCGGGCTGCACGCGCTTGGCCGCCGCTGAGATCGTGCAGAAGGGGGCGGCCTGCGTACCGGACGCGGAGTCGGAGCAGTTGGAGCCGTCTTGGTTGTTCACGTAGAGATTGGTCGGGGTCTCGGCGGCGGCCGCGGCTCCGGCCGGAACACCGAGAAAAGTGACGAGACCCGCGGTGAGCAGGACCATCGTGCGAGTGGGACGCACCAGAAGGGTTTCCTTCGTGAAGAGACGACGTGACGTCACGAAGGCTGCTGCGGCGCCGCACGACTGGTAGACGTTTCGTTCCCCCCAGCGTCAGTCGGGCGCACGCGACCCCCCGCGAACGATGTTCATCATCCATGGTCCGAAAGCCGATGTCACCCCCTGTTGACTACGGGAGCAGGGGCCGCACCGCCGCCCAGGCGTCGACCTCCCCCGCCACGGGACCGGCGTCCGGCAGGTGGGCGCGTACGGCCGTCAGCCAGGGGATCAGGCTCTTGATGCGGCGCAGGTGCCGGATGCGGTGGTACGGGAGGTCGCGCCAGCCGCGGGCCAGCGCCACGGCCTGCGCCGGGGACAGGTCGATCAGCGCCAGCAGCTCCCGGCACAGGGCCGCCGGGTCGCCGCCGCGGTCCGGGCCGAACTGGTGGATCAAGTAGCACTGTACGTAGGCCAGTTCGGGCGCCCGCACCAGCTCGGGCACCCCCTCGGCCGCCGCGCAGCGGTAGGTGGCGGCCAGCGCCACCCGCCCCCAGCGCAGGCGGACCTCGTCCGGCAGCCGTTCGTCCCGCATCCGCACCCCGGCCAGCACGCGCAGGGTCCGCGGCTGGGGTTCGTCCAGCAGCGGCGGGCCGGTCGCCAGCCAGGCCTCCAGGTCCTCCAGCGAGTGCCCGTCGGGCGGCACCGAGGTCAGCACCTGCCCCCGGGTCAGCAGCGCGACCATGGCGCCCGTGAGCCGTACCTTCGCGACGTGTCCGGCGTCGAAGAAGGCGACGGGCCGCCCGTACCGCTCTATGTGGCGCAGGCCCATCCTCGAATCCCCGACGGCATAGACCTGTCCGGTCCGCGCCACCCCGCCGACGCACCGGACCAGGCACACCCCGCCCGTGACGTCGGCCTCCTCGACGCGGTACACCTGCAACTCGGCGATGGACACCCCAACCCCCCTTCCCTGGCGGGGAGATTACCCACCGGGGTGGGGGTGCGGGGCCGGGGCCGCTCATTCCCCGGACGGCTCCTCCAGGACGAGGCGGATCTCGGTGACCTCGTAGCCGGCGCGCTCGAAGGCGGCGGCCATCGGCACGTTGACGGTGTCCGTGGTCGCGGTGATGCGCTCCGCGCCCTCGGCCGCGTGGAAACGGGTGATCTCGCCCAGGATCTCGTCGATCAGGCCCTGACCGCGCTGCTCCGGTACGACGCCCAGGTAGCCGACGTTGCGGTGGTACGGGGTCGCCGAGGGGATGGCCAGGCCCGCGAGCGTGCCGTCCGGGAGGTGGGCGAGGCGCCACCAGGAGCGCTCGCCCGGGCAGTCGAGGTAGAACGCGATGTCCTCGCGCGCCAGCGCCTCGGCGTCCATCGAGCGGAGCTCGGTCTGCGTGTGCAGGTCGAGGCTGCCGGCCGACAGCCGGACGAAGGCGTCCAGGAACTCCTCGTCGGTGCCGTCGCGGAAGACGAGCCGGCCGGTGGGCTCCGCCGTGCCCGCGGCCGGGGTCCACTCGTAGCGCAGGCGCTCGATCGCGCGCGTCAGACCGGTCTTGTACGCCGCCTCCTGGCGCCAGGCGACCGCCTCGGCCAGCTCCGGGTCGGCCCGCCACCCGCGGGGCAGGGAGATGTTGTAGCCCGGCAGCTTGCCGAAGGCGGCGTGGCCGGCCTCCAGCAGCCCGGCGGCCACCGCGGCCGGATCGGCGACACCGGCCCGTACCTGGAGGCAGTCGAGCGCGATGGGCTGCTCGCTGTCGGCGCGGCCCCACCACAGGGCGCGGGCCAGCATCTCCCCGTCCTCGTCCTCGGCGAACCAGATCCACTCGGGGCGGAACTGGTTCCCGGCGAGCTCCTCGCGGATCCTCTCGGCGGTCAGGGCGGGGACGGGACCGTCGGCCGGGTAGGCGACGGCGCGGTCCAGGTCAGCGGGCTCTGCGGTGGCAGCGCGAAAGAACATCCGGCGATGATCACACAAGGCCGACCCGCTGACCACGGCTTTCCTCCGATCAGCGCCGGCTCCGGTGTCACACAGCGCCCTGGAGGCACAGCGGTTGCGCCACGACCGATGGCCGGCCTCCTCGGGGAGACCGGCCATCGGGTGGGGCGTCGTGCGCGGCGCTGCCGCTACGACCAGGTGACGAGGCGGCGGGGGTGTTCCAGTACCGCCGCGATGTCGGCCAGGAAGCGGGAGCCGAGCTCGCCGTCGATGAGGCGGTGGTCGAACGACAGGGCCAGGGTCGTGACCTGGCGCGGCTTCACCTTGCCCTTGTGGACCCACGGCTGGAGCTTGATGGCACCGACCGCGAGGATCGCGGACTCGCCGGGGTTCAGGATGGGCGTACCGGTGTCGACGCCGAAGACGCCGACGTTGGTGATGGTGATGGTGCCGTTCTGCATGTCCGCCGGGGAGGTCTTGCCGTCGCGGGCCGTGGCGACCAGCGAGGACAGGGACTCCGAGAGCTCGGCGAGGGACTTGGCGTGCGCGTCCTTGATGTTCGGGACGATCAGCCCGCGCGGGGTGGCCGCCGCGATGCCCAGGTTGACGTAGTGCTTGAGCACGATCTCCTGGGCCGCCTCGTCCCAGGACGCGTTGACGTCCGGGTTGCGGCGGATGGCCACCAGGACGGCCTTCGCGATGAGGAGCAGCGGGTTGATGCGCAGCCCCGCGAGGTCCGGGTCGTCCTTGAGCTCCTGGACCAGCTTCATCGTGCGGGTCACGTCGAGCGTGATGAACTCGGTGACGTGCGGCGCGGTGAACGCCGAGCCGACCATGGCCTGGGCGGTGACCTTGCGGACGCCCTTGACCGGGATACGGGTCTCCCGCGCCGTGGCCGGCACCTCGGCCTCGGCGGCCGGAGCCTGCGCCGCCACCGGAGCCGGGGCCCCGGTCGGGGCCGCGGCGGGCGCGGCCTGCGGGGCGGTCGCCGCGGCGGCGGCCGCGTGGACGTCCTCCCGGGTCACGACCCCGCCGTCGCCGGTGGGTACCACCGAGGCCAGGTCGATGCCGAGGTCCTTGGCGAGCTTGCGCACCGGCGGCTTGGCCAGCGGCCGCTCGCCGGTCGGCTGGGCCGGGAGCGCGGGGAGCACCGGTGCGGCCGCGGCGGGTGCGGGGGCAGCGGGCGCGGGCGCCGCAGCCGCCGTGCCCGCCGTGCCGTTCTGCGCGGCCGTGCCCGCCGGGGCCTTGCGCGGGCGGCGCTTCGTGGAGGCCGTGGAGACTCCGTAGCCGACCAGGACCGGCTGGCGCGCCTCGGGGGCCGGCTCCTCGGCGGCGGCGGCCGGGGCCGCCTCCTGGACCGGGGCCTCGGCAGCGGCGCCGCCCTCGGTCCGCACCGAGATGATGACCTGGCCGACGTCGACCGTGGTGCCCTCCTCGAAGAGGAGCGCGTGCACGACACCGTCGAAGGGGATCGGCAGTTCCACGGCGGCCTTGGCCGTCTCCACCTCGCAGACGACCTGACCGTCGGTGACCGTGTCACCCGGCTGGACGTACCACTTGAGGATCTCGGCCTCGGTGAGGCCCTCGCCCACATCGGGCATCTTGAATTCGCGGATCGTCACAGGGCTCTCCTCAGTACGCCAGCGAGCGGTCGACGGCGTCGAGCACCCTGTCCAGGCCCGGCAGGTACTCGTCCTCCAGGCGGGCCGGCGGGTACGGGGCGTGGAAACCGCCCACGCGCAGGACCGGCGCCTCCAGGTGGTAGAAGCACCGCTCCGTGATGCGAGCGGCGATCTCCGAGCCCACACCGAGGAACACCGGCGCCTCGTGGACGACCACGAGCCGGCGGGTCTTCTCCACCGACGCCTGGATCCCGTCGAAGTCGACCGGGGACATCGAGCGAAGGTCGATGACCTCCACCGACTTGCCCTCCTCGGCGGCCGCGGCCGCCGCCTCCAGGCAGACCTTCACCATCGGACCGTAGGCGGCCAGGGTGATGTCCGAGCCCTCCCGCGTCACGCGGGCCTTGTGCAGCTCACCGGGGATGGCGTCGACATCGACCTCGCCCTTGTCCCAGTAGCGGCGCTTCGGCTCGAAGAAGATCACCGGGTCGTCGCTGAGGATCGCCTGCTGGAGCATCCAGTACGCGTCGCTCGCGTTCGACGGGGAGACCACCTTGAGGCCCGCGACGTGCGCGAAGAGCGCCTCCGGGGACTCGCTGTGGTGCTCGACCGCGCCGATGCCGCCCGCGTACGGGATGCGCACGACGACGGGCATCTTGATCTTGCCCAGGGCGCGGGCGTGCATCTTCGCGAGCTGCGTGACGATCTGGTCGTACGCGGGGAAGACGAAACCGTCGAACTGGATCTCCACGACCGGCCGGTACCCGCGCAGGGCCAGGCCGATGGCGGTACCGACGATGCCCGACTCGGCGAGCGGGGTGTCGATGACCCGCTCCTCGCCGAAGTCCTTCTGCAGGCCGTCGGTGATCCGGAAGACACCGCCCAGCTTGCCGACGTCCTCACCCATGATCAGGACCTTCGGGTCCTGCTCCAGGGCCTTGCGCAGCGACTCGTTGAGCGCCTTCGCGATCGACATCTTCTCGACAGCCATCAGTGACCCTCCTCGGCCGACTCGAAGGACGCGAGGTAGGCGGCGAACTGCGCGCGCTCCTCGTCGACGAGCGCGTGCCCGTCCGCGTAGACGTTCTCGAAGATCGCCATGGTGTCGGGGTCGGGCATGGCGCGCACGGCCTCGCGCACCCGCTTGCCCAGGGCCTCGCTCTCCGCCTCCAGCTCCGCGAAGAACGCCTCGTCGGCGCCCCCGGTGGCCAGCAGGTGGGCCTTCAGGCGCAGGATCGGGTCCTTCGCCTCCCAGGCCGCCGTCTCCTCGTCCCGCCGGTACTTCGTCGGGTCGTCGGAGGTGGTGTGCGCGCCCATCCGGTACGTGAACGCCTCGACCAGGGTCGGGCCCTCACCGCGGCGCGCCCGGTCCAGTGCCCAGCGGGTCACGGCCAGGCAGGCCAGGACGTCGTTGCCGTCGACGCGGACGCCCGGGAAGCCGAAGCCCTGCGCGCGCTGGTAGAGCGGCACGCGCATCTGGCGCTCGGTCGGCTCGGAGATCGCCCACTGGTTGTTCTGGCAGAAGAACACGACGGGCGAGTTGTAGACGGCCGAGAAGGTGAACGCCTCGGCCACGTCGCCCTGGCTGGACGCGCCGTCGCCGAAGTAGGCGATGACCGCGGAGTCGGCGCCGTCCTTGGCCACACCCATCGCGTAGCCGGTCGCGTGCAGCGTCTGCGAGCCGATGACGATCGTGTAGAGGTGGAAGTTGTTGGTGTTCGGGTCCCAGCCGCCGTGGTTCACACCGCGGAACATCCCGAGCAGGTTGGTCGGGTCGACCCCGCGGCACCAGGCCACACCGTGCTCGCGGTAGGTCGGGAAGACGTAGTCCTCGTCGTTCAGCGCCCGGCCGGAGCCGATCTGCGCCGCCTCCTGGCCGAGGAGCGAGGCCCACAGGCCCAGCTCTCCCTGACGCTGCAGGGCGGTCGCCTCACCGTCGAAACGGCGGGTCATGACCATGTCGCGGTACAGCCCGCGCAGGTCCTCGGTGGTGATGTCCGCGACGAAGGGGGCGAATTCCGCGTTGTCCGCGTTGTCCACCCGGTCTCCCTCGGGCGTCAGCAGCTGTACGAGCTGAGGTTCGGCGTCCTGCGTCTGCGCGGTGGCAGCGGCGGTCTTGCGGGCGCTCGCCGCGCCGGCCTCCCGCTTGGTGCCACTGCTGCGTCGCGGCTTGCGCGCGGCAGTGCTCTCCACGGTCACGTGTGCTCCTCCGTCGGTCCGGCACCCGGGTTCTCCGGGGTCCAGTGCGGCTCACCTGCATCCGTAACGAGCGCACGGGGTGGGTGCGCGTCGCTTTCGGGATTCAGGCGTGACAGGTGCCCCGGCGAGTGCCCTGCGCAATGCACGTTACCCAGTGCGCCGCATAACTGCGAAACCCCGTTTGACCTGCGTTTTTGCTTGGATTTCCAAGTAAATCCGCAGGAGCGGGAACAACCACTGGTCACAGCCTTGCAGGGGCCGGGAACAACGGCACGTTATCCCGGGTAACTCCGGCAGGGAAGGGGTGAGTGTGTGAAACTGACTTCGTGCGCGAAGACGGAAAAATCAAGGTATTCCTCCTGGACGACCACGAAGTGGTACGTCGGGGCGTTCACGAGCTCTTGTCGGTCGAAGAGGACATCGAGATCGTCGGCGAGGCCGGTACGGCCGCGGACGCCCTGGTCCGGATCCCCGCCACCCGCCCTGACGTGGCCGTCCTCGACGTCCGCCTGCCGGACGGCAGCGGCGTGGAGGTGTGCCGCGAGGTCCGTTCCCGGGACGAGGACGTCAAGTGCCTGATGCTGACCTCCTTCGCCGACGACGAGGCGCTGTTCGACGCGATCATGGCCGGCGCCTCGGGCTACGTCCTCAAGGCGATCCGCGGCAACGAGCTGCTCGGCGCCGTACGTGACGTCGCCGCCGGCAAGTCGCTGCTGGACCCGGTCGCCACCGCCCGCGTACTGGAGCGGCTGCGCGACGGCAAGACCGGCAGGGGCGACGACCGCCTCTCGAACCTCACCGACCAGGAGCGGAAGATCCTCGACCTGATCGGCGAGGGCCTGACCAACCGCGTCATCGGCGAGCGGCTGCACCTCGCCGAGAAGACGATCAAGAACTACGTCTCCAGCCTGCTCTCCAAGCTGGGCATGGAACGCCGCTCCCAGGCCGCCGCGTACGTGGCCCGCCTTCAGGCCGAAAAGCGCTAGGCCCGCCCTGTGGTCCACCTACGGAAAGGGCCCGGCGGAATGTGATTCCGCCGGGCCCTTTCCCGTACGTCAGTCCTCGTCCGCGGCATTGCCGCCCGGCGGCGCGGTCTTCGTCGGCGCGGGCGACTGCGTGCCGGTGGGCTTCGTCGCCGACGGCGACGCCGACTTCGTGGCCGAGGCCGAGGCGGACGCCGACTCCGACGCCGACTGCGACACCGACGGCGAGGGGCTGGAGCTCTGCGTCCGGCTGCGGGTCGCCGTGGGCGAGTTGTCGCTGAACGAGGGCGTGTTGTCCGTGGTGTGGTGCGACGGCGAGGCGTCCGGGGAGTGGGACGCGCTCGGCTTGCCGCTGACGGAGCTCCGGGTGGTGTCCGGCGCCTGCTTCTCGTTGCCCTTGCCGCCCACGGAGTTGACGGCGTAGGCCACGCCGCCCGCGATCGCGATGATCGCGAACACCGCGAACAGCCACATCTTCCAGCGGCTGCCGTTGCCGCCGTGGTCGTCGTAGCCGTCGTAGCCGCCGCCGCGGCCGCCCGGGCCGCCGTGGCCGCCGGGGAAGGCCGAGCCGTCGTCCGGGTTCAGCGGCGGCACCATCGGCTGATGGAACTGCGAGGTCGACGCGTGCGAGGGGTACTTCTGCTGCCCGCCGGGCCCGCTCACGGACATGGCCGTGGTGGCGCCGCCGCCGCGCCCGTGCGGCAGGGCCATGGTGACCGGGCCGGTGTTCCAGGTGCCGGTGTTCGGCCCCTGGTCCTGCAGCATCTGGAGCGCGTACTGGACCAGCCCGCGCATCTCCTCGGCGCTCTGGAACCGGTCGTCCGGGTCCTTGGCGAGAGAGCGCATGACCAGGCCGTCGAGCTCCTGCGGGATGTGGTGGCCCTCCGGCAGCTGCGAGGGCGGGACGGGGGCGTCCTGGACGTGCTGGTAGACCACCGACAGCGGGGTCTCGCCGGTGAACGGGGGGCGCAGCGCGAGCAGTTCGTACAGCAGGCAGCCGGTCGCGTACAGGTCGGAGCGGTGGTCGACGGCCTTGCCGAGGGCCTGTTCGGGCGACAGGTACTGCGGGGTGCCCATGACCATGCCGGTCTGGGTCATCGTCGACTGGACGCCGTGCAGGGCGCGGGCGATGCCGAAGTCCATCACCTTCACCGCGCCGGTCTCGGTGATGATGACGTTCGCGGGCTTGATGTCGCGGTGCACGATGCCGTGCTGGTGCGAGTACGCGAGCGCTTCGAGCACGCCCGAGGTGATGATGAGCGCCTGCTCGGGGCCCGGGGCCTCGGCGCTGATCAGCAGGTCGCGGATGGTGCGGCCCTCGACCAGCTCCATGACGATGTACGGGACGGTGTTCGGGCCGACCCGGTCCTCGCCCGAGTCGTACACGGCGACGACGGCGTGGTGGTTGAGCCCGGCGACCGACTGCGCCTCGCGGGTGAAACGGGCCTTGGACACCGGGTCCTCGGCCAGGTCGGCGCGCAGCAGCTTCACGGCGACGGTGCGGCCCAGACGTACGTCCTCGGCGGCGAACACCTCTGCCATGCCGCCGCGGCCCAGCCGGTGCGTCAACCGGTAACGGCCGTCTCCCACCAGGCCGCCGGCGCCCCAGTGCTCAGGACCATCGGTCATCCCGGCGCCGTTTCCCTCGGGTTCGGGTGCCATCAGTCCTCGCCGTCGTATCTCTCGGCCGCCGCTCAGCGGTAGTCCTCTTCTTTGGTGCTCCGATGAACGCTACAGCCTCGGAACCGGTCACCGTTCGGACAAGGCCGCCCTGTGCCCGTGTGGTCACGGAACGGGCACCTGGCTTGACGTGTGCTTGCCCTCGGGCAGACTGGGCGCCATATGCGCCCGGCCAGAGGCGTGGGGACACATCCCGAGGGGAAGCAACAGTCATGAGCCAGGACGGCACTCAGGGCCAGTACGCGGGCGGCTCTCTGGCCGGTGGCCGTTACCAGCTGAGGGACTTGCTGGGCGCGGGCGGCATGGCCTCCGTGTACCTGGCGTACGACTCGGCGCTCGACCGGCAGGTCGCCATCAAGACCCTGCACAGCGATCTGGGCCGCGAGCAGTCCTTCCGCGAGCGGTTCCGCCGCGAGGCCCAGGCTGTAGCGAAACTGTCGCACACGAACATCGTCTCGGTGTTCGACACCGGCGAGGGCGAAGTGACGTTCGCCGGCGGCGCGGGCGACGGCGCGGTGATGCCGTACATCGTCATGGAGTACGTGGAGGGCCAGCCGCTCGGCTCGGTGCTCGATGCGGACATCCGCCAGTACGGTGCCATGCCCGCCGACAAGGCGCTGAAGGTGACGGCCGATGTGCTGGCCGCCCTGGAGACCAGCCACGAGATGGGGCTCGTCCACCGCGACATCAAGCCCGGCAACGTCATGGTGAACAAGCGCGGCGTGGTCAAGGTGATGGACTTCGGCATCGCCCGCGCCATGCAGTCGGGGGTCACCTCGATGACGCAGACCGGCATGGTCGTCGGCACCCCGCAGTACCTCTCGCCCGAGCAGGCGCTGGGGCGCGGGGTCGACGCCCGCTCCGACCTCTACTCGGTCGGCATCATGCTGTTCCAGCTGCTGACCGGGCGGATCCCCTTCGACGCGGACTCGCCGCTGGCCATCGCGTACGCCCACGTGCAGGAGGAGCCGGTCGCTCCGTCCTCCATCAACCGCTCGCTGACCCCGGCGATGGACGCCCTGGTGGCGCGCGCCCTGAAGAAGAACCCGAACGAGCGTTTCCCCACGGCCGCGGCCATGACGGACGAGGTCGCGCGGGTGCTGGGCTCCGGGCAGACCGGAGCGCCGGTCATCGTGCAGGGCCACGGGCCCCTGAGCAGCGGCGCGGGCGTGGCCTCGGCCGTGTTCCCGCCGTTGGACTCCGGGTTCCAGGCGCCGCCGCAGTCGGTGCAGCAGCCGTACCAGGCGCCGCACACCCCGGCCCCGTACGCGCCGACGCCCGCCCCGCAGCCGCACGCACAGGGCGCCTATGCCTATCCGCACACGCCCCCGCCGCAGCAGCAGTACGCGCCGCAGACCCCGCCGCCGTACACGATCTCCCCGGCGAGCACGTCGAGCGCGTCCGCCGCGGCCGGCGACGGCAAGCGGAACACGCCGGTGGTCGTGGGCGCGATCGCGGTGGCACTGCTGGCCGTCGGCGGTCTGATCGCGGCCATCGCGATGAACGGCGACGACGAGAAGGGGGGCACCACGGCGGACCCCGGGACCTCCGCGTCAGCCTCCGCCAAGCCCGGCTTCAAGGGGCCCGACGTCACGCGCACGATCGACCCGAAGAAGTGCTCGGAGCCGGTGAGGCACTACAGCGAGGCCGGCAAGTACTTGGCGCCGGACCTCAAGTACAAGGACCTGCTCTCCGTGAAGGCGTGCATCCAGGCTTCGGGCGGCAAGTACACGATCGTGCCGAAGGACGAGGCCGTCTACGGCAAGGACACGGTGCTGGTCCAGTCGCCGGCCGCGGGCGAGAAGATCAACAAGGAGGGCACGGAGTACACGCTGACCGTGTCCACCGGCAATCCGGAGTGACGGACCGACGCACCGACGCACCGACGCACTGACGCAGCGACACACCGGCATCCCGGGCACCCGATGAGCGCCCGGGATGCCGCTTTTGTTCCACTATGTCAGTCTGAGCCCAGCCCTCTGACTCCCGGAGGGCCTCTCGGTCGCTCGGGACGGGAGGGGCTCCCCGTGATCCAAGGCATCCGCCCGCCGCGCTGGCTGGTCTGTGCCGCACTGGTCGCAGCCGCGCTCGGCCCCGCCGTTCCCGCGTACGGCAGGCCCCTCGCCCCGGCCCCCGGCGCCGCCACACCCGCCCCGGTGGACGACCTCTACGAGGAGCTGGCCGGCAGCGCCGCCGGAGTGGGGCGGGAGCGGCCCGGCAGACCGGCGGGCGAGCCCGCCAACCCGGAGCTGCTGGTGGCCGCCCGGCCGCTGCCGGTACGCCCGCGCGCCGAGCCCACGCCCCCGCCGCGGCCGCCGAGCGTCGCCCCGACCCCGCGAGAGGCGGTCAGCGCGCTCGGCACCGGGCCGAACGACCGGGCCGCCGACCGGGCCGCCGACCTGGCCGCGCACATACTGCCGCTGGGGACCGGCTTCGCCCTGATGGGGCTGGGTCTGGGCTACATGGGGATGCGCCTGCGCCGGGGCAGGTGAGGAGGGCGCCCGCGGGCGGTCCCCCTTCCGGCGTACGCCTCGCGATGGTTGCCGGGACCGAACATACTCGGTATACATACTCGGTATGTCGATCCGTCACGGCCTTCTCGCCCTGCTGGAACGGGGTCCTCGGTACGGCTCCCAGCTGCGCACCGAGTTCGAATCCCGCACCGGCTCCACCTGGCCGCTCAACGTCGGGCAGGTGTACACCACCCTCGCCCGCCTGGAACGCGACGGTCTCGTCGCCCCCGGCGGCGAAGACGCCGCCGGCCACACCCTCTACGCCATCACCGACGCCGGGCGCGCCGAACTGCGCCAGTGGTACGAGCGCCCCGTCGACCGCGCCCACCCTCCCCGTGACGAGCTGTCCATCAAGCTCGCCATGGCCGTGGGCGCGCCCGGCGTGGACATCCGCGCCGTCATCCAGGCCCAGCGGCACGCCACCATCAAGGCGATGCAGGACTACACCCGGCTCAAGGCCACGGCGCTCGCCGCGGTCGAGAGCGGCCGGTCCCGCGAACGCGACGACGTGGCCTGGCTGCTCGTCCTGGAACAGCTGATCTTCCAGACCGAGGCCGAGGCCCGCTGGCTCGACCACTGCGAAGCCCGGCTCGTACGGCTCTCCCTGCCGGCCGACCGGAGAGCCGCGCACCCCGAACCCACGCAGGCCGAACCCACGCAGGCCGAACCACCGCACGCCGGACCACCGGGGGCCGCCGCGGCCGAAGCCCCGGCCCCGACCACCACCGCCCGGCCCCGTACCGCCCGCACGCGGCGTGGCTGAACCACCGTTCCAGGGGGGACCCCTCATGCCCGACCAGCACCAGCACCAGCACCAGCACCAGCACCAGCAGCCCGTCCTGCAGTTGGACCAACTCGTACGCACCCACGGCAGCGGAGCCACCGAGGTGCACGCCCTGCGCGGGATCAACCTCTCCGTCTTCCCCGGCGAACTCGTCGCCGTCATGGGACCCTCCGGCTCCGGCAAGTCCACGCTGCTCACCCTCGCGGGCGGCCTCGACACCCCGAGCAGCGGCCGGGTGATCGTCGAGGGCACCGACATCACCGCGGCGAGCCGCAAGCAGCTGGCCGCGCTGCGCCGCCGCAGCATCGGGTACGTCTTCCAGGACTACAACCTGATCCCGGCCCTCACCGCCGCCGAGAACGTGGCCCTGCCCCGGGAGCTCGACGGGACCTCCGCCCGCAAGGCCCGTGTCTCCGCGCTCGCCGCACTGGAGGAAATGGGCCTGGGCGCGCTCGCCGACCGCTTCCCCGACGAGATGTCAGGCGGCCAGCAGCAGCGCGTGGCCATCGCCCGCGCCCTCGTGGGCGACCGCCGCCTGGTCCTCGCCGACGAGCCCACCGGCGCCCTCGACTCCGAGACCGGCGAGTCCGTCCTCGCCCTGCTGCGCTCCCGCTGCGACGCGGGCGCCGCCGGGATCCTCGTCACTCACGAGCCCCGGTTCGCCGCCTGGGCCGACCGCGTCGTCTTCCTGCGCGACGGCAGTGTGGTCGACGAGACCCTGCGCAGCCAGGCCGACTCCCTCCTCTCCGGGCAGGCGGCCGGCCAGTGACCTCCTCGCTCCAAGGCTGGTACCACTCCTGGGTCGCGGCCCTGCGCATCGCCCGCCGCGACGCCTGGCGCGCCAAGGGCCGCAGTTCCCTCGTCCTCGCGATGATCGCCCTGCCGATCGTCGGGGTGAGCGCCGCCGACCTCACGCTGCGCAGCGCCGAACTCTCCCCGGAGCAGTCCCTTTCCCGCGTGATGGGGACCGCCGACGCCCGGGTGAGCTCCTCTCACATGGGCATGCCCGTCTACCAGAAGCCCGACGGTACGAACTACGCGCCCGTCGGCGGCTTCAAGGACTACGACCCCTCGTCGAGGTCGCGGGAGAACCCGCCGGAGCTGGCGCAATCCGCCCTCCCGGCCGGGACCCAGATCCTCAAGGACTCCGCCGGCTACGGCAAGGTCCGCACCACGCACGGGCTGCTCGATACCCAGCTGCGCGAACTCGACGCGCACAGCCCTCTGGTGGCGGGCATGATCACGCTCGACCGCGGCCGGCTGCCCGAGCGCGCCGGCGAGGTCATGGCCACCACCGCGTTCCTGAAGAACTCCGGCCTCTACGTCGGCTCCTCGGTCACCCCGCGCGGCGCGACCTCCTCGTACAAGATCGTCGGCGCGTACGAGCTGCCGTCCGAACTGAAGCGGGACGAGATCCTCGCCCCGCCGGGGACCCTGATCGCCCCGCTCGACCAGGCACTTCAGGCCCACGGAGGCCGCGAGGTGCAGGCCGATGACGCCTACCTGGTCAAGGTCGGTGGTGATGGTTTCACGTGGAACATGGTCAAGACGGCCAACACCAAGTCCCTGATCGTCATCTCCCGCGCCGTCACCCTCGACCCGCCCGCCGACTCCGAGGTGCCGCTCTACCAGCAGGAGGCCAAGGAGCAGTTCTCCAGAGATGCGGGCAGTGCCATCGAAATGGCCATCCTGGCCACCGTCGTGGGCCTGGCCATGCTGGAGATCTGCCTGCTCGCCGGACCTGCCTTCGCGGTCGGCGCCCGGCGCTCGCGCCGCCAGCTCGGCCTGGTCGGCGCCAACGGCGGCGACCGGCGCCACATCCGCTCCATCGTGCTCTCCGGCGGCCTGGTCATCGGCGCCGTGGCCGCCGTCACCGGCACCGCCATCGGCGTGGTCCTCACCATCGCGCTCCGGCCGGTCCTGGAGGAGCAGCTCGGCAACCGCTTCGGCGGCTTCGACTTCCGCCCGCTGGAACTGGCCGGTATCGCCCTGCTCGCCGTGGTGACCGGGCTGCTGGCCGCCATCGTCCCCGCGGTCACCGCGTCGCGCCAGACCGTGCTGGCCTCACTCACCGGCCGCCGCGGGGTGCGCCGCGCCAACCGGGTCCTGCCGGTCATCGGCCTGTTCGCCATCGGAGCCGGTGTCGTGATCGCCCTGTACGGCACCGCGTCGGAGATGGGCTCGACCGTCGTGGCCGGCGGCAGCGCCCTCGCCGAGCTCGGCATCGTCGCCCTCACCCCGGTCCTGGTCGGCCTGTTCGGACGGCTCGGACGATGGCTGCCGCTGTCGCCACGGCTCGCGCTGCGCGACGCCGTGCGCAATCGGGGGCGTACGGCGCCCGCCGTGGCCGCCGTACTGGCCGCCGTCGCCGGCACCGTCGCGGTGGCCACGTACGAGCACAGCAGGGACCTGCAGATGCGCCACGAGTACGTGGCCCAGCTGCCGCACGGCACCGGCTTGTTGGAGGCGTCCGAGAACAGCGCCTACAAGGAGGTCCCCGCCCTGCGCGAGGCCCTCGCCAAGGAGGTCCCGCTGGCGCTGCGGGCCGACGTCGACCGGCTGGTCGTCGGCATGCCGAGCTGTGAGTCGTACTCCGCGGAACCCGGCTGCGGCCGGGCCGAGATCATCACGCCCAAGGACCAGCGCTGCCCGCTCTACGACAACCCCAAGGGCTCCGAGGCCTTCACCGAGGCGCAGGCGAGACAACTGCGCCGGGACTGGCGCTGCCAGGACCGTGAGCACGGCACGCAGCACCCCGTCGTCGTCGCCGACGAGAAGCTGCTGAGCGTGCTCGCGGTCACCGACCCGGGCTCGGTGTCCGCCCTGAAGGCGGGCCAGGCCGTCGCCTTCGACAAGCGCCAGGTCAAGGACGGCAAGCTCGTCCTGCGGATCGTCAAGGGCCCGGACGCGGCCGACGTCTTCACCGGTCGCGGCGAGGAGTCGCCCGGCGAGGACAAGTCCCTCCCGGTCCACCTGGCACCCGAGACCACCGAGAGCTGGGGCATCGAGCTGATCGTGCCGCCCGTGGCGGTCAAGACCATCGGGCTGACCACCGCGCCGTCCGGCTCCTACTTCACCCTCGACGGGACGGTCGGCACCGAACAACGGCAGAAGCTGGACGGGGAGATCGACCGGATGGGCGTGGAGGCCGCCCTGCGCATCGAGGCGGGCTACCAGGGCAACGACGACCTGGGCCTGCTCGCCCTGACCGTCTTCGCGGGACTGGTCACCATCGGCGCGGCCGGCATCGCCACGGGGCTCGCCCAGGCCGACGCCGAGGCCGATCTGAAGACCCTGGCGGCGGTGGGCGCGGCCCCGCGGGTGCGGCGGACGCTGAGCGGCTTCCAGTGCGGGGTGGTCGCCCTGATGGGCGTGGTCCTGGGCTCGGCGGCCGGGATACTGCCCGCGGTCGGACTGCGCCTGACACAGCGGCGGCAACTGGAGGAGGCGCGCCAGTCCGCCGTCGACATGGGGTTCCGGTCGGACGGCCTCGCGTCGTACGTGCCGATCGCCGTGCCCTGGGAGACCCTCGGCGGGCTGATCATCGTCGTCCCGCTGGGCGCGGCGCTGCTGGCGGCGCTCGTCACCCGTTCCAGCGGCGCGCTGGCCCGGCGCGCAGCGGGGTGACGCGGGGCTGATCCCGTGCCCCCGCACAGGGTGGATCACGCTCGTGCGGGGGCACACCGTCTGCTAACGAAGGTGTGCGAGAGAATGACGGCATGGAGATGCCGAGGAGTGAACGGTCGCAGGACAGTCCCCCGCACGTCCTGATCGTGGGACAGGACGGGACGGCGGTCGGCGACGCCGATGACGAGTCGCGCGAGGTCCCGGTGACGGAGATGGTCGAACAGCCCGCCAAGGTCATGCGGATCGGCAGCATGATCAAGCAACTCCTGGAAGAGGTACGTGCCGCGCCTCTCGACGAGGCGAGCCGGGTCCGGCTCAAGGACATCCATTCCGCCTCGGTGAAGGAGCTGGAGGACGGCCTGGCCCCCGAACTCGTCGAGGAACTGGAGCGCCTGTCCCTCCCGTTCACCGAGGAGGCCATCCCCTCCGAGGCCGAACTGCGCATCGCCCAGGCGCAGTTGGTGGGCTGGCTGGAGGGTCTCTTCCACGGCATCCAGACGGCCCTGTTCGCGCAGCAGATGGCGGCGCGGGCCCAGCTGGAACAGATGCGCCGCGCCCTTCCGCCGGGTGCGCACCACGAGGACGACGAGGACGGCGCCCACGGCGCGATCCGCTCGGGCCCCTACCTCTAGCCTCCGACAGCCCGCACCAAAGAGGCGGGTCCGGCTCACACCAGCCCGAGCCGAACCCGCCTCCACGAACCCAGCCCCGCCGGCACAAATCCAGCCCCGCCGCACCACCCAGCCCCGCCGGCGTTTGAGGCGCGGAGCCCCGCGCTTTTCAGCCCCGCCGCACAAATCCAGCCTCGCCGGCGTTTGAGGCGCGGGGTCCGGGGCGGAGCCCCGTTCTTTTCAGCCCCGCCGGCGATTGAGGCGCGGCCCCGAGGGAAATCCGGCTCCCCACACGGGACATGGTCGACGCATACTCTGGGGCATGAGCTACGACGCGATCGTGCTGGCCGGCGGCGCCGCGCAGCGACTCGGCGGGGCGGACAAGCCCGCGCTGAGCGTCGGCGGCCGCCCCCTCCTCGACCGCGTCCTCGACGCCTGTCCGGACGCCCGGACCACCGTCGTGGTCGGCGGCCGCCGCCCCACCGCGCGGCCCGTCCGCTGGACCCGCGAGGACCCGCCCGGCGGCGGCCCCCTGGCCGCGCTGGACGCCGGGCTGCGCCAGACCACCGCCGAGCTGGTCCTCGTACTCTCCGCGGACCTGCCGTTCCTGGACCGGGACACCGTACGGGCCCTGCTGGACGCGCCCGGCGCGGACCGAGGCACGGCGGACGGCGGCACGGCGGACGGGGCGATGCTGCGAGACCCCGACGGCCGGGACCAGCCGCTGGTCGCCGCCTACCGGGCCGAACCCCTGCGCCGCGAGATCGCCCTGCTCGCCACCGAACACGGCAACCTCACCGGGCTCCCGCTCCGCGCGCTCACCGCCGAACTGCACCTCGCCCGCGTCACGGCGGGACCCCTCGCCTCCTTCGACTGCGACACCTGGGACGATCTCGCCGTCGCCCGGGCCCGGATCAGGGAGCATGGAACCGTGCTGGACCAATGGATCACCGCCGTCAAGAGCGAGCTGGGCGTCGACCTCGCCGTCGACACCAAGACCCTGCTCGACCTCGCCCGGGACGCCGCCCACGGCGTCGCCCGGCCCGCCGCCCCGCTGACCACCTTCCTCGTCGGCTACGCGGCCGCCCACGCCGCCGCCACCGGCGCCGACCCCGCTCAGGCCGTCGCCGAAGCCTCCCGCAAGGCCGCCGACCTGGCGCTGCGCTGGGCCGCCGAGGCGCAGGCCGACGCCGCCGAAGAGAACGGCTCCGGATGACCCCCACGAACTCCGCCGATCAGGCCCTCGACGAGGCCCTGGCCCTGGTCAGCCGCAACCCCGCCGCCGAGGGCGGCGCGGGCGGCGGCGGGGGCGGCCACCGCGCCGCCGCCTGGCAGCGGGCCCGGGAGGCCGCCGTGCACGCCGGGGCCGGGGTGCGGGCCCGTACGCACGACGTCCCCCTCGCGCAGGCCCTCGGCGAGGTACTGGCCACCCCCCTGGACGCGCTGACCGACCTGCCGTCCTTCGACACCTCCGCCATGGACGGCTGGGCCGTCGCCGGCCCCGGCCCGTGGAGCGTGCGCACCGGCGGCAGCGTCCTGGCCGGCTCCGACCGGCCGGAGCCTCTCACGGACGGCGAGGCCGTACGGATCGCCACCGGCGCCCGGATCCCCGCCGACACCACCGCCGTGATCCGCAGCGAGCACTGCCGGGAGGCCGGCAGCCAGCTCTTCGCCGACCGGCCCGTCCTCACCGGCCAGGACATCCGCCCGCGGGGCCAGGAGTGCCGCTCGGGAGACCTGCTGCTGCCCGCCGGTTCCCTGGTCACCCCGGCCGTGCTCGGGCTCGCCGCGGCCGCCGGTTACGACGAGCTGTCCACCCGGCCCCGCCCCCGCGTGGAGATCCTGGTGCTCGGCGACGAGCTGCTCACCGAGGGCCGCCCGCACGACGGCCTGATCCGCGACGCCCTCAGCCCCATGCTCGGCCCGTGGCTCACGCGCCTCGGTGCCGAGGTCATCGGCACGCGAGGGCTCGGAGACGATCCGGCGGGCGCGGCGGCCCTGCTGGAAGCCGTCACCACGTCCACCGCCGATGTCCTGGTCACCACCGGCGGCACCGCCTCAGGACCCGTCGACCACGTCCACCCCGTGCTGCGCCAGGCCCGCGCCGACCTGCTGGTCGACGGGGTGGCGGTACGCCCCGGGCATCCGATGCTGCTGGCCCGCATCGGGTCCCGCACCGAAGGGCGGCATCTGGTCGGGCTGCCCGGGAACCCGCTGGCCGCCGTATCCGGGCTGCTGACCCTCGCCGAACCGCTGCTGCGCGCCCTCGCCGGCCGCCGTATGCGCCCCCGCTACACGGCGCCGGTCCACAGCGACGTACCGGGCCACCCGTACGACACCCGGCTCGTCCCGGTCCTGCTGAGCGACGACCACGCGGTGCCGCTGCGCTACCACGGCCCCGCGATGCTGCGCGGCGTGGCGGCCGCCGACGCGCTGGCCGTCGTACCGCCGAAGGGCGCGCGGTCCGGGCAGGACCTGGAAATCCTCGATCTGCCGTGGGCCTCGGGAGGATGTTTCACGTGAAACTTCACGGACAGGACTCCATGGCCCGCAGCGCCGACGAGAAACTCGTCTCCCGGCGCATCAAACTGCCCAAGCGCATCGTCGAGCAGCCGCTGAGGCAGGTCAGCCGGCGCCTGCTGATGGCCTTGTTCGTGCTCTTCCTGACGGTCCTGATCGTCTGGCTCGACCGCGAGGGCTATCACGACAACGCCGACGAGCGGGTCGATTTCCTCGACTGCGTCTACTACGCGACCGTGACCCTGTCGACGACCGGCTACGGCGACATCGTCCCGCACAGCGACACCGCGCGACTGGTCAACGTCCTGTTGATCACCCCGCTGCGCGTGCTGTTCCTGATCATCCTGGTCGGTACCACCCTGGAAGTCCTGACCGAGCGGACGAGGGAAGAGTGGCGGCTCAACCGCTGGAGGAAGAACTTGCGTGAACACACGGTCGTCGTCGGCTTCGGCACCAAGGGCCGCTCGGCCCTCCAGACGCTGCTGGCCACCGGCCTCTCCAAGGAGCAGGTCGTCATCGTCGACCCCAGCGCCAAGGTGATCGACACGGCCACCTCGGAGGGGTTCACGGGCGTGGTCGGCGATGCCACCCGCTCCGACGTGCTGCTCCGCGCCGAACTGCAGAAGGCCCGTCAGATCATCATCGCCACCCAGCGGGACGACACGGCGGTCCTGGTCACGCTGACGGCGCGGCAGCTCAACCGCGGCGCGAAGATCGTCGCGGCGGTGCGCGAGGAGGAGAACGCCCCGCTGCTGCGCCAGTCCGGCGCGGACGCGGTCATCACGAGCGCGAGCGCGGCCGGCCGGCTGCTGGGCCTGTCGGTGCTCAGCCCGAGCGCGGGCACCGTGATGGAGGACCTGATCCAGGCGGGCACTGGGCTCGACATCATCGAACGGCCCGTGCGGAAGGCGGAGGTCGGCAAGTCCGTACGGGAGATCGGCGATCTGGTCGTGAGCGTGCTGCGCGGGCACCGCCTGCTCCCGTACGACGACCCGCACGCGAGCCCGATCCAGCTGACGGACCGTCTCATCACCATCGTGCGGGCGGCGCCGACGGCTTCGCCGCACGTGATATTGGGTCCTGCCGAGTAGGCGCGAGTTGGCGTAGCCTCCGGGCCATGCATGCGATCACCATCGAACAGCCCGGCGGTCCCGAGGCCCTCGTCTGGACCGACGTACCCGATCCGGTGGCGGGTGAGGGCGAGGTCCTCGTCGAGGTCGTGGCGAGCGCCGTGAACCGCGCCGACGTACTCCAGCGGCGGGGGTTCTACGATCCGCCGCCCGGCGCCTCGCGCCATCCGGGACTGGAGTGTTCCGGGCGGATCGCCGCGATCGGGCCGGGGGTGTCCGGCTGGTCGGTGGGCGACGAGGTGTGCGCCCTGCTGGCCGGCGGCGGGTACGCGCAGCGGGTGGCCGTGCCCGCGGGCCAGCTGCTGCCGGTCCCGGCGGGCGTGGACCTGGTGACGGCGGCCGCGCTGCCCGAGGTCGTCACGACGGTGTGGTCCAACGTGTTCATGGTGGCCGGACTGCGCCCCGGCGAGACCCTGCTGGTGCACGGCGGATCCAGCGGGATCGGGACGATGGCGATCCAGCTGGGCAAGGCGGTGGGCGCGACGGTCGCCGTGACGGCCGGCGGCCCGGAGAAGCTGGCGCGCTGCGAGGAACTGGGCGCGGACATCCTGATCGACTACCGCGAGCAGGACTTCGTGGCGGAGCTGCGGGCGGCGACGGGCGGGGCCGGGGCGGACGTGATCCTGGACATCATGGGCGGGAAGTACCTCGCCCGGAACGTGGACGCCCTGGCCGTCAACGGCCGGCTCGCGGTGATCGGGCTCCAGGGCGGGGCGAAGGCCGAACTGAACCTCGGCGCGCTGATGGCGAAGCGGGCGGCGATCACCGCCACCACGCTGCGGGCCCGCCCGCTGGAGGAGAAGGCGGCCATCGTCGCGGCCGTACGGGAGCACGTGTGGCCCCTGGTGTCAGCGGGGCGGATCCGCCCGGTGGTCCACGCGTCGTTCCCCATGACACAGGTGGCCGAGGCCCACCGCGTGATGGAGGCGAGCAGCCACGTGGGCAAGCTGCTGCTCACGCTCTGAGCCACTGGGGCTCCGCCCCAGACCCCGCGCCTCAAACGCCGGCGGGCTGAATCTTCAGCCCGTCCGGCGTTTGAGGACCGGGTCCGGGCAGAGCCCGGTTTCGGGGATTACCCCGCGGAGCTACAGGCTGCGCAGCAGGACGGCCGGGGACTCCACGCAGTCCGCGACATAGCGGAGGAACCCGCCCGCCGTGCCCCCGTCGCACACCCGGTGGTCGAAGGTCAGCGACAGCTGGACGACCTGCCGGACGGCCAGCTCACCCCGGTGCACCCACGGCTTCGCCATGATCCGGCCGACGCCGAGCATCGCCGCCTCCGGGTGGTTGATGATCGGCGTGGAGCCGTCCACCCCGAACACCCCGTAGTTGTTCAGGGTGAAGGTACCGCCCGTCAGATCGGCCGGGGCCAGCTTCCCCGCCCGCGCCAGCTCGGTCAGGCGGGCGAACTCCGCCGACAGCGACTCCGGGTTGCGGCTATGCGCGTCCCGGACCACCGGGACCACCAGGCCCCGCTCGGTCTGCGCGGCGAAGCCCAGGTGCACGGACGGGTGCCGGACGATCTCCTTGGCCGCGAGGTCCACCGAGGAGTTGAGCTCCGGGTACTTGGCCAGCGCGGCCGTGCAGATCCGTGCCAGCAGCGCCAGCACCGAGATCTTGGGCCCGCCCACGGCGTTCATCGCGGCTCGGGCGGCCATCAGCTCGGTGGCGTCCGCGTCGACCCAGCAGGTGGCGTCCGGGATCTCCCGCCGGCTGCGCGACAGCTTCTCGGCGACCGCCCCGCGCACACCCTTGAGCGGGATCCGCTCGCCCTGCGCGGCCACGGGCACCGCCGCCGCGACGGGGGCCGGTTCGGGCGCCCGCAGCGCCGCCAGCGCCGCCTCGACGTCCGCCCGCAGGATCAGGCCCTCGGGTCCCGAACCGCGCAGCGCGCGCAGGTCGACCCCGTGGTCCTTGGCCAGCTTGCGCACCAGCGGCGAGATCACCGGCACCGGCCCCGCCGGAGCGGCCGCAGCCGCCGCGACGGGAGCAGGAGCCGGGGCAGGCGCCGGGGCAGGTGCCGACACCGCGGCGGTGACGGGTCGCACCCGCCGCCGACGCGCCGGGCGGGAGTGGTCCGTGCCGTAGCCCACCAGGACGTTGCCGGAGCCCGAGGACTCCGCCGCCGGGGCCTCGGCGGGGGCCGACCGCGCACCCACCGCCACGGTGATCAGCGGGGCCCCGACCGGCAGCTCCTCGCCCTCCTCGCCGAAGCGGGCGGTGACGACACCGCCGTACGGGCAGGGCACCTCCACCATGGCCTTGGCCGTCTCGACCTCGACGACCGGCTGGTCGATGGCGACGACGTCGCCCACCGCCACCAGCCACCGCACGATCTCGGCCTCGGTCAGGCCCTCACCGAGATCCGGCAGCTTGAATTCCATGACCTGCGGCATCAGTTCTCCCACTGCAGGCGGGCCACGGTGTCCAGGATCCGGTCCACACCGGGCAGGTGGTGCTTCTCCAGCATCGGCGGCGGATACGGGATGTCGAAGCCCGTCACCCGCAGCACCGGCGCCTCCAGGTGGTGGAAGCACCGCTCCGTGACCCGGGCGGCGATCTCCGCGCCCGGTCCGCCGAAGCCTCCGGCCTCGTGGACGACCACCGCGCGCCCGGTACGGCGTACGGACTGCACGACCGTGTCCTCGTCGAAGGGGACCAGCGAGCGCAGGTCCACGACCTCCAGCTCCCAGCCCTCCTCTCGCGCCGCCTCGGCCGCCTCCAGGCACACCGGCAGCGAAGGCCCATAGGTGATCAGCGTCGCGCTCGTGCCCGTCCGCCGCACCAGCGCCTTCCCGATGCCCGGCACGGCCGCCGGCGCCTCGGGCGACCAGTCGGCCTTCGACCAGTACAGCCGCTTCGGCTCCAGGAAGACCACCGGGTCGTCGCTCGCGATCGACGCGCGCAGCAGCCCGTACGCGTCCTCGACCGTCGCCGGGGTCACCACCGTCAGGCCGGGCGTCGCCACGTAGTACGCCTCGGAGGAGTCGCAGTGGTGCTCCACGCCGCCGATCCCGCCGCCGTACGGCACGCGGATGGTGATCGGCAGCGGCATCGCGCCGCGCGTGCGGTTGCGCATCTTCGCCACGTGCGAGATCAGCTGCTCGAAGGCCGGGTACGCGAAGGCGTCGAACTGCATCTCCACCACCGGCCGCAGCCCGTACATGGCCATGCCGACCGCCGCGCCCAGGATCCCGGCCTCCGCGAGCGGGGTGTCCGTACAGCGCTCCTCGCCGAACTCCTTCGCGAGCCCGTCCGTGATCCGGAAGACCCCGCCCAGCGTCCCGACGTCCTCGCCCATGACGTGGACCGTCGGGTCCTCGGCCATCGCGTCCCGCATCGCCCGGGTCAGGGCCTGCGCCATCGTCGAGGGCTTGACCCCCGACTTCGCGGACTTCGCCGCCACCGTCGTCACGCCTGGTCCTCGGCTTCCAGTTCGGCGCGCAGCATGGCCGCCTGCTCGCGCAGGCGGTCGGTCTGCTCCGCGTACACGTGCGCGAACAGGTCCATCGGGTCCACCACCGGATCGGCGTTCATCCCCTCGCGCAGGGCCGCCGCCATCACCTCGGCCTCGTCGCGCGCCGCCTGGATGCCCGCCTCGTCGAGGATCCCGCGTGCGGTCAGCTCGCGCTCCAGCAGGTCGATCGGGTCGTGCGCCTTCCAGGCCTCGACCTCGGCGTCACCGCGGTAGCGGGTCGCGTCGTCGGCGTTCGTGTGGGCCTCCATCCGGTAGGTGACGGCCTCGATCAGGGTCGGACCGCCGCCGGCCCGGGCCCGCCGGACGGCCTCGGTCAGCACCTCGTGCACCGCCGCGATGTCGTTGCCGTCGACCAGCCGGCCGGGCATCCCGTAGCCCACGGCCTTGTGGGCCAGCGTCGGGGCGGCGGTCTGCTTGGCGAGCGGGACGGAGATCGCGAAGCCGTTGTTCTGGACGAGGAAGACCACCGGGGCCTGCCAGACGGCGGCGAAGTTGAGCGCCTCGTGGAAGTCGCCCTCGCTGGTGCCGCCGTCGCCGACCATGGCGAGGGCGACGACGTCGTCCCCGCGCAGCCGGGCCGCGTGCGCCAGGCCCACCGCGTGCGGCAGCTGGGTGGCGAGCGGGGTGCACAGCGGGGCTATGCGGTGCTCACGCGGGTCGTATCCGGTGTGCCAGTCGCCGCGCAGCAGGGTCAGCGCCTGTACGGGGTCCAGTCCGCGCGCCACGGCCGCCAGGGTGTCGCGGTAGCTCGGGAAGAGCCAGTCCTGGTCCTCCAGGACCAGGGCGGCCGCGATCTCGCAGGCCTCCTGCCCGACGGTGGAGGGATAGACGGCGAGCCGGCCCTGTCGGGTCAGTGCGGTGGCCTGGGCGTTGTAGCGGCGGCCGCGCACCAGCTCGGCGTAGCAGCGGCGCATCAGCGCGGGGTCGAGCCGGTCGGCCGCCTCGGTGCCCAGGACCCGGTAGGGCTCGGCCTCCGGGAGCAGCGGGGCGGCGTCCGTACGGGGCCTCCAGGCGGGCGGCGGGGTGGAACGGTGGGACGCACCGGCACCGGGCAGCTCTTGGACCGTCATGGCGGCGTACACCTCCTCGTGGGAAGCGGGCAGGGGGTGCCCCGGGTGTGAGGCCCCTCACCTACCGATTGTTCGGTTGTCTGCGCAATTTGGCTACAGGCGGCTCCAGGCTGTGGACAAACTGGCGCCGGGGCCCTGGGATGGGTGCAGGACGTCCAGGAGAGGGAGGCATCGGGCAATGCCGGATGAACAAATGGCCGGAGCGGGTTCCACACCGGTTCCGCCGGGGGGCGCACCGGGCACCTCCGGAGTCCCGCCTGTGGCACCCCGTCCCCTGGACCCCATCGACCGGTCGATCATGCGGCTGCTCCAAGCGGACGGCCGCGCGTCGATACGCTCGGTGGCGGAGCAGGTGCACGTCTCGCGCGCCAACGCCTACGCCCGCATCAACCGGCTCATCGACGACGGGGTGATCCGCGGGTTCACCGCCCGCGTCAACCACGAACGCGCGGGGCAGGGCGCATCGGCCTACATCACCCTGAAGATCGTCCAGAATTCCTGGCGCACGGTCCGCGAGCAGCTGCGCGAGCTCCCGGGCGCCGCCCACATCGCCCTGGTCAGCGGGGACTTCGACGTCCTGCTCCTGGTGCACACCCCGGACAACCGGACCCTGCGCGAGCTGGTCCTGACCCGTCTGCAGGCGATCCCCGAGGTGCTCTCGACGCGCACCCTGCTGGTCTTCGAGGAAACGGATCTGCTGGACCAGGGGCCGGGCCCGGCAGGCGCCCCGGCGATCGCCGAGGAGTAGGCCGCACGGATCCGCACGGGGCTGTACGGGGCCGCACGGGGCCGCCGCCCGGACCTCAGCGGGCCGTGCGCAGGCCGTCGAGGGCCATGTGGACGACCGCGTCCGCGAGCTGGTCGGGGCCCGTGCCCGGGTGCGGGCGGTACCACTCGACCAGGGAGTTCACCATGCCGAAGAGGAGGCGGGTGGCCAGCCGGATGTCCACGTCCGCCCGGAGGTCGCCGTCCGCCGCGGCCGCCTTGAGCAGGTCGGCGACCTGGTGGTCGAACTCGCGGCGGCGCTCCAGCGCCCAGCGCTCGGTCCGGGTGTTGCCGCGGACCCGCAGCAGCAGCGTCACGTACGGCAGCTCGGAGACCAGCACCTCGACCGTGCGGCGCGTGACGTACTCGACCCGCTCGACCGCCCGGCCCCGTACGGCGCCCGGCTCCTCCAGGACCGCGAAGAGCCCGTCGAGGGCGCGGCTGACGGCCCGCCGCAGCAGTTCCTCCTTGCCCGCGACGTGGTGGTAGATCGAGGACTTCGAGATGCCCGCGGCCTTGGAGAGGTGCTCCATCGAGGTGCCGTCGTAGCCGCGCTCGTTGAAGACCTGGACGGCGACGGACAGCAGCGTCTCGGGGGTGTAGGTGTCGCGCTTGGCCGTGGTCACCGCGCCCCCTCCTCGTCGCCCGCGGCGTAGCCCAGCTTGAAGAGGGCCAGCGAGGGCGCGTACCGGCCGCCGGGGCAGCGCTCGTCGAGGTGGTGCAGCAGGTCGTAGGCCCAGTCCTGGCCGAGCCGCTCGTGCCATTCGGCGGGGCCCACCGGGTAGTTGACCCCGAGCCGCATCGCGGTGTCGATGTCCTCGGCGCGGGCCACGCCCCGGGCGACGGCGTCGGCCGTGAGGTCGATCAGCATCGCGACGGTCCGGGCGACGATCATGCCGGGGACGTCGCCGATGACCGAGACCCGCTTGCCCAGCTTCTGGAAGAGGCCGATCGCCTCGGCGAGGGTCCGCTCGCTGGTGTCCTCGCTGGCGGAGAGCGCGATCCGGGTGGCGCCGCGGTAGTCGAACGCGAGGTCGAAGTACACGACGTCCGCGAACTCGACCGAGGTCTTCCCGTCCGCGAGGACCAGCTGGCCCTCGCCGGGCAGCTGGATGTACGGGCCGCCCTGCTCGGTGGCCGTGACCGCGATCCCGGCCTCCTCCAGGAGGTCGGCCAGCTCCGCCGCGGGCCCGAGGTCGCCGACGACGGTGACCTTGGCCGGGGCCTCCTCGGGTCCGGCGGTGTGCGGCTGCGGGGCGACGGCCTGCGGGCCGTACGGGAACCAGCCGTGCCCCGACTTGCGGCCGAGACGGCCCGACTGGACCAGCCGGCGCTGCGCGAGGGACGGGGTGAACTTGGGGCTGTGGTGGAAGGACTCCCACACCGAGCGGGTCACGGCCTCGTTGACGTCCTGGCCGATCAGGTCGGTCAGCTGGAACGGGCCCATCTTGAAGCCGCCGCTCTCGCGCAGCACGGCGTCGATGGTGGCCGGGTCGGCGCCCTGCTCCTCGTAGACCGCGAAGGCCTCGGCGTAGAAGGGACGGGCGATCCGGTTGACGATGAAACCGGGGGTGTCGGCGCAGCGGACCGGGGTCTTCCCCCAGCCGAGGACCGTGCGGTACGCGCGCTCGGCGGCGGCCGGGTCGGTGGCGAAGCCGCTGACCACCTCGACGAGCGGGAGGAGCGGGGCCGGGTTGAAGAAGTGCAGGCCGAGGAAGCGGCCGGGGTGCGCGAGACCGGCGGCGAGCTCGGTCACGGAGAGCGAGGAGGTGTTGGTGGCCAGCAGCGCGTCCGGCGAAACCACCTCTTCGAGTGCCGCGAAGAGCGTCTGCTTGACGGTGACGTTCTCGACCACCGCCTCGATGACCAGGGCGGCCCCGGCGAGGTCCGCGAGGGCGCTCGCCGAATCGATTCGGCCGATCGCGTCCTCCGCCTCGGCGCGATCGAGGCGGCCCTTGGCGGCCATCCGCTCGACACGGTCCTGCACGAAGCCGGCGCCGTCCGCGGCGAGGCCCGCGTCGATGTCGTAGATCAGCACCCGGTGACCTGCGAGAAGGGCGACCTGGGCGATGCCCTGGCCCATGGTGCCGGCGCCGACGACCGCCACAGTGCGGGACCGCTCGATTGCTGTCATGTCCTGATCCTCCCGCACCGACTTATCCACAGGTCTGCCGGGCCCTCTTGTCCCGACCGATCGTTCGGTTACTCTAACTCCAGTCTGCTCTCCTTCGCCCGGCTCAACGAGGAGTTGGTCCCTGATGGCCGCCGAGCTCACCGTCCCCCAGCTGTCCGCCAAGCACCGGCTCACCCTGGACCAGGCCCTGTCGGCGATCCGCAGCCGCGCCTACTGGTCACCGCATCCCGAACACCCCAAGGCGTACGGCGAGACCGCCCCCGCCGACGGGCTCGCCGCCTTCGAGGCCCTGCGCGGCACCCGGCTGGACCTGGGGCAGCCCGGCACCGACGGCTGGGCGGGCGCCGAGGTGTCCCCGTACGGCCCGGAGCTGGGCGTCGAGTACCCGCATGTGGACCCTGAGGTGCTGCTGCCCGCGATGAAGGCCGGCATGGCCGCCTGGCGCGACGCGGGACCCGAGGCGCGTGCCGTGGTCTGCATCGAGATCCTGGCCCGCATCTCCGCCCGGACCCACGAGTTCGCGCACGCGGTCATGCACACCAGCGGCCAGGCCTTCATGATGGCGTTCCAGGCGGGCGGCCCCCACGCGCAGGACCGCGGTCTGGAAGCGGTGGCCTACGCCTACGAGGAGCAGACCCGGGTCCCGGGGCAGGCCGACTGGTCGAAGCCCCAGGGCAAGAAGGACCCGCTGGAGCTCGGCAAGACCTTCACGGCCGTCCCCCGCGGCATCGCCCTCGTGATCGGCTGCAACACCTTCCCCACGTGGAACGGCTACCCCGGCCTCTTCGCCTCGCTCGCCACCGGCAACGCGGTGCTGGTCAAGCCGCATCCGCGGGCCGTGCTGCCGCTCGCGCTGACCGTCCAGGTGGCGCGGGAGGTCCTCGCCGAGACGGGCTTCGACCCGAACCTGGTCGCGCTCGCGGTCGACCAGCCGGGCGAGGGCATCGCCAAGACCCTCGCGCTCCGTCCCGAGGTCAAGCTGATCGACTACACCGGTTCCACGGAGTTCGGGGACTGGCTGGAGGCCAACGCCCGCCAGGCGCAGGTCTACACGGAGAAGGCGGGGGTCAACACCGTCGTCCTGGACTCCACCGACAACTACAAGGGGATGCTGTCCAACCTGGCCTTCTCCCTCTCGCTCTACAGCGGCCAGATGTGCACCACCCCGCAGAACCTGCTGATCCCGCGCGACGGCATCGCGACGGACGCCGGCCACAAGACGTACGACGAGGTCGTCGCCGACCTCGCGGCCTCGGTCGGCGGCCTGCTGGGCGACGACGCCCGGGCCAACGCGCTGCTGGGCGCGCTGGTCAACCCGGACGTCAAGGCCCGCCTGGAGGCGGCGGCCGCACTGGGCGAGGTCGCGCTGGCCTCCCGGGAGGTCGTGAACCCCGAGTTCCCGGACGCGGTGGTCCGCACCCCCGTCCTGGTCAAGCTGGACGCGGCCAAGCCGGACCCGGACGCGCCCTACCTCTCGGAGTGCTTCGGCCCGGTCGCCTTCGCGGTGGCCGTGGACACCACCGCCGACGCCCTCGAGCTGCTGCGCCGCACGGTGCGGGAGAAGGGCGCCATGACGGTGGGCGCGTACACGACGTCGGCGGACACCGAGCGGGCAATCGAGGAGGTCTGCCTGGAGGAGTCCGCGCAGCTCTCCCTGAACCTGACCGGCGGGGTGTACGTCAACCAGACCGCGGCGTTCTCGGACTTCCACGGCTCGGGCGGCAACCCGGCGGCCAACGCGGCGCTGTGCGACGGTGCCTTCGTGGCGAACCGCTTCCGTGTGGTGGAGGTCCGCCGCCAGGCCTGACGCCGGTGCCGTGACGCCACCGGTGCCGTGACGCCGGTGCCCTGAGGACAGGGCCCGGGTGGGCGCCCCGCCGCTACCTCGTTTCGAAGGTGCGGGCGGAGGCGTCCACCTGGGCCGGCGGGCCGCCCCAGTGGAAGAGGGTCATGGCCACGCTGGTGGCGAGGTTGTAGCTGGAGACCTGCGGGCGCATCGGGAGGGCGACCAGGTGGTCGGCCCGGTCCCGCAGCTCCGGCGAGATCCCGTGGCGTTCCGAGCCGAAGGCGAGCAGGGCGTCGTCCGGGAGGGTGAGGGTGCGGATGTCCTCGCCCTCCGGGTCGAGGGCGTAGAGCGGCCCCGGCGGCAGCTCGTCCAGTGCGAGGCGTTCGACGGTGGTGGCGTAGTGCAGTCCGGCCCCGGCCCGGACCACGTTCGGGTGCCAGGGGTCGAGGTCGCCGCGGGTCACCACGCCGGTGGCGCCGAAACCGGCGGCGAGGCGGACGACCGCTCCGACGTTGCCGAGGTTGCGGGGGTTGTCGAGGACGACGACGGGCGCCGGCCTGGGCGTCCGCCGCAGCCCGGCGAGGCCCGCCGCCCGATCGGGGCGTACGGCGAGGGCCGCGACCCCGGTGGGATGCACGCGGGGCAGGAGTTCCTTGAGCGCGGCCCGCCGCACCAGCCGGACCACATCGGCCTCGACGTCCGGAGCCAGCTCGCCGGCGAGTTCCCGTACGGCGTCGGGCTCGTCGGCGACGGCGATCCGTACGTCGGCCCCGAAGCGCAGGGCGTGCTTCAGCGTGTGAAAGCCGTCCAGCAGGACGAGATCCCCCCGCCCGGCGGCCTCCCGCCACTGCCGCGCGATCTCTCCGGGGCTCTGATCCTCACTCATACCCCGACCCTACGGTCCACCGCGCGCACCGCCGCGCGCGCAGCCGGGCAGATCCAGCCTCGCCGGCGTTCGAGGCGCGGGGGTCCGGGGGCGGCGCCCCCGGCAACGGCGCCGCAGGGGACGCTCAGCGCGGCACGGGGCTGGGCTCCGCGTCCGCGGGAACGGGCTCGGCCTCCGAAGGGGCCGAGGGGCGGCCCGGCCCCGAACCGCCGCCACGGCCGAGGCGAAGCGCGGCGGCCCGCCCACCGAGCCACACCAGGAACGCCGTCGGCAGGAAGACCGCGTCGGCGGCGATCATCGCCAAAGAGAAGAACGGCAGGCCCAGCAGCACCGCGATCCCCGCGTGCTCCAGCATCATCACGGCCAGCAGCACGTTCTTGATCCGCCGGTTGAACAGCGTGAACGGGAACGCCACCTGCACCGCCACCGTCCCGTACGACAGCAGCATCACCAGCGTCCCGCTCCCCGCCACCAGCGCCGACAGCCCCGGCCACGGCGTGAAGTAGTCCAGCCCCAGGGGGTAGTACAGCGCCGTCCCGTCCTGCCACCGCGACCCCTGGATCTTGTACCAGCCGGCCGTCGCGTAGATCAGGCAGACCTCCGCCGTGATCACCAGCATCCCCGCGTTGTGCAGCAGGTTCGCCAGGACGTCCAGGACCGCCCGCCCCTCCCCCTCCGGCTCGTAGCGGTCGACCAGCCACCACAGCCCGCAGACCACCCACACCGCCGCGAACCCCGTCAGCCAGCCGAGGCCGAACCGCCCGGTCGCCGCCCCGTAGGCCAGCACCGCCCCCAGCACACCCCACAGCACCGGCCCGGCCGCCCCGGCCGTCGCCGAGCCGTGCGTACGGACCCGGCGCGCGTCCAGCGACCACACCCGCGCGCACCGGGTCAGCACCAGGTAGATCGCCATCAGGTGGATGACGTTGTCCCCGCCGTCGCCCATGAACACGCTGCGGTTCTGCAGCGACAGCACGCCGACCATGAACACCACGGACGTCGCCCGCGTCCGCCAGCCCAGCAGCAGCCCCGCGCTGGCCAGCACGGACACCGCGTAGACGCTCTCGAACCACAGCGTCGAGTCGGACCACATCAGCACCGTGAAGGCCTGGTTGGAGGCGGTCAGCCGCTCCGCCAGCTCCCAGCTCCACGGCCCGTCCGGCCCGTACAGCTCGGCGCGGTTCGGGAACTCGCGCAGCAGGAAGAAGAGCCAGGTCCCGGCGAAGCCGATGCGGACCACCGCGCTCTGGTACGGGCCCAGCGCCTGCCCGGTGACCTTCGCGGCCGCCCGCCCCACCGCCGCACGGGCGCGCCTCACACCGTCCACCACGGCAGCTCCCGGTAGTAGGTCTGGGTGTCGGTGGTCTCGGTGCTCCACTTCGGCGCGGGCACCGCCGTCGTCGCCGAGCGCAGCTGGATCCGCAGGAGGTGCCCGCCCCGGTGCTCCGGCGCGAGCCGGTTCACCGCGATCCGCCGCAGGTACGCCTCGGACAGCTCGCCGCGCTCGCCGTTCGGCATGTTGTCCTCGTCGTGGGAGCCGGTGAAGAAGTCCCAGGCCCGGCGCAGCTCGTTCTGCTCCGTGTGGCTCGGCAGCAGGCTGTGCCGGATGGCCGCGCCGTCCTGGGCGCTCAGGTCGCGCCAGTCGGTGGTGATCAGCTCGCCGCTCGCGGTCCGCACCTCGGCGCGCGCCTCCACGGCGATGTTCTGCTGGAGCGGGTTGGGGGCGAAGAGCTTCCAGTTCTGTTCGAATTCGGGGTAGATCCAGTCGTCGATCGTCCCCGCGTGCTGCTTGCTCACCGTGTTGGACGGGGCCACGTGCAGGAAGACGAGCGTCAGGTGCGCGCAGGCGGCCACGGCGACGGCCCCCAGGGCCAGGGCGGTCAGAACCCGGTACGGGGCGGACAGACCGGCGATCCCGGGCACCCGCGGAGAGGGCGCGGCGGCCCCGTCGACGGGCCTGCGCGGGGGTGGCGGAACGGCCCCCGCGGCGGGCTCGTGCTCGTTCGAATCCATCCCGCCCCGATCCTCCGGCGTCCACAGGGTTGACCACAGAGGTTGACACCCTACGGGCCGTCGTCTCACCATTGAAGCGGATGAACCGAACGATCGGTCGGTCGGGCGGGACGGCGGAATCTCACAGGGGGCCGGAATGGTGGCAGTGACCCCGGAAACGGGGCCGGATGCGGCCCTCGGGACAGACGGGACGGACGGGACGGGCATGACGGCTGACCTCGGCGCACAGCTCGCGGCGGCATTCGACGCGGCCGTGGCGGCGGACGAGCGCGTGGAGCCGCGCGACTGGATGCCCGAGCAGTACCGCGCCACTCTGGTCCGCCAGATGGCCCAGCACGCCCACTCCGAGATCATCGGCATGCAGCCCGAGGCCAACTGGATCACCCGCGCGCCCTCGCTGCGCCGCAAGGCGATCCTGATGGCGAAGGTCCAGGACGAGGCCGGACACGGCCTGTACCTCTACAGCGCGGCCGAGACGCTCGGCACCAGCCGCGACGAGCTCCTCGACAAGCTCCACTCGGGCAAGCAGAAGTACTCCTCGATCTTCAACTACCCCACGCTGACGTGGGCGGACGTCGGCGCCATCGGCTGGCTCGTGGACGGCGCGGCGATCACGAACCAGGTCCCGATCTGCCGCTGCTCCTACGGGCCCTACGCACGCGCCATGGTCCGGATCTGCAAGGAGGAGTCCTTCCACCAGCGCCAGGGGTACGAGCTGCTCCTCGCGCTCTCGCAGGGCACCGAGGCCCAGCACGCGATGGCCCAGGACGCGGTCGACCGGTGGTGGTGGCCGTCGCTGATGATGTTCGGCCCGCCGGACGACGAGTCGGCGCACTCGGCGCAGTCGATGGCCTGGCGGATCAAGCGCCACTCGAATGACGAGCTGCGCCAGCGGTTCGTGGACATCGCCGTCCCGCAGGCCGAGTCCCTCGGCCTGACCCTGCCCGACCCGGACCTCAAGTGGAACGAGGAGCGCGGGCACCACGACTTCGGCGCCATCGACTGGGCGGAGTTCTGGGACGTCCTCAAGGGCAACGGTCCCTGCAACGAGCAGCGGATCAGCCAGCGGCGCAGGGCCCACGAGGAAGGCGCCTGGGTGCGCGACGCGGCCGCGGCGTATGCGCAGAAGCAGGCGGCACAGCAAGCGGCGAAGCACGCCGAACAGAACGAGGAGGCACGGGTATGACGCAGAACTGGCCCCTGTGGGAGGTGTTCGTGCGCTCGCGGCGCGGCCTCTCGCACACGCACGCGGGAAGCCTGCACGCCCCCGATGCGGAGATGGCCCTGCGCAACGCCCGCGACCTCTACACCCGGCGCGGTGAGGGCATCTCGATCTGGGTGGTGCCCTCCACGGAGATCACCGCCTCCTCGCCGGACGAGCGGGACCCGTTCTTCGCCCCGTCCGCCGACAAGCCGTACCGGCACCCCACCTTCTACGACATCCCGGAGGGGGTGAGCCACCTGTGACCAGCACCGACACCACCACCACCGCGGCGGCTCTCGCGCTCGGCGACGACGCGCTGATCCTCTCCCACCGCCTCGGGGAATGGGCCGGGCACGCCCCCGTCCTGGAGGAGGAGGTCGCCCTGGCCAACATCGCCCTCGACCTGCTCGGCCAGGCCCGCGTCCTGCTGTCCATGGTCGGTGACGAGGACGAGCTGGCGTTCCTGCGCGAGGAGCGGTCCTTCCGCAATCTCCAGCTGGTCGAGCAGCCGAACGGCGACTTCGCCCACACCATCGTCCGCCAGCTCTTCTTCTCCTTCTACCAGCACGAGCTCTACGGGGAACTCGCGCGCGGGGAGGGCCCGTTCGCGCCGCTCGCGGCCAAGGCCGTGAAGGAGACCGCGTACCACCGCGACCACGCCGAGCAGTGGACGCTGCGGCTCGGCGACGGCACGCAGGAGAGCCGCAGCCGCATACGGGCCGCCCTGGACGCGCTGTGGAAGTACACCGGGGAGATGTTCCAGCCGGTGGAGGGCCTCGAAGGCCTGGACTGGGCCGCCCTGGAAGGGCGCTGGCTGGCCGCGCTGACCGGCGTACTGGAGCGGGCCGGTCTGGCTCTGCCCGAAGGGCCGCGCACCGGCGCCTGGGCCGCCGGAGCCGGCCGGCAGGGCCTGCACACCGAACCGTTCGGCCGGATGCTCGCCGAGATGCAGCACCTGCACCGCAGCCATCCGGGGGCGTCATGGTGACCACCGACTCCGGTAGGACCCGCCTGGAGGCGGAGCTGGCCGAGCTGGCGGGCTCCGTCCCGGATCCCGAGCTGCCCGTGCTCACCCTCGGCGAGCTGGGCGTGGTGCGCGGAGTGCGGATGCACGAGGACGGCCATGCCGAGGTCATCCTGACCCCCACCTACACCGGCTGCCCGGCCATCGAGGCCATGTCGGCGGACATCGAGCGGCTCCTGACCGGCCACGGCATACCCGAGGTGCGGGTGACCACAGTGCTGGCCCCCGCCTGGTCGACCGACGACATCAGCGCCGAAGGCCGCCGCAAGCTCGCGGAGTTCGGCATCGCCCCGCCCCGCCCGCACGCGGCCGGCGGGCCGGTCCCGCTGACCCTGTCGGTCCGCTGCCCGAACTGCGGATCGACCGACACCGAGCTGCTGAGCCGGTTCTCCTCCACCGCATGCAAGGCGCTGCGCCGCTGCACCGCCTGCCGCGAACCGTTCGACCACTTCAAGGAGCTGTAGATGGCCGCCCCCCGCCACGGCGCGTTCCACCCGCTGACGGTGGCGGCAGTCGACCGGCTCACCGACGACTCGGTGGCGCTGACCCTCCGGGTGCCCGAGGCGCTGCGCGAGGACTACCGGCACGCCCCCGGCCAGCACCTGACCCTGCGCCGCACCGCCCCCGAGGGCGGCACGGAGATCCGCCGCACCTATTCGATCTGCTCCCCCGCCCCGGCGCCGGGCGGCCCGGGCCCGGCGGAGCTGCGGGTCGGGGTGCGGCTGGTGGAGGGCGGGGAGTTCTCCACCTTCGCGCACAAGGAGATCGCCGCCGGCGACGTGCTGGACGTCATGGTCCCGGCCGGCCGCTTCGTGCTGGAGCCCGCCGCCGCCCCCGCCTCGGGGCACTACGCGGCGATCGTCGGCGGCAGCGGCATCACGCCCGTGCTGTCGATCGCCGCGAGCCTGCTGGCCACCCGGCCCGACGCCCGCTTCTGCCTCGTACGCAGCGACCGTACGGCGGCCTCGACGATGTTCCTGGAGGAGGTCGCCGACCTCAAGGACCGGTATCCGGCGCGGTTCCAGCTGGTGACGGTCCTGTCCCGGGAGGAGCAGGAGTCCGGGCTGCCGTCCGGTCGGCTGGACGAGGAGCGGCTGGCGGCCCTGCTGCCCGCGCTGCTGCCGGTGGCGGAGGTGACGGGCTGGTTCCTGTGCGGCCCCTACGGGCTGGTGCAGGGCGCGGAGCGGGCCCTGAGCACGCTCGGCGTCGTACGGTCCCGGGTGCACGAGGAGATCTTCCACGTCGAGGACACCACGGTCCCGGCCCGCCCGGCGGCGGCCACGGCGCCCGCGCACGGGCGGGTCACGGCGCGGCTCGACGGGCGCTCCGGCACCTGGCCGGTCCAGGACGGGGAATCCCTGCTGGACGCGGTCCTGCGCAACCGCGCGGACGCCCCGTACGCCTGCAAGGGCGGGGTCTGCGGTACCTGCCGCGCGTTCCTGGTGTCGGGCGAGGTCCGGATGGACCGGAACTTCGCGCTGGAGGCCGAGGAGACGGATGCCGGGTTCGTACTGGCCTGCCAGTCCCACCCGATGACGGAGGAAGTGGAGATCGACTTCGACCGCTGAGGGACCCCCGCTCGCGGCCGGGGCCTGTCCAATTCCCGGAAGCTGTTCTATCTTGACGCACCGTCAGATCGGACGTGGGAGGACAGGCAGTGGACTTCACCTTCACCGAGGAGCAGCAGGCCGCCGTCGAGGCGGCCAGGGCCGTCTTCGCGGATGTCGCACCCGACAGCGTGCCCAGTCCCGCGCTCACTCCGGGGGCCGTCGCCGAGGACTTCGACCGCCCCCTGTGGGCCAAGCTCGCCGGGTCCGACCTGCTGAGCCTGGTCCTCGCCGAGGAGCACGGCGGCGCCGGTCTGGACGCCATCGCCCTGTGCCTGGTGCTGCGCGAGGCCGCCAGGGTGCTGGCGCGGGTCCCGCTGCTGGAGCACTGCGCCACCGCCATGGCCGTCCAGGCCCACGGCAGCCCGGAACTGGCCGCCGCCCTGCTGCCCGGCGCGGGGCGCGGCACGCTCGTGCTCACCGCCGCCGCGCACGGCCGCTCCGGCCACGACCCGGCCGAACTCGCCGTCATCGCGCGCCGTGACGGCGCGGAGTGGATCCTGGAGGGCACGCAGACCGCCGTCCCCTGGGCGCAGAGCGCCGACTGGATCGCCGTACCGGCCCACACCGGCGAGGGCGAGGCCGTCCTCGCGCTCGTCCCGCGCACCGCCGCGGGCCTCGCGCTCGCCGAGCAGGTCTCCACCAGTGGGGAGCGGCTCGCCGAACTCGCCCTGGACGGCGTACGGGTGGAGCGGACCCACCTCATCGAGAACCCGGAAGCCTGGGAGCGGCTGCGCCAGCTCCTCGCCACCGGGACCTGCGCACTGGCACTCGGGCTCGGCGAGGCCGTCCTCACCATGACCAGCCAGTACACCAGCAAGCGCGAGCAGTTCGGCTTCCCGGTGGCCACGTTCCAGGCCGTCGCCGTCCAGGCCGCCGACCGCTACATCGACCTGCGCGCCATGGAGGTCACCCTGTGGCAGGCCGCCTGGCGCCTCGACGCCGCGACCGGCGGCGCCGGCGGTCCGCTGCCGAGCTCCGGTGATGTCGCGGTCGCCAAGATCTGGGCCTCCGAGGGCGTACGCCGGGTCGTGCAGAGCGCCCAGCACCTGCACGGCGGCTTCGGCGCCGACACCGACTACCCGCTGCACCGCTACCACGCCTGGGCCAAGCAGCTGGAACTCCAGCTCGGCCCGGCCGCCGCGCACGAGGAGGCCCTGGGCGACCTGCTGGCCGCCCACCCCCTCGCCTGAGCGGGGCTACAGCACGAAGGCCGGGGTCCCGGTGTCCGTCACCATCGGGCGCCCGGCGTTGTCCCAGGCCTGCATTCCGCCGTCGACGTTCACGGCGTCGATCTCCTGACGCACCAGGTACTGGGTGACCTGCGCGGACCGCCCGCCGACCCGGCACATCACGTACACCCGGCGGCCGTCCTCGACGGCCTGCGTCAGCTCGCCGAAGCGGGCCACGAAGTCGCTCATCGGGATGTGCAGCGCGCCCTCGACGTGACCGGCCGCCCATTCGTCGTCCTCACGGACGTCGAGGACAAAGCCTTCGGAGGGCACCGCGGCGGCGTCCACCGAGGGAAGCGGTCCGAAGTTCATACGTCGCCTTCTCTCATCGCAGATAGTCACTCCAAACCTAGCCGAACCCAGCCCCGCCGGCGTTTGAGGCGCGGGGTCTGGGGCGGAGCCCCAGGAAGCCGGGCGCAGCCCGGGCCCGCCAGCGCAGCGGCCCCGCACCGTCACTGCGCGGCGAGCGCAGCCGCGAGTTCCGCCTCACGCTCGGAAACCTGCGCCAGCAGCTGTTCCGCGATCTCCTCCAGCAGCCGGTCCGGATCCTCCGGCGCCATCCTCAGCATCGACCCGATCGCGCTCTCCTCCAGCTCCCGCGCCACGAGCGACAGCAGCTCCTTGCGGCGCGCCAGCCACTCCAGCCGGGCGTACAGCTCCTCGCTCTCGCCCGGCGCCGCCGCCTCGGGCGCCGGCCCGGCCGCCCACTCCTCGGCCAGCTCGCGCAGCAGCCGCTCGTCGCCCCGCCCGTACGCGGCGTTGACCCGCGCGATGAACGCGTCGCGCCGCTCCCGCTCACCCTCTTCCTGGGCGAGGTCGGGGTGGGCCTGGCGGACCAGCTCGCGGTAGAGGCGGCGCACTTCCTCCGAGGGGCGCACCCGCTCCGGCGGCCGCACGGGCCGGTCGGTGAGCATCGCGGCGGCGTCGTCGGAGATCCCGTCCGAGCCCAGCCAGTCGTGGAACAGCTCGTCCACCCCGGGCATCGGCATGACCAGCGAGCGCGCCTCCCTCGCCCGCCGGAGGTCCTCGGCATCGCCGGTGCGGGCCGCCTTCGCCTCGGCGATCAGCGCGTCCAGTTCGTCGAGCCTCGTATACATGGGCCCGAGCTTCTGGTGGTGCAGGCGGGAGAAGTTCTCCACCTCCACCCGGAAGGTCTCCACCGCGATCTCGAACTCGATCAGCGCCTGCTCGGCGGCCCGCACGGCCCGCTCCAGGCGCGCCTCGGGGCGCTCCTCACCTGTGACGGAGGAGTCGCCGGAATCACCGGGGACTGTCTGCTCGGGCTGCTCGGTCTGCTCGCTCACCCGGCCAGCCTACGGCCCGCCCGCGCGGGCGGCGTTTCACGTGAAACATCGCCCGCCGCGAAGCGGCCCGGACACTCCTCAGACCCCGGCCTCCGCCGCGATCCGCCCGGCCCGTACCGCCGCCACCAGATCCGCGTGGTCGGCCTCGGACCGGTCGGCGTAGGCCACCGCGAAGGCCGCCATCGCCTCGTCCAGCTCCTCGTTCTTCCCGCAGTACCCGGCCAGCAGCCGCGGGTCGACACTGTGCGCGTGCGCCCGGGCCAGCAGCGCCCCCGTCATCCGCCCGTAGTCGTCGAGCTGGTCGGCGGTCAGCGCCGCCGGATCCACGCTGCCCTTGCGGTTGCGGAACTGGCGCACCTGGAACGGGCGGCCCTCCACCGTGGTCCAGCCCAGCATGATGTCCGAGACCACCTGCATCCGCTTCTGCCCGGCCACCACCCGCAGGCCCTCGTGCTCCACCGGCGGCGATACGAAGCCCAGCCCCGGCAGGTGCGGCAGCAGCACGGAGGGCCGCGCCTCCTTCACCTGGAGCACCAGCGGCTCGCCCCGGTGGTCCAGCAGCAGCACCACGTACGAGCGGGTGCCGACGCTTCCGGTCCCGACCACGCGGAAGGCCACGTCGTGGATCGCGTACCGGGCCAGGAGCGGCAGCCGGTCGCCCTGCAACGTCTGGAGGTAGGGGCCGAGCGAGGCCGCCACGGCCGCCGCCTCCCCGTCCCCGACCCGGCGCAGCACGGGCAGCGCGTCGACGAAGCGGCGTCCGCCGTCCGGCCCGATCACCGTCGACTTGGCGGCGAACCGCGCGGAGGTGTTGTTGCGTGCCTTCTCCGAGACCCGCTCCAGCGTGCCCAGCAGATCGTGCGCGTCGGCGTGCGAGACCAGCTCCTCGTCCGCGATGGCGTTCCACGCGTCGAGCGCGGGCAGCTTGGCCAGCAGCCGCAGGGTCCGCCGGTAGGCGCCCACGGCGTCCAGCGCGGCCGCCCGGCAGGTGTCCTCGTCGGCGCCGACCACCCGGCCGGCCAGCACCAGCGAGGTCGCCAGCCGCTTCAGGTCCCATTCCCACGGGCCGAACACGGTCTCGTCGAAGTCGTTCAGGTCGATGACGAGCCGCCCGCGCGCGTCCCCGTACAGGCCGAAGTTCGCCGCGTGCGCGTCGCCGCAGATCTGCGCGCCGATCCCGGTCACCGGGCCACCGGACAGGTCGTGGGCCATCAGCCCCGCCGCCCCGCGCAGGAACGCGAAGGGGTTCGCGGCCATCCGGCCCACCCGTATGGGAGTCAGCTCGGCGACCCGCCCCGCGTTCGACTCCTCCACCGCCCGCACGGCGTCCGGCCGCCCGGCCGGCGCCACGAAGGCGGCGTGCGCCGCCCGCGGCACGCGCCCGCGCAGCGCCTTGCCCTCCTCCTTGGGCGAACCCGCAGCCACCCGCGGCGCGAACCCCGCCACGTCCGGAATCCGCTGCCCCGCTACCGCCGCCATCGGCGCCGCCCCCGCCCGTTCATTTGATCGCTTCCCGAACGGGCTGACCGTATCTACAGCCCGGCGTCCCTGGCCAGCAGTGCCGCCTGCACCCGGTTCTCGCAGCCCAGCTTCGCCAGGATCCGGCTGACGTACGTCTTCACGGTCGCCTCGCTCATGTGCAGCCGCCGGCCCGCGTCCGCGTTGGACAACCCCTCCCCGAGCAGCGCCAGCACTCCGCGCTCCCGCTCGCTCAGCTCCGCCACCTGGCGCCGGGCCTGCTCACCGCGCACGGCGGCCTTCCCCGACGCCAGCTGGTCCACCACGTGCCGGGTCGCCCCCGGCGAGAGGTACGCGTCCCCGGCCGCGGCCGCCCGCACCGCCCCGATCAGCTCGCCCGGCGCCGAGTCCTTCAGCAGGAACCCCGCGCCGCCCTGACCGAGCGCCCGCAGCACGTTCTCCTTCTCGCCGAAGGTGGTCAGGATCAGCGCCCGCACCTCGGGCACGGCCCGCCGCAGCTCCCCCAGCGCGGTGAGCCCGTCCATCACCGGCATCTGGATGTCCAGCAGCATCACGTCGGGCGCGTGCGAGCGGGCCAGCTCGACCGCCTCCCTGCCGTTCGCCGCCTCCGCGACGACCTCGATGTCCGGCGCCGAGGTCAGGATCATCCTGATCCCGGCCCGGATCAGTGGCTCATCGTCGGCGATGACCACTCGGATCACTTCGGCTGTCACCCGCGCTCCTACTGCTTGACCTCGTACGCCTGCTTGTCCACGAGCTTGCCGTCCTTGAAGCAGAACCGGTAGATCAAGTCCGTCCCCAGGGCGCTCGGCTGGTCCTCGGACAGCAGTGTCAGACAGTCCGAGCCCTCCGGCCTCGGCGGCCCCTTGCGCTCCGTCCCCGCGGTCAGGAAGCTGCCGCCGCTCGGCAGCCGGTCCCGCACGGTCTGCTCCGACTCGCCCACCCGCACGGCGTCGAACCCGTCCTGGTCGAGCAGCGCGTCACCCATCGAGCCCACCAGCAAGGCCATCCCCGCGCCGATCACGATCACCAGGAGCACCACCGCGGCGAAGGCGATACCGCAGCCCAGGGCGAAGCCGCCGGTCCGGCTGCGCCCCCGTACGGCCAGCTCCCGGTCGACCGCCGCCCAGTCCATCGGCGGCGCCCCGCGCAGCCCCTGGGCCAGCGCCTGCGCCTGCTGCCCGAAGTCGTCGGCCACGTCCTCCACGCCCGCCGGCTCCGCCCCGTACGGCAGCACGCCCGCCACCCGGAACCCGCCGCCCTCGGTCTCGCCCGCGTGCACCATCCCGCCTACCAGCCGTGCCCGCTCGCGCAGCCCCGTCAGCCCCTGGCCGCCCGACACGACCTCGGCGCCCACCGTACCGGCCGCCGGACCGTTGGCGATCTCCACCACCAGCGAGTCGTCCTCGTAACGCAGCTCGACCGTGATCGGGGCCCCGGGCGCGTGCTTGTAGGCGTTCGTCAGCGCCTCCTGGACGATCCGGTACGCCGCGTGGTCGCAGGCCGCGACCAGCGGCCGCGGCTGACCCGAGGTGGACAGCCGCACGTCGGTGCCCGCGCCCCGCGCCGCCTCCACGACCCCCGCGATCCCGGCCACCCCGCGCGCCGCGGGCTGCGCCGCCTCCTCCACCGGCACGGGCGCCTCGACGCCGTCCCGCAGGATGCCGACGACCTCCCGCAGCTCGTGCATCGCCGCCACCGAGGCCTGCCGCAGCACACCCACCGCCTCGCGCTGACGGTCGGTCAGCTTCGGGTCCACCTCCAGCGCCCCGGTGTGCACGGAGATCAGCGCCAGCTGGTGGCCGAGGCTGTCGTGCATGTCCTGGGCGATCCGCTGCCGCTCGCGCAGCCGGGCCTGCCCGGCCACCATGACGCGCTCGCGCATCAGCTGTCCGTTGCGCTCCTGGAGCGCGCGCAGCAACGTACGGCGCTGCGACCAGTAGCGGCTGGCGAGGCCCGGCATCACCGTGGTCGCCAGGAACATCAGCGTGGTGAAGACGACCACCAGCAGGGGCCGCATCTGCGACCACTCGTGCAGCACGCCGAGACCCACCGACGCGACGAAGGCCAGGGTGAAGGCGAAGCCGGCCCGGCCCACCCCGACGATCCGGCGTCCCGCCGACCAGCCCAGCAGGGCCGTGACCAGGACCGTGCCGGGCAGATACGCGCCCACCGCCGCCCCGGCCACGAGCGTCGTCGCCGGCAGCCTGCGGCGCAGCAGGGTCAGCACCACCACGGTCGCGGCGCTCGCCAGCATCCGCAGCCCGGAGCCGTTGTCGATCTCCTCGACGCCCAGACCGAGCAGGGCCACGATTCCGGCGAGCGCCAGATCACCCGCCAGCATCCGCCCGGTCCAGGGCTCCGGCCCCTTCAGCCAGTCCCAGCCCGCACGCGTCTTCGCCTTCGCATCCACCCGACCGACCCTAGACACCCCGGCGCACGGCCGTCCGCCCTCTTTCGTCGCGCCCCGCACGACGAAAGTCGCGGGGCCGGGGCGACATCGGCCACGTGTCCTGGATCACGCCGCCGGCAACCGAATGCCGGCGCGGGTAACCGAACGACGGGGAGGAGCGGACAACCGGAGGACGATGACGGGGGAAACGGTGACCAGAAACACGAAACGGCCGCCACCGCTTGCGCGATGACGACCGTTTCGTCGATGTGGGCGAGGGGGGATTTGAACCCCCACGTCCCGAAGGACACTGGCACCTGAAGCCAGCGCGTCTGCCGTTCCGCCACTCGCCCGAGCAGCGTCCCAGTGGTTCTTCCCTTTCGGGCCGTTCCCCTGGCGACGTCGAAACATTAGCACGGTGGGCGGGGTGGTTTCACATCGCTTTCCCCGCACCCCCGCACCCCGCCGTGGACCGCCCCTCCCGGACTCCGCCCCAGGTGCGGGACACTGTGTCTGGAGCGCCCCTACGATCGCTTGTGAGGACCAACACTCGTCCTCACAGGACCGATGGGGAACCACCCGAATCCGCCACGCGTGGATACGATCAGTAAGCAGTACAGGGCGACAACGACGGAGGAGGTGCCCCATGGGAGTTCTGAAGCGGTTCGAGCAGCGACTCGAAGGTCTGGTGAACGGCACCTTCGCCAAGGTGTTCAAGTCCGAGGTCCAGCCGGTGGAGATCGCCGGCGCCCTCCAGCGGGAGTGCGACAACAACGCCACCATCTGGAACCGCGAGCGGACCGTCGTTCCCAACGACTTCATCGTCGAGCTCAGCGCCGGCGACTACGACCGCCTGAGCCCCTACTCCGGGCAGCTCGGCGACGAGCTCGCGGGCCTCGTCCGCGACTACGCCAAGCAGCAGCGCTACAGCTTCATGGGCCCCATCAAGGTCCACCTGGAGAAGGCCGACGACCTCGACACCGGGCTCTACCGGGTCCGCAGCCGCACGCTCGCCTCCAGCACCTCCCAGCCGCAGGCAGCGCCGTCACCGCACGGCCAGGCCCCGCAGCAGCCGCAGGGCGGTTACGGCTACCCGCCGGTCGGCGCCCCGCCCATGCCCAGCGCCCCGCCCCCCGGCGGAGCCGGCGCTCGGCGGCCCGGCCCGGCCGGACCCCCCGGAGTCGCCCCCGTGGCCAACTCCGGCGGTCCCCGGCGCCACTGGATCGAGATCAACGGCACCCGCCACCAGATCTCGCGCCCCACGCTCGTACTCGGCCGAAGCACGGAAGCCGACGTGCGGATCGACGACCCCGGCGTATCGCGCCGGCACTGTGAGATCCGGACCGGAACGCCCTCGACGATCCAGGATCTCGGGTCCACCAACGGCATCGTGGTGGACGGGCAGCACACCACCCGCGCTACGCTCCGCGACGGCTCGCGGATCGTCGTGGGCAGCACCACCATCATTTACCGGCAAGCCGAAGGGTGAAGCGGGGGCAATGTCAGAGCTGACCCTGACGGTCATGCGGTTGGGTTTCCTAGCCGTTCTGTGGCTGTTCGTCATCGTGGCCGTCCAGGTCATCCGCAGCGATCTCTTCGGAACGAGAGTGACCCAGCGCGGCTCCCGCCGCGGCGGCGCCACCGGCGCCCCGCAGCAGGCGGGCCGCCAGGCCGCGCCTCCGCAGCAGCGCCAGCGCCGCGGTGCGCCCACCAAGCTCGTCGTCTCCGAGGGCACGCTCACGGGGACCACCGTGGCCCTCGCCGGCCAGACGATCACGCTGGGCCGCGCCCACGACTCCACCATCGTGCTGGACGACGACTACGCGTCCAGCCGCCATGCCAGGATCTATCCCGACCGTGACGGCCAGTGGATCGTCGAGGATCTCGGGTCCACCAACGGCACGTATCTCGACCGGACCCGGCTGACCACCCCGACGCCCATTCCGCCGGGCGCACCGATCCGCATCGGCAAGACCGTCATCGAGCTGCGGAAGTAGTACGAGAATGAGCGAGCGGAGCGAGCGCGCGGCGGCGATCCGTCCCACCGAGGACACGGACACGAGCGCGCTCCCGACCGGAGGGTGGGCAGTGTGGCTCGAGACCGGTTGTACCCGGAGGAAGCTTCGTCGACAGGGCAGGTGCGCATGAGTCTGTCCCTGCGGTTCGCCGCCGGATCACACAAGGGCATGATCCGCGAGGGGAACGAGGACTCCGGCTACGCCGGCCCCCGTCTCCTCGCGATCGCCGACGGCATGGGAGGCCAGGCCGCCGGCGAGGTCGCGAGCTCCGAGGTGATCTCCACCCTCGTGCAGCTCGACGACGACGTCCCGGGCTCCGACCTCCTCACCTCCCTCGCCACGGCCGTGCAGCGCGCCAACGACCAGCTGCGCGTCATGGTCGAGGAGGACCCCCAGCTCGAGGGCATGGGCACCACCCTGACCGCCCTGCTGTGGACCGGCCAGCGCCTCGGCCTCGTGCACGTCGGCGACTCCCGCGCCTATCTGCTCCGCGACGGCGTCCTCACCCAGATCACCCAGGACCACACCTGGGTGCAGCGCCTGGTCGACGAGGGCCGCATCACGGAGGAGGAAGCCACCACCCACCCGCAGCGCTCCCTCCTGATGCGCGCGCTCGGCAGCGGCGACATCGTCGAACCCGACCTCTCCATCCGTGAGGTCCGCCCCGGCGACCGCTACCTGATCTGCTCCGACGGGCTCTCGGGCGTCGTCTCCCACCAAACGCTGGAAGAGACCCTCGCCGACTACCACGGTCCGCGCGAGACCGTGCAGTCCCTGATCCAGCTCGCGCTGCGCGGCGGCGGACCCGACAACATCACCTGCATCGTCGCCGACGTCCTCGACACCGACAGCGGCGACACCCTCGCCGCCCAGGTCAGTGACACCCCGGTGGTCGTCGGCGCGGTCGCCGAGAACCAGCACCAGCTCTTCGACGGCGGCAACGCCATGCAGACCCCGGCCGGCCGTGCCTCGGGCCTCGGCCGCCAGGTCCCGCCCCCCGCCGGCGCCTTCGGCCCCCCCGGCAGCGGTGACGCCCCCGGCTACGGGTACGGCGACCAGGGCCGGGGCGGCGGCGGTTACGGCTCCTTCGGCGAAGCCGACGGCTACGACGCCGACTCCGGCTACGAGGACACGTACGACCACCCCCGCAGGCGCCGCAGCAAAGGGCGCAAGTGGACCACGCGTACGCTGACCCTGCTCCTCGTCGCCGGCGTCATCGGCGGCGGCCTCTACGCCGGCTGGCGCTGGACCCAGACCCAGTACTACATCGGCGTCAAGGGTGACCACGTCGCGCTCTTCAAGGGCATCAGCCAGAATCTGGGGCCGGTGGAGCTCTCCAAGGTGGAGACCGACCGACCCGACATCGAACTGAAGTACCTGCCGCCCTTCAAGCTCAAGCTGGTCCAGGCCACCATCGGCGAAAGCAGCCTGGACGCCGCGCGCAAGAAGATCGACGATCTCGGTGTCCAGGTGTCCGCCTGCAAGAAGGACGAAGAGCGCCGCAAGGCCGAGGCGGAGAACAGCCAGACACCCGCCCCCAGCCTGACTCCGGCGGAGCAGCAGCTGGTCGGACTGTGCGGGAAGTAGTAGACACACGCGGGCACAGGGGGCCTGCCACACCATGAGCGTTGTCACCAACACGACCACCATCGGCGCCATCGAGCTGCCGAGCCGGCGCAACACCGAGCTGATGCTGCTCGGTTTCGCCGTGGTCATTCCGATCTTCGCCTACGCCAACGTGGGCCTCGCGATCAACGGCACCCTGCCGCCCGGCATGCTGCTCTACGGCCTCGCCTTCGCCGTGCTCGCCGCGGTCGCGCACCTCGTCGTACGCCGGTACGCCAAGTACGCCGACCCGCTGCTGCTGCCGCTCGCCACCCTCCTCAACGGACTCGGCGTCGTGCTCATCTGGCGGCTCGACCAGTCCGAGCGGCTGCAGAACCTCGCCAAGGCGTCCTTCGGCGCCTTCTCCCCCTCCGCGCCCCGCCAGATGATGTACACGGCGCTCGCCATCGCGCTGTTCGCCGCCGTCCTGCTGATCCTGAAGGACCACCGCGTCCTGCAGCGGTTCACGTACATCTCCATGGCCGGCGCCCTGGTCCTGCTGATCCTGCCCGTCGTCCCGGGCCTCGGCGCCGACGTCTTCGGTGCCAAGATCTGGATCAGCGTGGGCGGCTTCTCCATCCAGCCCGGCGAGTTCGCGAAGATCGTCATCGCGATCTTCTTCGCCGGCTACCTCATGGTGAAGCGCGACGCGCTCGCGCTGGCCAGCCGCCGCTTCATGGGCCTCTACCTGCCGCGCGGCCGCGACCTCGGTCCGATCCTGATGATCTGGGCGATGAGCCTGCTCATCCTGGTCTTCGAGAACGACCTCGGCACCTCGCTGCTCTTCTTCGGCATGTTCGTGATCATGCTGTACGTGGCCACCGAGCGGACCAGCTGGATCGTCATCGGCCTGCTCATGTCGGTCGGCGGCGCCGTGGTCGTGGCCTCCTTCGCCAGCCACGTCCAGGCCCGCGTCAACGCCTGGCTCGACCCCTTCGGCTGCTACACCACCTCGGGCGCGTGCGAGCAGGTCGGACAGTCGATCATGAGCTTCGGCTCCGGCGGAGTCCTCGGCGCCGGATGGGGCCAGGGCAAGTCCGACCTCATCGGCTTCGCCGCCAACTCCGACTTCATCTTCTCCACCGTCGGCGAAGAGCTCGGCCTCGCCGGAGTGATGGCCTTCCTCCTGATCTACGGGCTCATCATCGAGCGGGGCGTGCGCACCGCCCTGGCCGCCCGCGACCCCTTCGGCAAGCTCTTCGCCATCGGCCTCTCGGGCGCCTTCGCGCTCCAGATCTTCGTGGTCGCCGGCGGAGTCATGGGCCTCATCCCCCTCACCGGCATGACGATGCCCTTCCTCGCCTCCGGCGGCTCCTCCGTCCTCGCGAACTGGATCCTCATCGCCATCCTCATCCGGATCAGCGACACCGCACGCCGACCTGCCCCGGCCCCCGCCCCGTCCCCCGACTCCGAGATGACCCAGGTGGTCCGCCCGTCATGAACAAGCCCCTGCGCCGCATCTCGCTGTTCTGCGGGCTGCTCATCCTCGCGCTGCTGATCCGGACGAACTGGCTCCAGTACGTCCAGGCCGAGGAACTCAGCACGCGCAAGGAGAACCGCCGGGTCCAGATCGCCCAGTACGCCACCGAACGCGGCAACATCATCGTCAAGGGCCAGCCGATCACCGGCTCCGCGGTCACCGACGGAAGCGACTACAAGTACAAGCGGACGTACCTCGACGGCCCCCTCTGGGCGCCGGTCACCGGGTACGCCTCCCAGGCCTTCGGCTCCACCCAGTTGGAATCCCTCGAAGACGGCATCCTCACCGGCAACGACGACCGGCTCTTCTTCGACCGCACCATCGGCATGTTCACCGGGGAGAAGAAGCAGGGCGGCAACGTCGTCACCACGCTCAACCCCGATGCCCAGAAGGCCGCTTTCAAGGCACTGGGCAACAACAAGGGCGCGGTCGCCGCCATCGACCCGCGCACCGGCGCCATCCTCGCCCTGGTCTCCACCCCCTCGTACGACCCCTCCCGCTTCGCCGGCAACTCCAAGGACGACGGGAAGGCCTGGGCCGAGCTCAAGGACAGCGAGGACAAGAACCTCGTCAACCGCGCCCTGCGCGAGACCTATCCGCCCGGCTCCACCTTCAAGGTGGTCACCGCCGCGGCCGCCTTGGAGCACGGCGTCGTGAAGGAGATCAACGACCCGACGGACACGCCGGAGCCGTACATCCTCCCCGGCACCAAGACCCCGATGAAGAACCACGCCAGCGGCTGCGAGAAGGCCAGTCTGCTCCTGGCGATGCGCGTCTCCTGCAACTCCGTCTTCGCGAACCTGGGCGACAAGGTCACCCGCGACAAGATGGTGGAGACGTCGGAGAAGTTCGGCTTCAACAACGACAAGATCGACATCCCGGTCCGCGCCTTCGCCAGCATCTACGACAAGAAGATGGGCAAGGACGGCAACGCCCTGAGTTCCATCGGGCAGTTCAACACCGCCGCCACCCCGCTCCAGATGGCGATGGTCACCGCCGCGATCGCCAACGACGGCAAGCTGATGAAGCCTTACATGGTCGACCAGCTCCAGGCCCCCAACCTGGACGTCATCGAGAAGCACGAGCCGCAGGAGATGAGCCGGCCGCTGAGCGCCGCCAACGCCCAGAAGGTCCAGCAGATGATGGTCGACGTCGTCGAGAACGGCACCGGCAAGAACGCCAGGATCAACGGCGTGACGGTCGGCGGCAAGACCGGTACGGCGCAGCACGGCGAGGGCAACAAGAAGCGCCCCTACGCCTGGTTCATCTCCTACGTCCAGAAGGCGGACGGCACCTCACCGGTCGCCGTCGCCGTCGTCATCGAGGACAGCGGAGCGGATCGCGAGGACATCAGCGGTGGCGGTCTCGCCGCCCCCGTCGCCACGGCCGTGATGGAAGCGGTGCTGAAGAGCCAGGGGTGAGCAAGGGACATCGGACCGGAGCGGAGTGACGCACATCACTGAATCCCGCACGGATCCGAGCGTACGGTACCGGTCCAGTATCAGCCTGTGGCCACGAACCGATCACGGACGATCGGCCGGTAGCCTTTGCGCGAACAGCACACCGCCGGACCACACACAGGTGCGGTCGGGACTGACGGAGAGGGCTGCAACGTTATGGAAGAGCCGCGTCGCCTCGGCGGCCGGTACGAGCTGAGCCACGTGCTCGGCCGTGGTGGCATGGCCGAGGTCTACCTCGGCCACGACACCCGGCTCGGCCGTACCGTCGCCGTCAAGACCCTGCGTGCCGATCTCGCCCGTGACCCGTCCTTCCAGGCCCGGTTCCGGCGCGAGGCCCAGTCGGCCGCGTCGCTGAACCACCCGGCGATCGTCGCCGTCTACGACACCGGCGAGGACTACGTCGACAACATCTCCATCCCGTACATCGTGATGGAGTACGTCGACGGTTCCACGCTGCGCGAACTGCTGCACTCGGGCCGCAAACTGCTGCCCGAGCGCACGCTGGAGATGTGCATCGGCATCCTCCAGGCCCTGGAGTACTCGCACCGCGCCGGCATCGTGCACCGCGACATCAAGCCCGCCAACGTGATGCTGACCCGGACCGGCCAGGTCAAGGTCATGGACTTCGGCATCGCCCGCGCCATGGGCGACTCCGGCATGACCATGACGCAGACGGCCGCCGTCATCGGCACCGCCCAGTACCTCTCCCCCGAGCAGGCCAAGGGCGAGCAGGTCGACGCGCGCTCCGACCTCTACTCCGCGGGCTGCCTGCTCTACGAGCTGCTCAGCGTCCGGCCCCCGTTCGTCGGCGACTCCCCCGTGGCCGTCGCCTACCAGCACGTACGGGAAGAACCGCAGCCGCCGTCGAACTTCGATCCCGAGATCACGCCCGAGATGGACGCCATCGTCCTCAAGGCCCTGGTCAAGGACCCCGACTACCGCTACCAGTCGGCCGACGAGATGCGGGCCGACATCGAGGCCTGCCTCGACGGCCAGCCCGTCGCCGCCACCGCCGCCATGGGCGCGGCCGGCTACGGCTACCCCGACCAGGGCCACGGCTACGGACAGCCGGGCTACGACCAGCCCACCACCGCCCTGCGCACCACGGACGCCGGCCAGACGTCGATGATGCCGCCGATGCCCCCGGGCGAGGGCGGATACGGCTACGGCGACCAGGGCCACGGTGGCTACGACCAGGGCCCGCACCGCCGCCAGAAGAAGAGCCGGGCGTCCACCGTCCTGCTCGTGGCGGCCGGCCTCCTCGTCCTGGTCGGCGCGATCCTCATCGGCCGCTCCCTCTTCGGCGAGGGCGCCGACAACCGGCCCGCGGTGCCCAAGCTCGTCGGCCAGACCTTGGAACAGGCGCAGAAGAGCGGTGACAACGTCGGCCTCAAGGTGGTCAAGGGTTCCGACGCGCCCTGTGAGGACCAGCCCAAGGGCAACGTCTGCAAGCAGGATCCGGTGGCCGACACCAAGGTCGCGGAGGGCTCCACGGTCACGGTGACGATCTCCGCGGGCGCCCCGAAGGTTCCGGTCATCAGCGTGGTCAACATGACGTACGAGCAGGCCGAGGCAGCGCTGAAGGAGAAGGGCTTCCAGGTCGACCGCAAGCCCCAGGAGTCCGACCGCGACCCCGGGACCGTCCTGGAGCAGAACCCCAAGGCGGGTGTCGAGGCGGAGAAGAACAGCGTCGTCACGCTGACCGTCGCCAAGGAGCTCTCCAAGGCCAACGTCCCGGACCTCAAGGGCAAGCCCAAGGATGCGGCGATCAAGCTCCTCACGGACGCCAGGCTGAGGCTCGGCAGCGTGACGGAGATCGACCTCCCCGGGGCCGTATCGGGCACGGTCGTCGAGCAGCAGTACGCGCCGGGGACGCCGCTCGAGGTGAACAAGACGGTGAACATCACCGTCGCCAAGGCCGCGACTCAGACGGTGGTGCCGAACCTGGGCGGCAGGACGGTCGCCCAGGCCAAGGCGGAGCTGGCCTCCAAGGGCCTGGTCTTCGGCGCGGTACTCTCGGGCCCGACGGACGACGACGCCCGCGTGCTGTCGTCGGATCCACAGGCCGGCAGGCAGGTCCCGACGGGAACGGTGGTCAATGTGATCACCATGGGCGGCGGCCAGCAGGACGGCGGCAACAACGGCGGCAACGGCTTCTTCGGAGGGCTCACCGGCGGTCGCTAGCACCCGGCAGCCGCCTCAGCGATTGTGACGCATCACATAGCTACAGTACGAAGCGTGCCCCTTTTCTTCGTGATTGCTAGCTGCTACGGGACCGAGCTGTGGCGACGCTTATCAGATCGGCAGCACGGGGTACATCACGGTCAACGGAGCCACCGCGGCCTCGGTGAAGCAGTACTACTCCCCGAGCTGCAACAAGAACTACGGGTACGTCTACGTCTGGCAGAGCTTCCGCAACGCCCACTCCGGCTGGTTCGTCTCGGCCGGTGTGCTCTCCACCTCGGAGCAGTACGTCTATGCCGGCCAGGGTGACTACAACGTGACCGAGATCTGGTCCGGAGCGGCCAGCACGGCTGGCAAGTCCACCAAGGGCTATGGGCACCTCTCGGTCACGCCCCAACCCAACAACAGCTGGGGCACCGGCTCCAGCAGCGAGCGCTGCTGACGCTTCCCCACTGCCACGGCCGGCTCCCGCCCATCGCGAGAAAAAAATGGGTCCGGCTCTTCTCCCTTGAGAGAAGAGCCGGACCTTTCCTCATGCCGCACGACTGCGCACATTTCAACGAAACCCGATCGTGTCTTCATATGTCGGGAGTCGTTGATCCGGTTGGGGTGGGGCATCGGGCTCTGCCGGAGAGGGGCGGGCCGTGATCGAAGAAACCGTGCTGCTGGAGTCCAGGACCCTGCGCGGAAGCGTTCTGGAGCGGACGCACGTCCTGGACAAGGTGAAGACCCTGTCGCTGCTGCCGGACGGTCTGCATGTGACGACGGCGATGGTGGCGGCCTACTTTGAAGTCGCGGAGGAGGTCATCAACCGGCTGCGCCAGCGGCACCGCGAGGAACTCACCGCGAACGGCATGCGCACGCTCAAGGGCGCTGACCTGGAAAGTTTTGAAAGAGACAACCTGTCTCTTTCAAACGAGAGTTATCCACAGGGTCGTGGTGGACGGGTTCACCTGGCCGTTTACACCCGCCGGACCATCCTCAACGTGGCGATGCTGCTGCGCGATAGCGAGATCGCCCGGAACGTGCGCACCTACCTACTCGACCGCGAGCAGTCGTCCCGGACGCAGCCCGCCCCCAGCGACATCGAATCGCTCGACGAGCGGATCACCCGGCTCAGCGAGGCGAGCTTTACCAAGCTGCTGGGCAGGACCGTCGTCCCCATGCTCAATGCCCTCGTCGAGGCCTCCGGCGAACAGCGCAGGGACCTCCTCAGCCTCCGCAATGACGTGGAGCAGATCCAGATGAAACTCGTCGAGCACGATCTCCAGCTCAGCCGGCTTCAGCGCGGCCAGGACGTGAAGGCCCTCACCGGGGTCATCGGGACCATCGACGCCATGAACTGGAGGGAGTTCGAGCAGCACGTCGCCGGCCTGCTGCGCCGCGACGGGTGTACGGACGTCGAGGTGTACGGCGGGCACGGCGGCGACCGCGGGGTCGACATCACCGCCCGCACCGCCGACGGCCGCTCGGTCGCCGTCCAGTGCAAGAACTTCGCGCCCTTCCGGCACGTACTCAGTGGCGAGATGCAGAAGTTCCTCGGGGCGTCCAAGGTCCTTCACCAGGCCGACGCGGCCCTCTACGTGGCCACCTGCGCGTTTACCCGGGAGGCTCTGGCCATCTCCGCGCAAGGAGGCGTCACGGCCGTCCACAGGGGCCTTCTGGAGGCCTGGAGCGCCGGTGTCCGGCTCCAGGTACTCCGCTGATTTGAAAGCGACAGCCTGCCGCTTTCAAACGCCGAGTTATCCACAGCCCCGTAACTGCGGTCAGCGCAGTTCCGCCGGGGGCGTGCGCTTGGCGTCGACCTTTTCCGTCCGGACCAGTTCCCCCCACACGATGTACCGGTACTTCGAGGTGTAGACCGGGGTGCAGGTGGTGAGCGTGATGTAGCGGCCCGGGGCGGTCCGGCCCGATTCCTTCGGGACCGGGTTGATCACGTCGGTGTTGTACTTCGAGGTCTGGCGCAGTTCCGCGAAGACCTTGTAGACGTACCAGGTGTCCCGGGTCTCGAAGACGATCGCGTCGCCGTTCTTCACCTTGTCGATGTTGTGGAACTTCGCCCCGTGCCCGTCCCGGTGCGCGGCGAGCGAGAAGTTCCCCTTCTCGTCCCACGGCAGCGCCGACTTCACCGGCTCCGTGTAGTACCCGGCCACCCCGTCGTCGAGGACGTCGGGGGCCGTTCCGCGCTTGACGAGCACCTCGCCGTTCTTCATCGCCGGCACGTGCAGGAAGCCGACGCCGTCCTGGGTGTCCAGCGCGCCCGGTTCCGCGGGCCGCGCCGGGGCCGGTGCCTGCCACCGCTGGCGGATCTCGTCACCGCGCGCCGACGCCTGCCGGTCCGCGAGCACGTTCGTCCACCACAGCGAGTAGGCCACGAACAGGCCCAGCACCAGGCCCGCCGTGATCAGGACCTCGCCCAGCAGGCTCAGGAACCCGGCGAGCACACTGCGGCTGCCGGCGGACGGGGCCGCGGAGCGGCGGCGGGCACGAGACACTGCTGATTCGTCCTTAACTGGTCAGCGCGGGCGGCGGGCCCTGGCTGCGGGGGCGTTCATCGATCATCCTGCCCCATACGATCATCCGGTAGGTGCTGGTGAACTCCGGGGTGCAGGTGGTCAGCGTGATGTACCGGCCCTCGGAGGTGAACCCCGACCCCTCCGGCACGGGCTTGATCACCGACACGTTCGTCGGCGGTGTCTGCGCCAGCGAGGAGGTCATCGCGTACGTGTAGTACGCGTCCCGGGTCTCGACCACGACGGGATCCCCGGGCACCAGCCGGTTGATGTAGCGGAACGGCTCGCCGTGGGTGTTCCGGTGACCGGCCACCGCGAAGTTGCCCTTCTTGTCCGCCGGCATCGCCGTCTTCAGGGCGCCCTCGCCGTAGTGCCCGACCATGCCCCGGTCGAGCACCTTCGGCTTGCTGATGCCCTCGGCCACCGGGACCTTCACGTCCAGCTTGGGGATGTGGAGGATGGCGAAGCCCTGGCCGGGCTCGAAGGCCGTGACGGGCGGCGCGGCGGCCCCGTCGCCGCCCGATCCGCTCTCCCCGGACTGACGCTCCCACGTCTGCCGCAGGGAACCGGCGGCCCCGTTCGCCGTCCACTCCGCCAGCAGGTTCGTGTACCAGAGCTGGTAGGCGACGAACAGCAGCATCACCAGGCCCAGCGTGATGAACAGCTCTCCGCCCAGCCGGCTCGCGATGACCACCGGGCCGCCCGACGCGGGCCGCTTGCGCCGCCGCCCGCCCCGCCTGCGGGTGTTCCTGGCGGCCCGTTTCGCGGCCTCCTGAGCTGCCCTGCGTCGCGCGGCCCGGCCCTCCGTGGGGGCGGACGGCGCGACCGCCGTCACGCGACGGCCTTGCCCACCACCGGCGCCAGCCCCACCGAGCGCTCCACGGCACCCGCGTCACCGCACCGCACCAGCCAGTTCGCGAGCATCCGGTGCCCCCACTCGGTCAGCACCGACTCGGGGTGGAACTGCACGCCCTCGACATCGTGCTCCCGGTGGCGCAGGCCCATGATGATCCCGTCCTCGGTCCGCGCGGTGACCTCCAGCGCGTCGGGCAGGGTCTGCGGCTCGGCCGCCAGGGAGTGGTACCGGGTCGCGGTGAAGGGGGAGGGCAGTCCCTCGAAGACGCCCCGGCCCTCGTGCACCACCGGCGAGGTCTTGCCGTGCAGCAGCTCCGGGGCCCGGTCCACGACCCCTCCGTAGGCGACCGCCATCGACTGCATGCCCAGGCACACGCCGAAGACGGGAACGCCCGTCCGCGCGCAGTGCCGGACCATGTCGATGCAGACGCCCGCTTCCTCCGGCGTCCCCGGCCCCGGGGAGAGCAGCACGCCGTCGAAGCCGTCCTGGGCGTGCGAGAGCTCGACCTCGTCGTTGCGCAGCACCTCGCATTCGGCGCCGAGCTGGTAGAGGTACTGGACCAGGTTGAAGACAAAGCTGTCGTAATTGTCGACAACCAGAATGCGCGCGCTCACTGAGTGGCTCCCGATCCCTCGTCCACCGTCACATCGTTGAACGGCAGGAGCGGCTCGGCCCACGGGAAGACGTACTGGAACAGCACGAAGACCACCGCGAGGACCAGTACGAGTGAGATCAGCGCGCGCACCCACGCGTTGCCCGGCAGATGCCGCCAGATCCAGCCGTACATGCCGCCTGTTTCCTTTTCGTCCGCGTTCGTTCAACGCACCGCAGGGGCGGTACGCGAACAGACTAAAGCCACCGGCCCGAAAGGGTGGGTCACCTGGACAAACCCTCCGGTCCGCCCTGGCCCGCGGGTCGCGTCCCGGTCAGCTCCGCCCAGACGACCAGCCGGTGGCTGTGGCCCCATTCCGGGTCGCAGGTGGTCAGTGTCAGGTACCGGCCGGGCGCGGTGAACGGCGACTTCTCCGGAACGGGGTCGACCACCCCGACCTCGGTCGGCAGGGTGCGCAGGGGCCCGCCCCGCACGGTGTACGTGTACCAGGCGGAGGCGTCCTTGAGGATCACCTCGTCGCCCCGGCGCAGCCGCGGGAAGTCCTTGAAGGGATCGCCGTACGTGCGCCGGTGACCGGCCACCGAGAAGTTCCCGACGGCGCCGAGGCGGGCGGTGCCGGCGTAGTGGCCCAGGCCCTTCTTCAGCAGCTCGGTGTCCGTGCCCTCCAGGACGGGCTTGATCCAGTCCGGGCCGAAGCGCGGGACGTACATCTCGGCGAAGGCCCGGCCGGCGGGGTAGCGCTCCGGTGGCGCCGCTTGCGCCGGCTGCGGGGACGGCGCCGGGGCGGCCTCCGGGGCGGCCTCCGGGGCCGCCGCCGGGGCCGCCGCCTCCCAGCGGTCGCGCAGCCGCGCCATCTCCCCGTCCATGGCCCGGTCGGCCTTGACCCCGGTCCACAGCAGGACGTACGCCACGAACAGCACGATCAGCGTGCCCGCCGTCAGGCACACCTCGCTGAACGTCCGTACCACCAGGCGCAGTACGACGTCAGGACGAACCCCTTCACGGGGTGGGTGCCACCGGCTTCGCATAGTGGAGGTCCACTGTGCCGGAGTAGCCGGGAAGTGTCAGCGCCTTGTGCTCGTCCACTTTCCAGCCGAGCCCGTACGCGTTCACGTACAGCTGGTAGTTCTGCAGGGCGGGAGAGGCGGCCATGGCCTTGCGCAGCGCGCCCGGGTCGCCGACCGCCGAGACCTTGTACGGCGGCGAGTAGACCCGGCCCTGGAGGATCAGGGTGTTGCCCACGCAGCGCACCGCGCTCGTGGAGATGAGCCGCTGGTCCATGACCTGGATGCCCTGGGCGCCGCCCTGCCACAGGGCGTTCACCACGGCCTGCAGGTCCTGCTGGTGGATCACCAGGTCGTTGGGCTGCGGCTCGGGCACGTTGGGGATGCGGGCGGTGGCGTTCGGCGGAGCGTCGTTGAGGGTGACGGTCAGGCCCTTGCCGGCGAGCTCCTCGGTGCCCGAGGCCGCGCGCAGGGCGGCCAGTCTGGCGTCCTCGGCCTTGGTGCTGCCGTCGTCGCGTTCGGCGAGGGCGTCCACCCGGCGGCGTACCGCTCCGGTGCTCTCCTCCAGCTCCGCGTTGTCCTGGCTGCGTTCCTTGATGAGGTCCGACAGCTTGAGGAGCGAGGCGTCCGTCCGGATGTTCGTACCCTTGGAGGTGTTGAAACTGGTGACGAAGAGCAGCCCGGCCAGGGCGAAGACGGCGGCCGTCAGCAGCCGGACCGGTCTGGCCCGGCGACGGGGACCCGCGGAGGAGTCGTCGGAATTGCTCAACGTACCCTTCTCCTTCAACGCCACAGGTCCACTACGCTAACGGACGCCCGGGGCAGGCAAGGTCCCCAGCGCATCGACAGGAGAGCCCCTCGTGCCGAAGTCACGTATCCGCAAGAAGGACGACTACACGCCGCCGCCGACGCGGCAGCCGCAGAGCATCCGGCTGACGAACCGCAGCTGGGTCGCCCCGGTCATGCTGGCCTTCTTCCTGATCGGACTCGCGTGGATCGTCGTTTTCTACGTGACCGAGACCCAGCTGCCGATCGAGGCGCTGGGCAATTGGAACATTGTGGTCGGTTTCGGCTTCATCGCCGCGGGATTCGGCGTATCCACGCAGTGGAAGTAGCACGCATCAATCCCTGACGGAAGCTCTCCCCATGAGTTATCCACAGCGTCATCCACACCTGAGGAAAAGACAGAAGATCTGTGGATAACCCTGTGGAGAGTTGACGCCGGTGTGATCAGGTGAGTTCCGCCGTACGGAGCAGGATCACCGCCGCCGCCAGCAGGAAAGCCACCGCGCAGGTCCCCCACTGGACCAGTGTGCGGGTCCTGCCGGCGGCGGGCGTGAGCATGCCCAGGCCCACCAGCGCACCGGTGACCAGGCCGCCCACGTGGGCCTGCCAGGACACGTTGAGGCCGCCGCCGAACGGTACGAAGGTCAGCACCAGCATCAGCACGACCATGACGATCACCGGCCGCATCTCGTACCGCAGCCGCCGCACCAGCACCACGGTGGCGCCGAGCAGGCCGAAGACGGCGCCGGACGCGCCGAGCGTGGGGGTGTTCGGGGCGGTCAGCAGATAGACGAGGGCGCTGCCGCCCAGGCCCGAGAGCAGGTAGACGGCGAGGTAGCGGGCCCGGCCCAGCGCGGCCTCCAGCGGGCCGCCGATCACCCACAGCGCGATCATGTTGCCGATGATGTGCCACCACTCGACGTGCAGGAACACCGAGCTCAGCAGGCGGTGGTACTCGCCGGTGGAAACCCCCTCGACGGGGCCGCCGAGGTATTCGACGTAGCGGCCGAGCAGCTCCAGGTGGACCACGACCGCCGGAGCGAGGAGGCCGACGAAGAACACGGCGGCATTGATGGCGATCAGGGTCTTGGTGACCAGCTGGGGGTCCGCGGCGACCATCCCGCCCGCCAGGGTGCGCGGTGCGTTCGCGGCCGGGCGGTGGCCGGTGCCGGAGCCCTCGCGGACGCATTCGGGGCACTGGAAGCCGACCGAGGCGCTGATCATGCACTCGGGGCAGATGGGGCGCTCGCAGCGGGTGCAGCGGATCCCCGTGTCGCGGTCCGGGTGGCGGTAGCAGCCCGGCAGACGGTCGGTGTCCATCGGTTCCCTCGATCAGCGGCGAGGCAGGCAGTGCGCCCCGCCGGTCCGGTATGCATGCAGGACGGACGGGCGGGGCGGAAAGGTTCCCGGAGCCAGGCCCGGCCTCGGGTCCGGGTCGGGTCCGCGGCCGAGACCGTCAGCGCTTCTCGACGACGACGGACTGGATGATCACGTCGTCCAGGGGCCGTTCGGTACGGGGGTTGGTGGGGCTGGCGGCGATGGCGTCCACGACCTTCTGGCTGGCCGGGTCGGTGACCTCGCCGAAGATGGTGTGCTTGCGCGTGAGCCAGGCGGTGGGCGCGACGGTGATGAAGAACTGCGAGCCGTTGGTGCCCGGGCCCGCGTTGGCCATGGCGAGCAGGTAGGGCTTGGTGAAGGCCAGGTCCGGGTGGAACTCGTCCGGGAACTGGTAGCCGGGGCCGCCGGTGCCGTTGCCCAGCGGGTCGCCGCCCTGGATCATGAAGCCGCTGATGACACGGTGGAAGACGGTGCCGTCGTACAGCGGGTCCGTGGTCTTCTGACCGTCCGTGGGGCGGGTCCATTCGCGGGCGCCCGTGGCGAGCTCGACGAAGTTCCGGACGGTCTTCGGAGCGAAGTTCTCCAGCAGCTCGATCTCGATGTCGCCGTGGGTGGTCTTCAGGGTGGCGTAGAGCTTCTCGGCCACGGATCTGCCTTCCATAGTCATCACTGTCGGTCCAGATGGTCGCACGGAGCGCTCCGCGGCACTGAAATCGTCCACCCGTATGCCCTGTCACGCATGCCGGTCAGCGATATGGCAGGCATGATCCGACAAAGGGTGGAAAGGTGAACTGTGTCCGCCACCGAGGAGGAGGATCCCGTGACCCGCAAGGACAGCGTGCGCCTGGCCGCCGAGAGCGCCAAGGAAACGGTGAGGCACGCGTCGGAAGTGGTCGCGCCGTACGCGGAAAGCGCCAAGGGCGCGGCGGTGCACTACGCGCAGGAGGCGAATGCGCTGCTGGCGCCGAAGGTGTCGCATGCGGCCCATGAGGCCGCGCGGCAGGCTCGTACGACGTACGGCTGCCATGTGCATCCCCGGATCAAGGCGGCGCGTGCGCACGTACCGCCCAATGTCGACCGGGCGGCGACCCGGGCCGTGAAGCAGACGCGCCGGGCGGCGCGGCAGGCCGCCGACTTCACACAGCCGCGGATCGAGAGCGCGATCGCGGCCGCCACGCCCGTGGCCGAGGAGACCGTGTCGCGGTCGGCGGCCGCGCTGGCGGCGCTGCGCGGCCAGGTGTCGGCCAAGGAGGTGCGCAAGCTGGTGCGCCGCCACGAGCGGCGGGCACGCCGCAACCGGGTGTTCAAGGGTGTCGCGGTGGTCGGCGTCCTGGCGGGCGGCGCCTTCGCCGCGTGGAAGTGGTGGGACCAGCAGTCGAATCCGGACTGGCTCGTGGAGCCGCCGGCGGCGACGGAGATGTCGCCGCAGGAGGGTGTTGCGGCGCGCAAGGAGGCTGCTGCGGCGACCTTCGAGGACGAGCTGGCGGAGAAGGAACGCGAGGCGGAATCGGGGTCGTCACCGGCGTCCGGTTCCGACGCGGGGCCGGGTCCGGAGGACAAGCAACTCTGAGCGAGGCGCCGGCCGAGACGCGCGGCGCAAGCAGTGGTAGCGGAAGGGGCCCGGATCCCCACAGGATCCGGGCCCCTTCCGCGTGCCGGCTCCTCAGCCGGGGAGGGTGAGGACCATGCCCGGCCGGACGAGGTCGGGGTTGGCGCCGATGACGCCCTTGTTCATGGCGTAGAGCTCACGCCAGCGGGCTTCGTTGCCGAGCTCGTCCCGGGCGATCGTGGCGAGCGAGTCGCCGGGCTTGACGGTGTACGTGCGCTTCTCGGCGGCGGCCGCCGGCTTGGGCATGGGGGCCGCCGGCACGGCCTTGTGCGCGGCCGAGTGCGGCGTGGGGGTGTGCGGGGCGCCCGGCGGCGGGGTGGCGGAGGCCGCGGGCTTCGGCAGCGGAGGCTTGGGGGTGGCGGGTACCGCCTTGTGCGCGGCGGACGAGGGGGTCGGCATCGCGGGGGCGGGCCTGGGCGGCGCGGTGGCCGCCATGCGATCGGCGGCGCCCTTGGTGGCCGAGGCGGCGTCGGCCGCCGAGCTCGCGGGAGGCTTCCCCACCGCGGCCGACTGCTGCTCCACCTGCTCCTTGGCCTTCTCGGCGGCCTCGTGTGCTTTCTTCTTGTCGGACTTCAGGAAGTCGAAGAGTCCCATGTGTGTACGCCTCCGGCGTGATGGTGCCCCCCTGGCTCGGTGCCTTCCCCCACTGTCGGACACGGGCCGCGGGGCGGCCGCGTGACAGGGCCGTCCGGGGGACGCGTGGCCCCTACACCTCCTTGGGACCGCGCCGGGAAGGGACCGGGAAGACACGGCGCGAGCATCGTGGGACACGATGGAGGAGAATGCTGTGATCATCAGACAGGCCGCGGAGCGGGTAGTGCTGGTCAGGCCCGGACCCGGGCTCGTACGGGCCGCGGTCGTGGCGGGCCTGGACGTCTGGGTGGTGACGGATCTCGGACCGTGGCCACCGGACGCGCGGCTTCCCGCCGAGCTGCCCCCGCAGCGGCTGCTCCGGGTGGATTTCGACGACGCGGCCGCGCTGCGCGCCCTGCTGACGGACACGGTCCTCAAGCACGGGATCGGCCACATCCTCCATCTCGCGAGCGATCTCGGGAGGGGCCTCGCCGGTGCGGCGGCGGCCGCCGCCGGGGAGGTGCTCCGGGACCTCTCCGCGAGCCACGAGCAGCCGGCGGGCCGGCTGCCGGACGCGGTGACGATCCGGCGGATCCTCAACCAGAGCCGGACCTCGGCCGTACGCGCCGAGGAAGCGCGGTCCCTCGCCGAGGCGCGCTCACTGGCGGAGGACTTCCCCTTGCCGGTGGTCATCAAGTCGGCTGACAAGTCCGGCTGTTGGTGGACCGTGCCGGTGCACGACCGGGCCGGACTCGACCGCTGGTCCGAACAGGCGGTCACCGCCCGGCATTCACCCCCCTATCTCGTCGAAGAGCTCTTGACCGGAGCCAAGTTCCATGTGGAGACGCTCACGGTCGACGGCATGCACCTGGTCGCCGACATCACCGCCGACGGGGACGCGGACGCGGCGCCGCTCCGCGACGCGGAGCAGGCGGGGATCCGGGCGACGGTGCGCGCCCTGCTGGATCTGGCCGGGTACGAATCGGGGACCACGCGGACGGATGTGCTGGTCACGGCACGCGGATCGCGGATCGCGGCGGCGCGGGAACCGGACCGGGAACAGGACCGGGAATCCGGCCGGGAACACCCCGGTAACGGCCGTTCCCGACCCACGGCCACGAGCGGTATCGAGAGGGGAACGGACCGGTAAGGGCCTCGACGAGTCTTTGTCCTGTCGAGAGCGGCCACCGCACCACACGGGAACCGCACACCGGGTACAAACAGGGGGTTCAACACATGCGCAGCAAGCTGGCTGGACTGATCGGGATCTTCGCGGCGACCCTGGCGATCGGAGCCGGCGTGACGGTCCACGCGGCGGACGCCGGTCAGCCCTCCGGGTACCAGGTGCTCGCGGACGACAAGGGCCCGACGCTCCCCTCGCCGGTCCCCGCCCCGTAAGTCGGCCGCTTGCCGCGCAGGACGCGGATGTGCCCCGCACCGGATTCCGGTGCGGGGCACATCCGCGTGCGGGTCAGTAGGTCCGGCGGTGCTCCGGCAGACCCATGAAGTCGAATAATTCCTCGGCCGCCGTACGGTGTCCGGCCGCCGCCGGGGAATCACCGAGCGCCTCGGCCGCATGGGCGAGCCCCACCAGCGCGGACGCCTCCTCGGCACGGAAGCTCATCGGCGCCGCGATCTTGTACGCATGGGTGTGGAGGTCCAGCGCCTCCTCGTGTTCCCCCCACATCATGTGGAGCTGACCGACGACGTTCGCGACTTTGGCGAGCCGGATCGGGGCACCGCTCGTTCGGCCGAGGACCAGGGCCCGCTCGGCGAACGCGCGCGCCTGCGAGCCGTCGCCCCGCTCCTGCGCGACCTGGGCGGACAGCGCGAGCACCAGGGCGACGTCCCCCGGCGACCTCGTCTCGTCGCACAGGTCACGGGCGCGCTTCAGGCTGGCGTCCGCGTCCGCGTGGTCCCCGAGGCCCACCTGGGCGAAGGCCAGATCGGTCAGGGCCATGATCTCGTTGCTGTGGTATCCGAGGTCGCGGCCGATCTCGATCGCCTGGCGGGCGGCGGCGGCCGCTTCCGGATAGCGTCCCCACCGCTCGTACAGCGTGCTGAGGCTGGTCAGGCTCTCGGCTTCCGTGCGCGGGTCGCCCAGCTCCCGGGCCACGGCCACGGCCCGCTCCAGCAGGGGCAGGGCCTCTCCGTACCTCCCGAGCATCGACAGCAGCAGCCCGATGGTCGATTCGCTGTGCCCCTCGGTGTTCCGGTCTCCGGCGCGAATCGCGGTGTCGCGCGCCTCCTTGGCCACCTCCAGCCCTTCCTCGAAGCGGCCGAGCTTCCAGCATGCAGCGCCCAGATTGGCCAGGCTGACGCTCAGCAGCGCCGGGTCGTCGAGCCGGCGGGCGGCGGCGACCGCGAGGTGCCCGACGCTCCAGAACTCGTCGAGCTGTCCGTGCGCGTTCAGGTGGAATCCGACATTGCGGCTCAGCCATGCCGCGTACCGGTCGTGACCGCACCGCTCGGCGAGGGACACGGCCGCGAGCAGCCCGGCCTGCTCCCGGTCGAACCACCGCACGGCCTCGTCCGCGTCCCTGAAGGACGGCAGTTCGCCCCGATAGGGCGGGATCCCGGTGGGCCGGCGCTCGCGGCCGGGGAAGAGCAGCTCGCAGGCGGCGTTCGAGGTCGTCAGGTAGTAGCCGAGCAGCCGCTCGACCGCCGCCGCGTCGTCGTCCGCCGTCGCCGGGCCCCGCAGGCTCTGGGCGAAGCTGCGCACCAGGTCGTGGAAGGTGTAGAGGCCGATGTCGGGCTGCCGGACCAGGTGGACGTCGAGCAGGAACTCCAGGGCGTCCTCGGCGTCGCGGACGGCGGTGCCGAGGAGCGCGGCCGCCGAGTGGACGTCGGTACCGGCGCACGGGTACAGGCTCAGGATGCGGAAGGCGGTGCGGTACTCCTCGTCCATCGCCAGGTACGACAGGCGCAGGGTGGCCGCGACGCTGCGCTCGCCCGAGCTCAGCTCGTCCATCCGGCGCGTCTCGTCGCGCAGCCGCTCGACCAGGTAACGCACCGTCCAGCGCGGCCTGTTGCGCAGTCGGGCGGTCGCGATCCGCAGGGCCAGCGGGAGGTGGCCGCACAGCTCGGCCAGTTCGGCGGACGCCTCCGGCTCGGCGGCCACCCGGGTCGTGCCGAGCGTCTCCGTCATCAGGCTGGTGCTGTCCTCGGGCTGCATCATCCCGATGGACACCCACTCGACGCCGTCGAGGTCCAGCAGCCGCCCCCGGCTCGTGATCAGGACCAGACAGCCGGGCGAGGCCGGCAGCAGCGGCCGGACCTGCGCTGCGTCGACCGCGTTGTCGAGCAGGAGCAGCATCCGCCGGCCGTCCAGCTTCGAGCGCCAGAGGGTGGTGCGTCCCTCCAGGTCCTCCGGGATGCGGTCGCCGGGCGTACCGAGCGTCCGCAGCAGGCTGTCGAGGGCGGTGGCGGGCGCCACGGGCTTCCCGCCCGGGGTGAATCCGTGCAGGTCGATGTGGAGCTGCCCGTCCGGATACCGCCCGGCCAGGTGGTGGGCGGCCCGTACCGCCAGGGAGGTCTTGCCCATGCCGCCCATGCCGTCGAGGGCCACGATCCGGGAGTGCCGCTCGCCGCCCCGGCCCTCGCCCTGTACGTAGTCGAACAGTTCGGCCAGCTCCTTGGCACGGCCGGTGAAGTCGGGCAGGTCGTACGGCAGGGTGCACGGGGCATCGGCCGAGGTGGGCGGCGTGGCCCGTGGCTGCGTCTGCGTGTGCGTCTGTGCCTGTGCCTGTGCCTGCGTCTGTGCCTGTGCCTGCGGCGGCTCGGGAACCAGTTCCCCGAGAGCCGGCGGCTGGGAAGCCGCGGCCTCGGGCACCGGGCGTACGGCCGCGACCGGCTCGGGCTCCGGCCGTACGGGAACGACCGGCTCGGGCACGGCCCGTACGGGAGCCGGGCGCTCGGGAGCGGCCAGCTCGGGGCTGTCCCGCAGGATCGCCTCGTACAGCTTGGCCAGCCGGGGTCCCGGGTCGATGCCGAGCTCGTCGACGAGCAGCTCGCGCACCTCGCCGTACTCCTTGAGCGCCTCGGCCTGCCGCCCGGAGCGGTACAGGGCGAGCATCAGCTGACCGCGGAGGGTCTCCCTCAGCGGGTGCTGGGTGATCAGCGCGCGTAGCGCGGAGACGAGCTCGCCGCTCTCACCCAGTGCGAGGCACAGGTCGAAGAGCTGCTCGGCCGCGGCCAGTCGGCGTTCCTCCAGCGCGGTCGCCGCTGCCTCGATCACCGGGCCGCCCGCGCCGGACAGCACGGAGCCGCGCCACAGGGCGAGGGCGGTCCGCAGGGCTTCGGTGGCCGGGAACTGCCGGCCCTCCCTCAGGGCCTGACCCGCCGCCTTGATGAGTGCGTCGAACTCCAGGAGGTCAACCTGGTCGTCCGTCACCACCACGCGGTATCCGGGCCCATCGGTGGCGATCACCGTGTTGCCGGTCGGTATGCGCCGCCGCAGGTCGGCGACGGCCTTGCGTACCTGGTGCGCCGCGGTCACCGGCGGGTCCTTCTCCCAGGTCGCCTCGACGAGTCGCGCGACGGGCACCACCCGGCCGGCTTCGAGAAGGAGCATGCAGAGGACCCGTTCCTGAATCGCTCCCCCCAGCCTCAGCCGTACGTCGTCGATCCAGCCTTCGAGCGAGCCCAGCACGTTGAAACGCAGCCGGCCCCCCGCAGGGTCCACCCCGCGTCTCTCTCCAGAATCCGCATCCGCCCCCGGCATCGGACAACCACCCCCATTGACAACCCCCCTGGCGAGATCACGTCAACCGGATCATAGGGGTTCCCCCTAGCGCGCGGTAAGCATCCGGTAGCGGATCGGGAAGCACGAAACGGAAGCTTCAGCGGCAGGCCTGAGCAGGCGGCGACCAGAGCGAGTGCCAAAGGAGCAGAGTGTGGGAAGACTGGAGAGACCACTGGCCCCCGATGCCGGACCAGTCACCGCGTTCGCCCGCGAGTTGCGCAGGTTGCGGGCCGCGGCGGGCAGTCCCGGCTACCGCGACATGGCCACGCGGGCCATGTTCTCCGCCTCGGTTCTCTCCGACGCGGCCGCGGGCTACCGCCTCCCGACCCTTCAGGTGGCCCTCGCCTTTGCGGAGGCCTGTGGTGGGGACCGCGCCAGCTGGGAGCGCCGCTGGCACGAGGCGGCACGCGCCGAGGGCGATGACGGCACGCCCCGCCCGGCGGGCAAGGCCGTACAGCAGCACCAGGAGAACGAGCTGCGCGCCGCCGACGTGCGCGCCGTGCTGCCCGCGCCGGCCCAGTTGCCGATGGAGCCGCACCCCCTGGTCGGACGGGGCGAAATGCTCCAGCGCGCCAGGGCCCTGACCGCCCCCTCCTACGGGGAACAGCGCGCCTCGGCCCCGCTCGTGATCAGCGGGCAGGTCGGCGCGGGCAAGACGGCCTTCGCGCTGCGGCTCGCCCACGAACTGGCGGTGAACCTGCCCGACGGCCAGCTGTACGCGAACCTGGACCCGGCCGCGGACGGGCGCAAGGACGCCGCCGGTATCGCGGGCGGCTTCCTGGAGGCGCTCGGCATCCCCGCCGAACGCATCCCCAACGACCCCGGGCAGCGGATCGGCCTGTACCGCTCGCTGCTCAACCGGCGCCGGATCCTCGTGGTGCTCGACGGCGTGCAGCACGAGCGCCAGGTACGGGAACTCCTCACGGCCGCGCCCGAGAGCCGCATCGTCATCACCAGCCGCTCACGGCTGCTCGGCCTCGACGGAGTGAGCCGGATGCGGCTGCCCGCTTTGGACCGGGACGAGTCGATGGAGCTGCTCGCCCAACTGCTGGGCGGGGACCGCGTCGGCACCGAGCCGCGCGCCTGCCTGCGCCTCGCCGACGCCTGCGGGGACCTGCCGCTCGCGCTGAACCTGGCCGGCCGGCGCATCGCCGCACGGCCCGAGTGGATGCTCCAGGACGCCGTGTCCGAGCTGCTCGGCGAGGGGCGGCCGGAGCCCGGCCGGTTCCTGGGCCGGCTCCAGGTCGGGGACGACGCCCTGAGCGTCCGCCTGGAGAGCGCCTACCGGCTGCTGACGCCGTGGGCCCGCCTGATGCTGCGCCAGTTCGCCGTCTCCGAGAACCCTCCCTCGGTGGACAACGTCGTGTACGAGTCCACGGACGCCCTGGCCGTCCTGGTGGAACGGTCCGCGCAACCGGTGGAGGACCTCCTCGAACGCCTCCTCGACGCGGGTCTGCTCGACCACTCCGACCTGCCGGGGCAGTACGGTCTGACGCCCATGGCCCGGGCGTTCGCGCTGACCCAGCCGGACCCGACGGACGAGGAAGCGCCGCCCCCGGCGCGCGCCGGGGGACAGGCCCACGCGCGGGTGTCGAGGTAGCACACCGGGCCGCTCATGGCGCGGCGTCCTTCCTCGTGCCGTGGGTGATCGTGAGGTAGAGGTGTTCGTCGAGGATCTTGGCCAGGGACACGTCGGGCCTGCCGAGATCGGCGCACAGGGCCGCCTCGCGCGGACCGCCGCCCTCCGCGAGCGCCGCGCGCGCCCAGGCCCGGCCGGTCCGCAGGTGGCGGGCGAAGGCGGCCCCGTCCCGGACCCCGTAGAGCCGGTCCGCGATGGCCGCGTCCCAGGGCATGACGGAGGCGGGCCGCAGGGCGTACAGCGCCTTGGAGGCGGCGGTCGGGCCGAGGCTGCGGCGGCCGATCGGCAGCGCCGCCAGCTCCTCGTAGGCCCGGGCGAACCGGGTGATCTCGCGCGGGGTGAGCTGGGCCAGCGGCGCGTCCGGCAAGGGGTGTCGCCCCCACCATGCCGCGAGGCCCGCGCCGAACAGGTCGGGCTCGCCCTCGCGCGGGTAGCGGATCCGGCAGCCCCACGAGTTCAGCCAGCGGTGCAGGGCGGTCCGGTGGCCGGCGACGGTGAGGTCGAGGCCGGGCCGGGTCTCCTCGCGCAGCGCCAGCCAGCTCCGGTCCACATTGGCGAACCCGTTGAACACCTCGGCCGAGGCCCGTAGTGCGGCCAGGGACGGAGCGGGGGGAGACGGCTGCGCCGCGGCCGGCTCCAGGTGCTCGCGGGCGACCCGGGCCGGCACCACCATCCGCCAGGCCTCGGTGACCAGTTCCGTCAGCTCGTCGAGGTCCAGGGCCGGCAGCCTGGCCTCCACCCAGTGGAACCGCAGATCGGACTCACGGGGCAGGAAGAACTTCGCGGGTTCGGCGGCGACGAGCGCCGCCCGCTCCTCCTTGGGGAAGGCGAAGCCCAGTTCGGTCTCGTCCCGGGACAGGGCGAGATAGACGATCTTGCCGATCCGGAACTTCACCCGGTCCCGGATCAGGTGCTCCTCGGTCCTCGGCAGGCCGAGCGCGAGCCGCCGTACGTCCTCCACCGTGACCACCGTTTCCTCCTTCACTCACGGCCGCCGGCTCACAGACCCGCGAGGTGCGGGGTCCGGACGTCCAGCGGTGGTCCGTCGAGCGCACCGAGGCCGGTCAGCGACGGAGTCCTGCCGGTCAGCCGGTCGGCGAGCGACCGGGCGATGAGCGGCGCGAACTTGAAGGATGTGCCACCGCAGGCCGCGTACGCGTAAGCGGCGCCGCCGAGGGCGACGAGCAGCGGGCCGCCGGTCTCGGTGAAGGCCGTGTAGTAGGCGTCCTTGGCGGCGGTGACCCAGGCCGGGCCGAAGCCGGGCAGGATGTCGCCGAACTCCTTCTCCAGCCGGCGCTGCCAGTACGGGTCGGTGGCGTGGTCGGTGAGTTCGTCGACCACGCGGCAGGCGGTGGCCGAGGTGAGCTTGAGGGCCGTGCCCGCCACCGGTGGGATCAGCCAGGCACCGCCCTTGGTGCCGAGGGCCGGGATGGCCGGAGTGGCCGCCCAGGCCTGCGCCTGCTGCCGGGGCACCCGGCAGTAGAGGAGGGACTGCCGGTACAGGGTCAGCCGCTCGGCGATGCTCTGCGGCAGCAGGTCCCGGGACCAGGGCCCCACCGCCACGAGCACCGCGTCACCGCGCAGCACCCGCCCGTCGACCAGCCGTACGCTGCCGCTCTCGCCGTCCACGGCGGTCACGGCCCGGTGCTCGATCAGCTCGATGCCCCGCTGCCACTTCAGCCAGCCGACGCAGGCCGTGAGGACCCGTTCGGCGAGCAGGACCCCGGCCTCGTCCTCGAGCACCGCGCCGAGACCGCCGCCCACGTGCAGGTGCGGATAGCGGTCGGACAGGCCGGCCGCGGTCAGCTCCCTGGCGCTGCCCCCGGCGTTGCCGAGCAGCGCCGCCGCGTCCGCCGCCGCCGCGGGCGGCAGCACGGTGAGCGCGCCGACCTGCTCGTAGAAGCGGGTCAGGAACAGCTCTTCCAGTTCGACCCAGCGGCGGTGCGCACGCAGCGCGGCCGCCGTGGTCCGCGGGTCCTCGGGGTGCAGGGCCCGCAGGATCCGGTGCTGGTCGAAAGAGGTGGCTCTGCTGTGCGGGATGGGGCCCTGGTCCACCACCGTGACCTTGTGCCCTTCGAGTACGCACTCGACTGCCGTGAGCAGGGCGATCACACCGCCGCCCACTACCGTCACCCTCGCCGACATCACCCACCTCCCTTCAGTTTTCCGTGAGCCGACGTGTCAGCTGCCGAGGACGATCGTGGTCAGTGCGGCGGCCTTGGCGAGGGACTCCTCGCAGCCGGGCCAGTCGTCGCCGGCGCAGATCACGTTGGCGTACCTGCTGAGGTAGCCCTCCGGGGGCAGCAGCAGCGAGACGCCGGGCTCCACCATCACGTTCGCCTCCAGCAGCCCCGGTACGTCCGGGGCGGCCGGCACGTCGACCGATCGGACGGTGCCGTTCTCGTGCGGGTAGAGGAAGCGGATCCCCACCGTGCGGGACAGGGTCGGCGTCCACTCGGGGCGGACGCCGGCCGCCACCTCCACGGCCAGTTCGCCCGGCTCCACCCCGGTGGCGAGACTGCCGAGGTACGGGATGAGGTCCCCGCCCAGCCGGGCGTTCACCTCGATGATCACCGGTCCGCGGGTGGTGAGCTTCACCTCCGTGTGCGTGATCCCGTACCCGACTCCCAGTTCGCGGTGGGCGGCCTTGAGGACGCGCAGCAGCTCCTCGTCGGCCAGCAGCGGGTCGGTGGCGCTGACCACGTGTCCGGTCTCCTCGAAGTAGGGCGCCAGGCCCACTTCCTTGTGCGCGAGGAAGAGCGGGGTGTAGCCGCCGTCGAAGACCACTCCGTCGATGCTGATCTCGGGGCCCATGACGCACTCCTCGACCAGCACCCCGCCTTCGTACGCGAGGCTTCCGCCGCGGCTGGCGGCGTCCGCCACCTCGAAGGCCGGACGGATCGCCTCGGGCCCGTCGACCCGGATGACGCCGATGCTCGCCCCCATGCCGCGAGGCTTGAGCACGACCGGGTATCCGAAGGAGTCGGCCGTCGCGAGCGCCTCATCGGCGTCGGTCACGTAGGCGAAGTGCGGCTGGGGCAGTCCGGCGGCGGTCAGCAGTTGCCGGGTGTTGTGCTTGTTGCGGCAGTTGTCCGCACCGCGCGCGGTCAGTCCGGGCAGTCCGAGCCGCTCGGCTATGAGGGCGGTGGTCACCACGAGCGTCTCGTCGTAACTGAACACCCCCACCACCCGGTGCTCGGCGGCCACCGCCTCGGCGGCGCTGATCAGCCCCTCCTGGTCGGGCACCAGCCGTTCCCGGTCGAGCAGTTCAACCGTGGTGGAGCCGAGTACGTACGGCTCCTGCCAGGTCGGCGGGGCAGCGTCCAGGATCCATATCGGGCGTTTGCGGGCCGCGCCCGCCAGGAGGTACTCGCGGTAGGCGCGCTGTCCGCTGCCGACCAGGATCACCACGCCGTCATCGGTCGTCTTGGCGTCATCAGTCATCTTCGTCACCTCGCGGAGGGGGTAAGGACCCGGTGCCCGGCCGTCGAGATCGCCGCGACCTGCGGCGTGGCGATGGCGAGGTAGTCGGGGGTGGACAGGGCCACGGAGCGGTCCAGGCGGGCCGCGTTGAAGTAGATCTCCTCGGTGAGGAGCAGGTCCTCGTCGACGACGAGGTGCAGATCGGGGTGGAAGCTCAGCGGCATCACCGTGCCGCAGACGCTGCCGGCCAGGCGTTCGGCGATCTCGGGCGTGGCGAAGGCCGTCCTGCCCCCGCCGACCAGCGAGGCGACCGCGTCGAGGTCGACCTGCCGGTCACCGGGCACCACCGCGAGCACGTACTTGCCGACCCGCTTGGTGATGCTGACGCGGACGATGATGCACTTGGCGGCCTGCTCCAGCGGATGGCCGCGCAGCACGCTCGCCAGGTCCGTCCGGCCCTCGGCGGGGTGGTCGATCAGCCGGTAGCGGGCCTGGTGCCCGTCGAGGAGGTCGATCAGCCTCTGGTACATCACCGCACCTCGCCGACGTAGTGCCAGTCCTCGGGGTTGATCAGCCCGAACGGGTTGACCGGGGCCACGCCCTGGAGGTTCTTGGCCACCTCCAGCAGGCGGAAGGGGAAGTTCGGCATCCAGATCACCGGGACCTGCTGCGCGATGTAGTCCTGGTAGGCGTAGAGGTCCTCCAGGTCGTCGCTGACGACCGTGCGCGCGATCAGCTCGTCCGCCTTCGGGTCGCTGTAGCTGCCGAAGTTGACCGAGGAACCGGTCGAGTAGAGGGCTTCTCCGGTCGGGTAGAAGCCGGGACCGTAACCCCAGCCGCCGTTCCAGTCGCTGAACTCCCACAGGCAGGGGCTGTCGGGGCCCGGGGTGCAGGTGGTGTCCTCCAGGACCAGCACGCTCGCCTCGACCTCGGTCAGCACGATCTCGATGCCGGCCTGCGCGGCGTCGGCCGCGAACTTGCGCATGACCTCGGTCAGCGTCTCGTGCCCCTTGGCGTACCGCATCGAGAACCGCAGCGGGGTCCCGGCCGGGATGCCCTCACCCGCCTCGCCGGGTCCGGTCCCCTCGCGCACGCAGACCGCCGGGGTGGTGCTGGTGTCCCACCCGTTCTCGGCGAGGAAGCGCCGGGCCCGGTCGATGTCGAAGGGGTACGGGTCGTGGTGCGCGCCCGGCGAGAGCAGCGGGCTGTCCGGCAGGGCCGGGATCGGCCCGGTGGTCGGATAGCCGTATCCCTTGTAGACGTCGCGGATGGCGCCCCGGGAGTCGAGGCTGGACTGCAGCGCCTGGCGGAAGTAGAGCTGCTTGAAGATCTTTCCCGCGACCGTCGGGTTGTTGAAGTTGATCGGGAAGTAATGGATCTTGTAGGTGAGCTGGGGAACGAGGTCGTAGTGCTCGCCGAGCGGATTGGGCCCGCCCAGCTGGGGGTCCTCGGCCGGCTCGGTGACCTCGTCGAAGGGCAGGAAGCCGATCTGCACGCCGTCGGCGGCATCGGGGCCGCGACGGAGCATCTCGTACTGGTCGGTGTCCGAGGCGGTCGGCACCAGCCGGAACTCGTCGAGGTAGGGCTTGTTGGGGCCGGAGTAACTCTCGTTGGGCACCAGGACGGCCTCTCCCGAGGTGCCGTCGATCGTGTAACTGCTCAGCTTCCAGGGACCGTTGACCACGCTCCACACCGGACTGGTGTCCCAGCCCTTGCGCTCGTCGTTGCAGGCCCGCAGGTAGGCGTAGACCGCGGAGGCCTGGGCCGGGTCGTGGGTGGCGTCGGCCGGCCGGTCGTCACCCGTGCGGTCCCAGGCCCTGGGCAGCGGGGTGATGGTGCTGAACTGGTTCATCAGCACCCAGTTGTGCGAGTAGGCGCGGTCGAAGGTGAAGCTGACCTTGTCCTCGGCGACCTTCTCGTAGCCGGCCAGGTTGTCCGGGAAGAAGCCCGGCGTGTAGCCGCCGAAGCTGTCCTTCTCGGCCTCCAGCAGGTGCATCCACAGCATCACGTTGTCGGCGTTGACCGTCTCGCCGTTCGACCACCGGTAGGGCTTGACCGTGATCGTCGCCGTGAGCCCGTCCTCGCTCCACTCCGGGGGCTCGGCGAGGCTGCGCTCGTAGTCCACCGTCGGCTGCCCGCCGGAGCCGTACCAGTACAGCGGGCGGTACATCAGCGTCTGGAACTCGTGCAGGTTGGCCACCCCGTAGTACTCGCCGGGGGTGAACGGGAAGATGAAGACCGGGCTGAAGCCGCTGGTGCAGGCCCAGGTCACGCTGCCCCCGCGGAGCGGGGTGGTGGGCGGGGTCATCTCGGTACCTCCTCCAGTGCGGACTCGCCGCTTGCCGACCGGGCTCCGTAGCGCTCCCAGCGCTCGTTGAGCCGGATCCGTCCGTCGTCGAGGAACTCGGGGGTGCTCCAGCACCTCCCGGCGATCACTTCGCCGTCCGCGAGCACCATCGTGTAAGCGAATTCGAGCTTCCCGTCGGGCTTCACGCACCCGGTCAGCGCGCCCCTGCGGACGTCGCCGCCGTCGAAGTCCGCCCAGAGCAGGTCGCCTTCCTGGCGGTACCGGCCGATGGGGGCGTCCTCGTCCGACGGGTAGCCGGTGTTGCGGAATCTTCTGCCGTCGTAGTCGATCACCGGTGTCGTATCTCCTGAGTGATGCACTTGACCGCGCCGCCGGCCTTCAACAGTTCCGACATGTCCACGCCGTGCGGCTCGAAGCCGCGCTCGCGCAGTTCACCGATCAGGTGGGTGGCGGTCTCGGTCAGGACCACGTTCAGTCCGTCGCTCACCGCGTTCAGGCCGAAGGCGTCGGCATCGTCCCGGGTGGCGAGGATCGCGTCCGGGTAGATCTCCCGCAGCACGTCCTGGCTCTCTTCGGAGAAGGCGGCGGGGTAGTAGGCCACGAGGTCGTCGTCGAGGACGCACAGCGCGGTGTCCAGGTGGTAGAAGCGGGGGTCGGTCAGGGTCAGGCCGACCACCGGCAGGCCGAAGAAGGCGCGGAGCTCATCGAGCGCGAAGGGGTCGCTGCGGAATCCCGAGCCGGCCAGGATCCGCCCGCCGGCGGGGGCGAAGTCCCCCTCGCCCTCGTTGACGTGCTCCGGGACGAGGACCTCGCCGTAGCCGCGGTCCTCGAACCAGGTCCGGTACGCGTCGGCCTCGGCCGCCCGTTCCTGATGGCGGAACCTGGCGATCAGCGCCTTGTCGTCGATCACGGTGGCGCCGTTGGCGGAGAACACCATGTCCGGCAGACCCTCGACCGGGTCGATGAAGGAGACCTCGTGGCCGAATCCGAGGTAGAGGTCCCGGACCCGCTCCCACTGGGCCAGCGCGAGCTCGGCGTCCATCGGCTTGTCCGGGTTCATCCACGGGTTGATCGCGTAGCTCACCTCGAAGTGGGTGGGCCGGCACATCAGGTAGTGGCGCTTCGTGGTCCGCCGCCGCGTGGACTCAGCCATGCTCCGGCCTCATCTCCGTACGGATCTTGGTGGCCAGCACGTGGGCGGTGGTCAGCGCCTCCGTCAGGGAGGTGCCGGTGGCGCCGAGGAAGCCGAGGATGGTGTTGCCCGCCGGCGGACGCTTGATGACGGTCCCCGGGGTGGCCGTGATCTTGAGGAAGAAGACCGCGGGGTCCTGCGCGACCTCGGCCGGCACGTCGATCGACTCGACCGTGCCCGCTCCGCTGATCAGGCACATCGCGGCCGTGTGCACGGACGTCGGGGAGTAGTGCGAGACGTCGGGCCGGGCGCCCCGGGCCACGTCCACCACGCACTGGATGGGATCGTGGCCGGCGCTGATCCGCGCCATGTGGTCGAGACCGCCGCCGCCGGGACGGATCGCGATCTCCAGGATGAACGGCGCGCCCTGGTGGAAGCGCACTTCGGCGTGGAGCACGGACCGGCGCAGCCCCTGGGCGTGCGCGGCGTCCCGGACCACCTCGTGGACCGCGGCCACCTGCTCCTCGGTCAGGGCGCTCGGCGCGTGGTGGACGTCGTCGTCGAAGGTGCCGCTCTCGACGGTGATCCGGTCCACGATCGAGCCGAGGTACACCTCTCCGTCCCAGGCCAGCGCCTCGATGAGGTGCTCGTGGCCGTCGAGGTAGCCCTCGACGATGATCCCGTTCGGACCCAGGTCCAGGCCGTCGGCCTCCATCAGCGCCCAGGTCATGGTCTCGATGCCCCAGGTGGCGTCCGCGAAGCGGGCGCGCATCTCCTCGGCATCGTCGACCTTGAAGACGAAGTTGCTGGCCGCGCCCAGGGTCGGCTTGAGGATCAAGGGATAGCCGAGCTCCTCACCGGCGGCCAGCGCCGCCTCGACGTCCGGGGCGTAGCGGAAGCCGGGGTGCGCCGCGCTGCCGCGCTCGTGCGCCTGGCGCATCAGCAGCTTGTTGCGGCTGGTGCGGGCGGCCTCGAAGCCGATGCTCGGCAGGCCGAGCGCCTCGGCGACGACCGCCACCGTGACGACCCCGGACTCCGAGAAGGTCAGGACCCCCTCGAACTCCTCCTCCGCGTGCCAGACCTTGGCGGCCGTGACGATGTCCTCGATGTGCTTGGATCCGGCGATCCGGTACCGCTCCGCGTCCCAGAAGTCCTCGGTGCCTATGCCGTTGAGGACGTAGACCTGCGCTCCGCGCTCCTCGATCTGCTGGTAGCGGGACTTGTAGTAGGTGGCGTTCTGACTGGCCTCGATGGCGAGCAGCTTCATCTGCGCGTCCCCCCTCAGACCTTCGCCGCGACCGGCGCGGGGGCCTCGGTCTCGGGGGCGGACTCGGTGACGGCCTCGGAGGCGGTCTCGGCGACGGCCTCGGAGCGCTCGGCGGCGGCCGCGGTCTCCCGGTCGTACTTGCTGAGCGACATGACGGTGACGGTCGCGATGACGGCGACGAGCGCGCCCAGGGCGTAGAAGCCGTTCCGCACGTCGGTGGCGTCGACCAGGAGCGAGATCAGCACCACGGCGACGGTGCCGGCGGCGAGGCCGAAGGCGTTGGTGGCGCCGAACACGAAGCCCGTACGCTCCTCGGGCGCCGCGCTCATCAGGGCCGTACGGGCCGAGATGCGGGCCATGCAGAAGGCGATCGCGGCGAACGGGATGACGGCCATCATCATGTAGAGGTGGATCGACTCCATGACCAGGAGCACGGAGAACGCCAGGTATCCGATCAGCGCCGTCTTCAGCATGGTCGCCTTGGAGCTGACCTTCTTGAAGACCGCCGCGGCGAACAGCGCACCGATGCCGAACAGCGCGTCGACGATGCCGAGGTAGCCCGCGTTGGACTTGAAGCCCTCGATGACCAGGACCAGCATGATGCTGTTGCCGACGATGATGACGATGTTGCCGATGATGTAGAGCACCGCGAGACGGGCCAGCGGCGCGCTGACGGCGGCCAGCTTCGCGGCGGCGGCCGCCGCGGCCTTGGCCGCGGCCTCCGGTGCGCTGAGGACCACGTCGGCCGGACGGCGGCCCATGAAGAACAGCAGCGCGGCCGAGAGGAGGAACGTGACCGCGTTGAAGTAGAACAACGAGGTCGTGCCGACCCAGACGATCACCCAGCCGCCGAGGGCCGCCGAGGCGAGCGTGCCGCCCTGGATGGCGATCTCCGCGTTTCCGTTGAACTGGGCGAGCCGGGACTCGGGGATGCGCTCCTTGATCAGCGCGTTGCTGGCCGGGAAGAAGAGGGCCGCAGAGATCGACAGGACGAAGCTGGCGACGTAGCTGACCGTGGACGGGTCACCGCCGAGGGCCAGCCAGATCGGCAGGGCGATCGCCGCGGCGGCGCTGACCAGGTCGGAGACCATCGCCAGCGTCCGGCGGTCGAAGCGGTCGGCGAGCTTGCCGAAGAAGAGGGAGAGCGCCACCTGCGGGATGGTGACGGCGATCATCAGCCAGCTGACCGCGAGCATGGTGTTCTCCTCGGAGAACACCAGGTACGAGGCGGCGGTGAGCTGGATGCCGTTGCCCAGGTTGGTGATGAAGGTCGCGGGGATGAGCAGTCGTTCTGCTCGATTGGGCCGGAGTGGGGCGGTCGTGGACACAATGCTCCTCGGAGATCAGGCTCGGATGTCGACCGGCTCGGTCAGGGACTCGAAGGCCCCGACCTCGGTGGACAGGAGGGGGAGTCGCAGGGGAGCGACGGGGGCGGCCGCGAAGGGGCCGGCCGGCAGGGTCAGGTCGGCTCCGGCCCGCTCGGCACGGGCCGCGAGGTCGACGAGCAGCGGAGCGGCGCACGCCGTCAGCGTCCTGACGGCGAGGACCAGGTCCCCGAGGTCGCCCGGTACGTCCACCGCGACGCGATCCGCCTGCTTGAGCAGCCGGTCGAGGTGCACGACGATCAGGTCCGCGGCCCGGTGGAGGCTGAAGCTCTCCAGCTCGTAGTGGGAACGGAAGCGCTCGACGACGATCCCCGCGTGCGCGGCGCCGGTCTCGGACACCGGCAGCAGCGCGTCCGCCGGAAGTGCGGCGAGCAGGTCGTCCAGGCGGCCCGCGAGCCGGTTCCACGGCTCGACCAGCCGGGAGCTCGCCAGGCTGTCGAGCGCCTCGCGGCTGAAGTTCGTACGGGAGTGCTCCGGCGCGGTCAGCGCCAGGTAGAAGCGCACCAGGTCGCGCGGCACCTCGGCCACCAGATCGGCGGCCCACACCACGTGGCCCTTGCTCGTCGAGAACTTCTGGTTCTCCAGTTCGTAGAACTCGTTCGACACGATGGCGTGCGGCTCGACGTACCGGTCGCCGTGCGCCATCAGCAGCGCCAGGTGCGTCATTCCCCAGAAGTAGACGTTGTCGAATCCGAGGAAGTACACGAGCTCGATGCCGTGCTCGGCCAGCCAGTGCTCGTCGAAGCGGTCGGCGTGCTCACCGAGCTGCTCGGCCGCGTACCAGGTGCAGTACATCGACGCGGCCATGCCCTCGGCCCAGGCGTTGAGGACCTGCCCCGGCGTCTCGGTGAACGGCGCCGGGATGCCCCATCCGGTGGGATAGGTGATCGGGAAGTCCGGCAGCGGCCGGTCCAGCGCCTCGCGGATCAGCTGTGCGGTGTGCGGCCGCAGCACGTCGCGGTGCCTGACGTAGTAGTCGGCGAGGCGGTCCCGGTACTCCTCCATCGGCAGCACGAGGATCTGCGCCTCGCGGTGCGTCACCACGGCGTCCGGGTCGACGGTGGAACGCGGGCGGAGCAGCTCGTCGAAGTTGTTGGGGTGTCCGCAGGACTCACACAGGCCGCCGCGGCTCTCCACGAGGCACACCGGGCAGTCACCGGCGACCAGGCCCTCCATGAGGTACTCGCCGGTGGCCTCGACGTACGGCAGCAGCACCGTCTTCAGCCGGAAGGCACCGTCGCTGTGCAGGTCGGTGACGAAGTCGATGACGGTCTGCCGGTAGCCCTTGTCGAAGGGGGCGAAGCCGTCCACGGAGATCCCGGCCGCCTCCAGGGTGGCGCGGATCTGCGTCGCGGAGCGCAGGGCCAGTTCCTCCGGGGTCAGACCCGCCCGCAGGGCGCTGCCGACCACGTAGGTCTGGCTGTCGTCGGTACCGCTGGTGAAGATCACCGGACGGCCGGACGCCCGCAGGTAGCGTGCGTAGACGTCGCCGGCCAGGTAGGGACCCGCCAGGTGCCCGGTGTGCAGGTCCCCGTTGGGGGTCGGCGGCGGCGCGATGATGACCGTACGGCGTGTCATGCCGGGACTCCTTCGAGGCGTGCGTGGCGTGCTGCGAACCGCTGCGTCATGTCGAGGTCCCACCAGACGGAGTACATCTCGAAGTCCGCGTCGGACTCGTTGATCACCCGGTGCTCGGAGCCCGGGGTGAAGTGGACGATGTCCCCGGTCACGAAGGGCTTGCGGACGCCCTCCGACTCCAGGACTGCGGAGCCGGCGACGGCGATGAAGATCTCGTACTCGTGATGGGCGTGCGCCGTCGATGCGGTGCCGGGCCGGATCACGCACCAGGACCCCTCGAAGGGGGCGTTGAGCTCGGGCCAGGGCAGCAGCCGCTGGGCGTCCAGGCCGTTCTCGTGCGTGAGTCCGTCGCGGTCGAGTTGCTTGATGAGCATGTGGGTCGGTCTCTCCTCGTCAGACTGGTACGGCTCGTGGGGGGTGCGCGGCTCTCAGGACGCGCCGGCGAGCGCGAGCTCGCGCGCCTGGGCGGGGACCTCCACGGCCCTGGTCCGGCGGTGCGCGAGGATGTCCTGGGTGATCTCGGCGGAACGGCCCGCGAGGACGCTGAGCAGCGAGTCGGCGATGCCGTGGGTGGCTTCGTTGACGCCCTGCAAGTAGCAGGCGCCGGTCGCCGGGCGGCCCAGGTCGAGCCGGTAGTGCCGGCTCACGTTGATCTGGTCGAGTCCGATCGACTCCGCGAGCGCCTTGACCGCCCACGGCATGTCACGGACGAAGCCGGTCCCCAGGAGGACCAGATCGGTGCGCATCTCCCGTTCGGCACCGGTCTTGCGGTCCTTGAGGGTCAGGACGATCTCCTCGCCGTCCATGCGGGCGGCGCTCACGTCGGTCATGGCGTGCAGTCCCAGGCGCTCCTGTCCGGTGCGGCGGTCCTGGTAGAACTGCCGGTAGAGCGCGTCCAGGGTGGCGGGGGACAGACCGCCGTAGTTGGAGCGGTACATCTCGCCGAGCAGCTGCTGGCGGGCCTCGGGCGACGCGTCGTAGAACTCGTCGATGAAGGACGTGTAGTACAGCTCGTTGGTGAACTTGCTGCTCTCGTAGCCGTTCAGACCGATGGACCGCATGATCATGGTCGGCTTGCACTCGGGCAGGTCCCGCAGCGCCGCTCCGAACAGCTCGGCCGCGCTCTGCGCACCACCGATCACCGCGACCCGGTGCGGCAGGTCGGCCCGCACCTCGGCGATGCGCTGCGTGTACTGCGTGCTGTGGATGACGCGCTCGGCCGGCAGACCGTCGAAGACCGCGGGGACATGGGCGTCCCGGCCCGCGCCGATCACGAGGTAGCGGCAGCCGATGGTGTCGCCGTCGGCGAGGGTGACCAGCCAGCCGGAGATCTCGCCGTCGTCGCCCGTCACCGACTCGACGGCGGCGCACTCGCGGCCGTATTCGACCTGGACCATGGCCAGTTCGTCGGCCACCCATTGCAGGTACTCGGATATCTCGCTCCGGTACGGAACGAAACTGGCCAGGTTGACGAAGGCGTCGAGGCGTTCGTGGGAGTGAAGGAAGTTGACAAAGGAGAAGCGGCTGCACGGATTGCGCATGGTGACCAGGTCCTTGAGGAAGGAGACCTGACTGAGCGCGTCGGGCAGCAGCATGCCGCGCTGCCACACGATGTCCTGCTCACGCTCGATCAGCAGGGTGTCGCCGGCGAGCTCAGGAGCGAGCTCCTCGACGGCGACCGCCAGCGCGAGGTTCGCCGGACCTGCACCGACTGCGAGCAGTTCGACGTTGCGATGCGCCATGGAATGACCTCCAGATGGAACAGGTGGACAGGTTTGGAAACCGGTGATGACCACATTCCAAGTCGGCGGCGCATTGCCCGGAAGGACATTCGGACACGGACAATCAACTCGGCCGGGGGCCTGGTCAGGGGGTTGATTGGCCGGTTTCCGCCCGCGCTTCCGGTCAACGCGGAGCGCACTTTCCATGGGACCGAGTGATCAGTTGCGTCACACGCATCCGGCTGGCCGAAACATCCCTCGGGCGGCCGGGCTTCCATCGAAACCCATGAGAAGGAGCCCTCGTGCCGCTCACCGAGCCCATCACCCCTGCCGGCGCGCTCCACCGTTCCGACAGCACGACCCGGGTCGCCACTCGCCGCCGTCTGCTGATGTGCCGGCCCCAGCACTACGACGTCACGTACTCGATCAACCCGTGGATGAACCCGCAGCACAGCACGGACACCTCGCTCGCCCTCAGCCAGTGGGAGGCACTGCGCGACCTGTACCTCGAACTGGGCCACGTGGTCGAGGAGATAGATCCCATCGAGGGCCTGCCCGACATGGTGTTCGCGGCCAACGGCGCCACCGTCGTCGACGGAAAGGTCTTCGGTGCCCGCTTCCGGCACGCGGAGCGCACCGCGGAAGGGCCCGCGTACCTGCGCTGGCTGGAGAGCCGCGGCTACAAGGACACGCTGTGGCCCGAACACGTCAACGAGGGCGAGGGCGACATCCTCACCGTCGGGCGCCGCCTGCTGGCCGGTACCGGCTTCCGTACCGACCCGCGCTCACACGCGGAGGCGCAGGAGTTCTTCGGGCTCCCGGTCACCTCGCTGACGCTGGTCAACCCGGACTACTACCACCTGGACACGGCGCTCTCCGTGCTCTCGGACGACGAGATCATGTACTACCCGGCCGCTTTCTCGCCGGGCAGCCAGGCCGTCCTGCGCGCCATGTTCCCCACCGCCGTCCTGGCCACCGCCGAGGACGCGGCCGTCTTCGGGCTCAACGCCTTCTCCGACGGTCGCCACGTCCTCCTGCCCGCCGCGGCGACCGGCCTGCACACCAAGCTGCGGGCCCGGGGCTTCGAGCCCATCGGGGTCGAGCTCTCCGAGCTGCTCAAGGCGGGCGGCAGCGTCAAGTGCTGCACGTTGGAGCTCCGCGACCGCTGAGCATGCCGGGCCGTGCCGGGTCGGCCCGGGCCCGGACCGAGCGGGACCACGTAAAGGTGCGCCTTCCGTGCTGCCACGTCAGCACGGAAGGCGCACCTTTACGTGGGCGTCCCTTCACCGCACCGGCCAGCGCTCCAGCGCCGCGCGCACCCGCTCGGTGTCCGGGTCGTCAGCCGCCCAGGCGATGTGACCGTCCGGGCGGACCAACAGGGTGCTGCGCAAGCGCCCGGCGGGGGCGGCACGTCGCAGCCACCGCGTCTCCGGCACCGCGTGACCCCGGGTGACCAGCACGAAACCGCCGCCGCGCAACACCTCGTACAGGCGCTGTCCGTCCGCGAGCCGCAGGTCGGGCACCCGGCGGCCGGTGAGCGGGTGGCTGCCGCGCGGCGCCGGGTAGGAGATGCCGATGCCGGAGAGCAAACGTTCCCCGAGGGCGGTGAGCGAGCTCAGCCGGGACACGTAGGGCATCACGACGTCGCGCAGTCGGCGCACCCGGACGCTGCGGGGGGCGCTCAGCACGCCCCGCGTGATCGCCCCGGAGATCCGCAGCGCCTGCCGCCCGACGGGGTAGCGCTCCTGCTCATAGGAGTCGAGCAGCGATTCCCCGGCCCGGCCCTGAACCACCGCGGCCAGCTTCCAGCCCAGGTTGGCGGCATCCTGCAGCCCCGTGTTCATGCCCATGCCCCCGGCGGGCGAGTGCACGTGCGCGGCATCGCCCGCCAGCAGCACCCGGCCTTCGCGGTAGCGCACGGCCTGCCGCTCGTCGCTGTGGAAGCGCGAGATCCAACGCGGGTCGTGCATCCCGTAGTCGGAGCCGAGCACCCGCCGCAGCAGCCCGGCGAGCTCCTCCGCCGACACCGGCGCGTCATCGGGCCGGTCGTCGCCCGCGACCCATCCGATCGCCCGGTACCAGCCGTCACCGAAGGGCACCAGAGAGGCGAAACCGTGCTCGTTGGCGTTCGTGGTCACCGCCGCGGCCGGCACGTCCTTGAGCTGGACGTCGGCCAGCATCACCGAACGCACCACCCACCGGCCGGGGAACCCGATGCCGGTGAGCCGCCGCACCGCGCTGCGCACTCCGTCGCACCCCACCACGTACCCGGCGCTGAAGCTGCCCTGGCCGACCGTGTCCACCTCGACGCCGTCCGCCCTCTGGCGTAGCGCCACCACCTCGGCGCTGCGCACGATCCGCACGCCGGCGGCGAGGGCACGCCGCTCCAGCAGCCCCTCGAGGTTGTACTGCGGGGTGATCAAGGCGAACGGAAAACGGGTGCGCAGCCGCTCCAGGCGCAGTTCGAGCCGGCCGAAAACCCCTACCACGGGGGCCTTGCGCCCCAGGGCGACCAGTTCGTCGGCGAGGCCGCGTGCGTCCAGCACCTCCAGGGTGCGGGCGTGCACCGCGAAGGCACGGGTCATGTTGGCGTTGGCGTGCTCGCGCCGCTCGAGCAGGGTGACCCCCACTCCGGCGGCGGCCAGGTCCCCGGCCAGCAGCAGGCCCGTGGGCCCCGCCCCCACGACCAGTACGTCGACGTTTTCGGCCATGCGGATCCGCCCTCCTCTCGTTCGGTGCCGCGACTACGCGGGCGTCGTGGCTTCGATCAGGTGCTGGTACGAGTTGACGGGCCGCACGTCATGGACGACGAGGCCCGCCCGCTCCACGAGCCCGAGCAACCCCTGCCGGGTGTGCTTCCTGCCTCCAACGGTGAGGAGCATCCGCAGGTCCATCCCGGTGCTGAACTTCTGCCCCGGGCCGTCGTCGACGAAGTTCTCGACGATGAGCACGCGGGCACCGGCGCGGGCCGTCTTCACCAGGTTGGCCAGTACGACGACGGCGTCCTCGTCGTTCATCCCCAGGATGTTCTTGAAGACGTACGCGTCGACGTCCGCCGGGATCTCCTCGCGGCAGTCGCCGGCCACCAGCCGCACCCGCCCCGCGAGCGCGCCGCCGTCGCGCAACCGGGCGTCGGCGCCCGCCACCACGTCGGGCCGGTCGAACAGGATGCCCCGTACGTCGGGGTGGTGCTCCAGCAGCGAAGCCAGCAGGAGGCCCTGTCCGCCGCCGATGTCGGCGACGCTCCGCGCACCGGACAGGGGCAGGACACCGGCGATCGCCTTGGCGGACTGCCTGCTCGCCTGGGTCATCGCGCGGTCGAACACGGCCGCCGACTCGGGCCAGGCGGCGTGCACGTGGTCGAAGAACTCCCGGCCGTGCAGATCGACGAACACGTCCTTCCCGGTGCGCACCGACTCGTCGAGCCGGCCCCACAGCTCCCAGGTCCACGGTTCGGTCATCCACAGCACGAGGTGGTCGAGGCTGTCCGGAGCGTCCGCACGAAGCAGCCGCGAGACCTCCGTGTGGACGAACCGGCCCTCGGAGTCCTCGGCGAACACCTCGTGACAGGTGAGCGAGCGCAACAGTCGCCGCAGCGCGTCCGGGTCGGCCTCCACCGCCACGGCGAGGTCCTCCGCCGTCGCCGGGGTGTCACCGAGGGCGTCGGCGAGGGCGAGTTTCACGGCCGCGCGCAGCGAGGCCGCGCAACTGGCACTCAGCGCGCGCTCCAACAGCCCCAGCACGTTCGGTTCGGCGGGCGTTTCTTCGGTCACGATGGAATTCCTCATCTCTGGGAGGTTGCTTTGACGGCGCCGGGAAAGTGGGCCTCAAGGGTCTGCCGGACCCCTTCGCGCCAGGACAGCTCGCACGCGCCGGCGATGCTCCTGCGGCGGGTGTCGTCGAACGCGCTGACAGCGCGGGTGACGTCGCTCGGCACGAAGTCGACCGGCACCCCGGTGATCTCGGAGACGTAGGCCATGAGGTCCCGCACGCCGACGACCTCGTCCCCTCCCCAGTTCACGACGGTCGCGGGTGCCTTCGCCGCGGCCCACAGCCCCGGAACATGCCGCGCGATGTCGTCCGTGTGGATGGGGGAGCAGTAGTGCTGCCCCCCGTGGGGGACCGCGATCGGCTCCCCGGCGAGCATCTGCCGGAAGAAAATAGTCGGGAGCCCGCCGTGCCCGTGCGGTCCGTAGGCCACGTTGAGCCGGGCGATGGTCGTCGGCAGGCCGAGCGTCACGGCGAGCGCACGCACGGCGCCCTCGGTGGCCAGCTTGCCGACCGGGTACGTCGGCAGCCACGCCGATTCGGTCCCCAGCGGGTCGCCCTCGGTGTGCGGGTGGTCCAGTGCCTGCGGCGCGTACACCGCGCTGCTGGAGATGAAGAGAAAGGCTTCGGCGGAGCGGCAGTGGGTCATCAGGCGGCCGGTGGCGACGGAGTTGACCGCCACCACCTCCTCGAAGTCCCCGCTGCCGCGCTCGACCGCCGCGTGCAGCACATGCGTGAAGTCGTCGGGGACGCCGTCCAGTCCGTCCGCGGCCATGTCCCAGCGCCAGGTCCGTATCCCCCGTTCCCGGAGCCGATGCTCCACCTCGGGATCCGAGAAGCGTCCGAGACACCACACCTCGTTGTGTTCCGCGAGCGTCCCGGCCACGGAGCGCGCCACCAGACCGGTCGCCCCGGTGATCAGGATCTTCTTGCCAGCCGGCATACGGGTGTTCCCGCCTTCCTCTAGTTCCCGCTCGGCGCGGTCGGGTCGTTCGGGTCGTTCGTGGAGGCCGGCTCCGGCAGTACCCGGTCGAGCTCCGCTCGCAGGAGCGACTGGAAGGCGGCCACGTGCTTAGGCCCCATGAGGGTGTAGTGCTCGCCCGGCACGTCGATGTACCGGGGCGCCTCGCGGGTGAAGTCCTCCCAGCGCTTCAGTTCGTTGTTCAGCCAGTCCTGCTTGCTGCCGCGCAGCGGGACGGCGTAGAAGACGCTCATGCGGGCGACACTGCCGCGTGGCCGGTAGGTCCGGCCGAGGCCGGTGAGGCCGTCGGCGAGCTGCGCCCACGCGGTGAACCGCGCGAGGTCCAGGTCGAGTTCGGCGAGCCGGTCCGCGGGAGCGATCTCGATCAGACGGCCGAGCTGCTCCTGCTTGCTCAGCGGGCGCAGCTCGGCGGGCAGCGTCTTCGCCTGCTGCTCGGAGATCAGCTCCAGGAACATCGCCAGGTTGACCGCGGTCTCGACGAAGTCGAGCTCGTCCATGCGGTACTTGATGTGCGGGGGCAGGTTGAAGCTTCCCAGGAAGTCCACCCGCTCGCCCTCGGCCTCCAGCAGCTTGGCCACCTCGAAGGCCACCGCCGCGCCGAAGGAGTACCCGGCGATCGCGTAGGGGCCGTGCGGCTGCCTGGACCGGATCGCGTCCACGTAGGCGCGTGCCATCTCCGCGAAGCTCTCGAACGGCTTCTCCCCCGGGTTGAACCCCCGTGCCCGCAGGGCGTAGAAGGGCCGCTCGTGGACGAAGTACTTGGCCAGGTTCACGAAGACGAGGACCTCGCCGACCCCGGGATGGACACAGAAGAGCGGTGTCCCGGAGCCGCTGGTCTGGAGCGGAACGATCGGGTCGTACGGGGCGGGCTCCGCGCTGCGGCCGGTCTCGATGCGTGCGGCCAGCGCGCGGACGCTGGGCGAGGTGAGGATCGCGAGCACCGGGAGCTCCGTGCCGGGGAAGCGCTCGGAGACCATGCTCTTGAGGCGCAGGATGTCCAGCGACGTCCCGCCGAGATCGAAGAAGCCGGCGGTGGCACTGATCGTGGACGGTTCCACCTCGAACAGCTCGCCGTAGAGTTCGGCGAGGGTCTGCTCGATCTCGCCGACGGGGGCGACGTGGCCGCCGAGTTGGCGGGTCACCAGCTCCTCGACCGACTCCAGGTACTCGCCGTAGTCACCGGCCTCCAGTCGGCGGCGCATGAGTGATCGGGGGATCTTGCCCAGGCTCGTCTTCGGGAAGGCGTCCTGGGGAAGCGGCAGCAGGAGCGCCGGACGGAACCCCCAGTGCAGGACCACGCTGTTCCTGATCGCGATGAGCAGGCGGTGGAGCGCCGCCTCGTCGCCGGCCACGTCGGGGGCGGCCGCGAACACGACGGCGAGGTGCTCGGTGTCGCTGCCCTGCGGGCGGGTCGGGAACGCGGCGACGAAGGACTTCTCCACTCCTTCGAGGTCGTCGAGCACCGATTCCAGGTCATGGCTGTAGTAGTTGACGCCGTTGACGATGATGCTGTCCTTGCTCCGCCCCACGAGGGTCAGCCGTCCCCCGCGGAGCCGGCCGAGGTCACCGGTCCGGAACCAGCCGTCCGCCGTGTACGCGTCCTGGGTCGCTTCCTTGTTGTTCCAGTACCCGCCGGTGATCATCGGGCCCGTGAGCTGCACCTCGCCGACTTCGCCGTCGGCGAGCGGCGTATCGCCGTCCGCTTCCGCGATCCTGATCCGGAGCCCGTCGACCGGCCGCCCGACCGCCGCGAACTCGGCCCCGCGGTCGGCGTCGGGGAACTCCTGGTTGTAGATGCTGCCGGCGCAGGTCTCGGTCATCCCGAAAGCGGGCCACAGGGCCCCGCGGCGCAGCCCGTACGGGGCCAGCCGGTCGAGGAAGCCGATGCCCGTGGCGACCGGATTGGCCTCACCGCCGGAGACGATGTGCCGCAGGCAGGACAGGTCCAGGGGCGGCGGGGACGGCAGCTCGTCCAGGGACTTGTTGATCAGCCCGAGCAGGAAGTTCGGGGTGAAGGTCATCGTCACCCGGTGGGCATCGATCAGCTCCAGGAAGCGCATCGGGTCGGCCAGCACCGACTCCGGCGGGACCTGGAGCTGCACGGCCCCGACGGACAGCGGGAGCAGGTGGGCCTCCAGCAGCGCGGCGACGTGATCGTAAGAGATCCAGTTGAGTGTCACGTCGGCCGCGGTGAGCGACTGCGCCGCGGCCTTCGCCGCCATCGAGGCCAGCAGGTTGCCGTGAGTGAGCCGAACCGCCTTGGAGGCGCCGGTGGAACCGGAGGTGAGCACGAGCAGCGCCACCTCGTCCGGGCCCGGGGCAGCCGCCCGGACCGTGCGCGCGTCCGTGTCGGCCGCGGCCACGAGCAGGTCCTCGATCGTGGCGACCGCCAGATCCTGAACGGCGGGAAGCGCCTCGCGTGTGCGACGGTCGGTGACCAGGAGCGGTCCGTCGAGCAGGGTGTTGACGTGGCTCAACTGCGCCGCCCACCGCTGTGGATCGTTCCGGACGGGAACCAGCGGGCAGGCGGTGATCCCTCCGAGCAGGCAGGCCCAGAAGGCGGGAATGAAGTCCTCGGGGCGGTCGAGCGACAGTGCTACGACCCGCCCCGGCCGGACCCCGGCCTCCCGCAGGGAAACGAGCAGCCGGAGCGACTCCTCCAGGAGCTGGGGATAGGTCCGGAACGTGTGGTCGGAGGGCCGCTCTCCCGAGCAGTACCGCAATCCGTGCTCCGGGAACCGCGCCGCGGCCCTCACGAGCAGCCCGCCCAGGTCGGCGCCTTCGTCGCCCTCGACCGCAGCGGCTCGACCCACGGATAACTCCTGGTTCGTCGTCATCGTCTCTCCTTCACGTGGCTTGTCCGGGCATGCGTGGGAGCCGCTCGGCGCAACCGCTGTTCGACAGCGCCGGCCGGGCGGCATGTGATCAGTGCGACACGGGGGTGTCCGGGGACCCGCGGCTACGCGGCGACGGATCCTGCCGGGTGGTCACCGGGTGGTCACCGGGTGGTCACCGGGTGGTCAGCGGTCGGCTCCGATCAGGTCCAGCAGGCCGGGAAAGCGCTCGTCCAGGTCCGCCCGGCGCAGCGTGGCCGCCCTGCTGTTGCCGCGGTCCACCTGTCGTACCAGGCCCGCCTCGCGCAGGATCCTGAAGTGGTGGGTGATCGTCGACTTCGAGACCGGAAGGTTGAAGGAGGCGCAGGTCCGCGCCGTCCCTTCCGGTTCCCTCAGCAGGGCGGCCACGACCGCGTAGCGCAGGGGGTCGGACAGCGCGCTCAGCACGGTCAACAGGCTCATCTCCTCGAGCGAGGGGTGGCCATCCTCGTCGGGCATCGCGCCCTCCCTTCCTGAGGTACGGGTTGCATCATACCTCTCATCTGTGCCAGCTTAAGGTTCGATCCAAACCGTACCTGGTCGTGAGTCGGCCGGACCGAGCCTGGAGTAGTGCCCCCATGAGTACGCAGACCACGTCGTCGGCCGCGCCACCTGTGCAGGCGGAAGGGCAGCCGGGCCGCACGCTCACCCTGGCCGCCGTGCTCCTCGCGGTGTTCGTCGTCCCGATGTCGATCTCCGGCACGGCCGTCGCGCTGCCCGACATCGGGGCCGACACCCACGCCGGCCTCGCCCCCCTCCAGTGGGTGGTGAACGGCTTCAACGTCGCCTTCGCCTGCTTCACACTCGTCTGGGGTTCCGTCGCCGACATCGTCGGCCGGGTCAAGGCCTTCGCCGCCGGTGCCGCCGTCTACGCCGTGGCCTCGCTGGCCAGCGCCCTCGCCACCAACGTGCTGTGGCTGGACGCCGCCCGCGCGCTCGCCGGAATCGGCGGCGCGGCGATCTTCTCCTGCGGCGCGGCGATCATCGCGACCGTGTTCGACGGCCCGGCCCGGGCCAAGGCCTTCGCCCTGTTCGGCACCGTCGCGGGCGTCGGCGTGGCGATCGGGCCCTCGCTGGCCGGCGTGCTCGTGCAGGGCCTCGGCTGGCGCTGGGTGTTCGCGGTGCACGCGGTCGCCCTGCTCATCGTGCTGCTCGCGGTGCCCGCCATCGCCAAGGCCATGCCGGCCGACGGCGGCAGCGGTGCGAGCATCGACGTGCCGGGCAGCGCGCTGTTCGTCGTCGCCATGGTGCTGCTGACCACCGCCATCGTGCAGGGCTCGCAGTGGGGCTGGGGGAGCACGGGCGTGCTCGGGCTGTTCGCCGGCGCGGTCGTGGTCCTCGCGGTCTTCGCGGCGGTCGAGAACCGCCGGGAGCACCCCATGCTGGACCTGAGCGTGCTGCGCAACCGGCGCTTCGTCGGCCTGTGCCTGGTGCCGGTCGCCGCGTCCTTCGGCTTCGTCACCATGCTCACCTACCTGCCGAGCTATCTGACCGCCGCCACCGGCCGCGACAGCGGCGCCGCCGGCCTGATCATGCTGCTGCTCACCGCGCCCGTGCTGGTCTGCCCGATGCTCGCCGCGAAGCTGGTCACCCGCGGGGTCTCCGCGATCACCCTCATCTACATCAGCCTCGCCTGCCTGGTCGTCGGCGATCTGGCGCTCACGCTCTTCTCGCCCGACGTGAAGATCCTCGTCGTCGCCCTGCCGATGCTCGTCACCGGCGCCGGCATGGGCCTCGCGGCGGGGCTCGTCGACGGCCAGGCGCTGGAGCTGATCGACCCGGCCAAGGCGGGCATGGCGGCGGGCTTCCTCAACACGCTGCGGCTCGGCAGCGAGGCCATCGCCGTGGCGGTGTACGGGTCGGCCCTCGCGACCGTGCTCGGCACCCGCGTCGAGGACGGCATCGGCGACTACGCCGGCGCCTCGCACGCCGACCAGGTCGCCGACCAGGCCGCGGGCGGCGACCTGGCCCGGGCCGCCGAGGTGTCCGGTGCGGTGGACACCGAGGGCTTCACCCACTTCCTCGCCCAGTCCTACGACTCCGCGTTCCACACCGTCCTGTGGGGACTCGCCGCGGTCTGCGTCGTGCTGTGCGCCGTGGTCTTCGTCCTGCTGCGCGGCGGCTCCGCCAAGAGCGCCGCCAAGAGCGCCGCGTGAGCGTCGTATGACCGTCGTGTGAGCCCGGGGAGCGCCCACCGCGCTCCCCGCCCGATCCACGCGACACCCCGAGACCGGCCCGGCGCCCCGATTCCCCCGTCAAGGCGCCGGGCCACCCGCGTTCACCCGCGCCGGCACGCCCGCGGTCCCCGCAGCACACCGTGACCGACCGGCCGGGGCGGCACCAGGAAAGGACCCGCGCCCCATGAACCGTCCCCTCGACGACCCCCGCCCCGCCCGCACCCACGCCCAGGTCCTGGTCGTCGGGGGCGGGCCCGTCGGGATGCTCGTCGCCGCCGAGCTCGGGCACTACGGCGTCTCCACCGTCGTGCTCGAAGCCGAACCACGGACCGTCGACCAGCCCAAGGCCGGCACCCTGCACGCCCGCACCGTGCAGGGCCTCGCCCGGCGCGGTCACCTGCACGCGCACGCCGCGACCGAGGACCGGATGCGGCGCAGTTCCGCCGACACCTTCCACTTCGCGGGCATGCCCGGGCTCGTCATCACCGCTCCCGCCACCGAGCCCGGACCCATCGTCGGCCGTTCGCAGGCCGACCTGGAGCGGGACTTCGAGCGCCGGGCCCGCGACAGGGGCGTCACCGTGCTGCGCGGACACCGCGTGACCGACATCGTCCAGGGTCCCGACGCGGTCGAGGTCACCGCCCAAGGGCCCGACGGCGTACGTCACTTCACCGCCGAGTACGTCGTCGGCGCGGACGGCGCCCGCAGCACCGTGCGCGAGCGGCTGGGCTTCGCCGAGGACACCCACCCCGCGACCGTGTCCGCCCTGCTCGGCCTCGTGCGGCTGACCGACCCGGACAACGTGCCGTACGGCTGGCACCGCACCCCGCGCGGCTGGACGGTCGCGGGCGTCAACCCGTACGGGCACAGCCGGTTCATCACGATCGACTTCCGTGGCGCGCACCCCGACCGGCACTCCGAGCTCACCCTCGACGAACTGCGCCAGGAGGGCGAGCGCATCCTCGGCCACGGCGTGCCGATGGCCGACCCGGTCTTCTTCTCCCGCTTCAGCGACTTCGCCCGCCTGGTACGCGACTACCGCCAGGGCCGGGTCTTCCTCGCCGGCGACGCGGCCCACGTCCACTTCCCGGTGGGCGGACAGGGACTCAACCTCGGTCTCCAGGACGCCCTCAACCTCTCCTGGAAACTCGCGCACACCCTTGCGGGCACCGCGGGCAAGGACCTGCTGGACACCTACGACAGGGAACGGCGGCCCGCCGGACAGCGCGTCATCGACAACACCCGCGCCCAGCTCGCCCTGATGCGGCCGGACCCCGGCCTCGACCCGCTGCGCGACCTCGTCGCCGAACTCCTCGGGCTCGACGAGGTGAACACCCGTATCGGCCACATGATCAGCGCCCAGGAGACGGTGTACCCCGCGCGAACCGGGCTCGGCTCCCGCTGGGAGGGCCAGTTCCTGCCGAACCTGCCGCTCACCCATGACGGCGGCCCGACCGATCTGACCCGCCTGCTGCTGCCCGGCCGCCCCGTGCTGCTCCTGCTCGGCGAGGCCGGCACGGTCCACCGCGAACAGGGCGAGCGCTGGGCCCACGTGCTGCGCACCGTACCCGCGACGACCGCCCGCCCGCTGCCCTGGGACGCCGTCCTCGTCAGGCCCGACGGCTATGTCGCCTGGGCCCCGGACGGGGGCTCCCTGGCCGACACGCTGCGCCAGTGGTTCGGCGAGCCGCGCTGACGGGCGCGACGACGGGGCGGGCACGGACCTCCGTACCCGCCCCGTCAGGGCCCCGTCACCTCAGCCGGAACGCCGGCTCACCAGCGCACCGGCAGCGAAGTCGGCCGGCGCAGCACCGTTCCGTTGTCCCAGGGCACCTCGGCCGGGTCGGTGGCCAGCGCCAGGTGGGGGAACTCCTGGGCCAGGCGCGTCAGTACGGTCACGATCTCCATGCGGGCGAGAGCGGAGCCGATGCAGTGGTGCATGCCGTAGCCGAACTGCAGGTGCCGCTTGGCCGGCGTGCGGTCGGGGTCGATGGTCAGCGGTTCCGGGAACGCCTCGGGGTCGCGGTTGGCGGCGAAGGAGTCCGGGTAGACCACGCTGCCCGCCGGCACGACCCCCTCGCTGGTGTGCAGGTCGCGACCCACGATGCGCGGAAACGCGGAGATCGTGCCCAGCGGGATCAGCCGGATCAGTTCCTCCGCGAGGCGCGGGGCGATCCCGGGATCGTCGGCGAGCCGGCGCCACAGCGGGGGTGCCGCGAGCAGCGCGTACAGCGACTTGGTCAGCACGGACACCACGTTCTGGTCGGCGCCGAGCAGCGAGCCGAAGAAGATGCCGGTCAGCTCGGCGTCGTCCAGCGGCGGCTGGGCCCGGTCACGGTCGCCGCGGAAGCGGTCGATCAGACCGCCCGGCAGCACCGGCCGGGCCCCGGTCACCAGGTCCTGGACGTAGCCGTACACCCGGTAGAAGTGCTCCACCAGATCCGGCACGTCCTCGTGCGAGGCGATCTGCACGATCCGCGCCGACGGCCGGAAGTACGGTACGTCCTCGGCCGGCACGCCGAGGAAGTGGCAGTTGACGGCGATCGGAACCCGGTCGACGAGGTCGGTGAAGAGGTCGGGGGACGCCGCCGAGCGCAGTCGCCGGATCCCCTCGTCCACCACCTGATCGAGCACCGGGCGCAGCCGCTCGACGCCCGCCGCGCTGTAGTCGGCGGCGGCGAAACCGCGGACCCGGGCGTGGTGCGGGGCGTCCAGGTTGAGCAGCAGTTCCTTCGGCATCACGGTCGGCAGGAAGCTCGGCCCGCCCTCGACGTTGGTCTCGGTGCGGCCGGACGCCGGGTCGGTGAGCACCTTGTGCACATCGGCGTAGCGGGTCAGGTGCATGACCTTGTGGCCGCTCGGCAGCTGGATCAGCGGGACGCCGCCCGGGGCGCGCTCGTCGAGCCGGGTGAAGGCCGGGACGGGGTCGAGGTGGGGTATGTCCGCGACGGTGACGGCCGCGGACGTGGCGGTACTGGTCATGTGTGCTCCGTGGGGAAGAGTGGTGCGTCAGACGAGGGCGGGCAGTCCGGTGAGGCCCGCCAGCTCGCGTACGGCCTGGGCGTTGTTGCGGAAGTGCACCGCGCGCCAGCCGACGGAGCGGGCAGCCGCGCAGTTCTCGTCGAGGTCGTCGACCAGCACGCACTCCCCGGCCGGCACCCGTGCCTCCTTCTCGGCCCGCCGGAAGATCTCCGGATCGGGCTTGCGGACGCCGACCTCGCAGGAGTCGACGATGCAGTCGACCTCGCCGACGGGCGCGACGATCGCCCGCCAGTAGGGCTCCCACTCGACGACGTTGTTGCTGAGGATGCCGATCCGGTAGCCGTGCTCCTTGGCGTGCCGGGCCGTCGCCACCATCACCGGGTTGGCGCGGACGCCCTCGAACCACTGCCGGCCGAAGTGCTCGAAGCGCGCACGCGACAGGTCGATGCCGGGGTTGGCCTCCTTGAGGACGCGGACCATGGACCGTCCCCAGTCGGCCTCGGTGAGCAGGGCCAGTTCGAGGGGTGCCAGGGGTTCGAGGCCCATCTCGGCGGCGACCGCGGCGAGCGCGGTCTTCATCTGGCGGGGCGTGATGCCCGTACGCGCGTGGTACGAGTCGAAGAGGTCGTCGAGCGGCGGCGAGAGCACACCGCCGAAGTCGAACCAGATCATGGGCTGGGGCACTGCTGTGTCTCCTTGAGTCGCCCGGTTACGGGATACGCGCGCTCAGGCGCCTGCGGCGGCGTAGGAGAACTGGTTCAGCAGCGCTCCGGCGATGGGGCTGGTACGGGTGAGGTGCACCCGGGCCCGGGCGATCTGCTCCTCCTGGCTCATGGTGATCTCGAAGGCCACCGAGTCCGGAGTCGGCGATTCCACCATCCGCACCAGGCAGTCGGTGGGCAGCTCGAACTCACCGAAGCGCGTGAAGTCCGTCTCCACGCGCGTGAGCAGGAGCCCTCGCGGCGAGAGGCCGAACAGCTCGTACGCGGCGTGCACCGCGGACTGCCGGAACCCCTCGAAGATCAGCGCACCGGGTATGTGGTCCAGCGGGTGGTCGAAGAGCGCCGGGTTCGTCTGGTCGACGATGACCTGCGTGAGCACCTCGTAGTCGCGCACCTCGGTCTCGGACAGCACCACGTTCTGCGGAGAGATGCGTCCCACGGTGACCGGGGCGACGCGGCGGCCGGTGGGGTGCGGCCGGGCCTCGGTCAGCGCGAGCGAGGCGCGCCCCTTCTCGCGCATCCGGTTCCACGCCCGGCCCGGCATCCACTGGCAGGTGGTGCGCATGGTCGCGGCCTCACGCCCGTCCACCGTGAGGACCATGTCGAGCGTGCTGCCGGTGACCACACCGTCGCGGTGCTTCAGCCCCGCCTGCCGGGCGCGGATCTGCGCGTGTCCCGGCCGTGCGCCGATGTGCAGGGCGGTGACGTCGGTGATGACCATGTCGCCGCTGTTGAAGATGAACTTCTCGTCGACCGCGGCGTCGAGGAAGGTGTGGGCGGTGTAGATCGACGCCTGGCGGAAGACCTCGACGAGGAGCAGCGGGTCGTAGACGGCGGGCGACGTGATCTGGTCGTTGTAGTAGCTATGCACGCGCGGGAGTTGCGCGGCGATGAGGTATTCGTCCTCGGCCACCCGGACGGAGTCGGTGAGGAACACCTCACAGACGGCCGCTCGGTGCACCAGGGCTCGTGTCACGGTGCTCGAGTAGCTGAGTTCGGCTTCCATGGTCGTGGACATGGCTGAGTTCCCCCTCTTGCATGCAGGTACGCCTCCGAACGGAGGTACGCATACGACCGTACCTTGATCGACCGCCCGGCCACCGTGGCGTACGCCACTTCAGGGGCGCCCTTCGCCTTCCGGCGAGGCGTCTCCCGTGGTCCGGAGGTTTCCAGCCACCCCACACCCCACGGGATTTGTAGATGTATTCACCATACTTTCGGACAGCGGTCCGCAAGGGCAGCCACGCCCGCCGCGCCCCGGCACAAAAAAATGCCCCCCGAGCCGCGTTTCCGCAGATCAGGGGGCATTTATATGTGGAGCCTAGGAGATTCGAACTCCTGACATCTGCCTTGCAAAGGCAGCGCTCTACCAACTGAGCTAAGGCCCCATGGAACTGGACGCACCCGTCCCAGGCGGGAGAGCGGTCGTTCCGCAGAACAGAGTACCGGGTGTACCCCCTCATCCCGCAAAATGATAGGGACTCCCGCCCCGCGACCACTCTCCGTAAGATGCTCGCGAGGTTCGCACCAGCGAAGGGGAGTAGTAAGAGTGGACGCAGTACAGCAAGAGGCTACGGCCAGAGCCAGGGAGCTCCAGCGCAGTTGGTACGGGGAGCCGCTGGGCGCGCTCTTCCGCCGGCTCATAGATGACCTCGGCTTGAACCAGGCCCGCCTCGCTGCCGTCCTCGGACTGTCGGCGCCCATGCTGTCGCAGCTGATGAGCGGCCAGCGCGCCAAGATCGGCAACCCGGCCGTGGTGCAGCGTGTCCAGGCCCTCCAGGACCTCGCCGGCCAGGTGGCCGACGGAAGCGTCAGCGCGGCGGAGGCCACCGACCGGATGGACGAGATCAAGAAGACCCAGGGAGGCTCCGTCCTCAGCAACAGCGGCCAGACCCCCACCAGCTCCGGCGCACCCACGGTCAAGCGGGTCGTCCGCGAGATCCAGTCGCTGCTGCGCTCGGTCTCCGCGGCCGGCGACATCATCGACGCGGCGAACACGCTCGCCCCCAGCCACCCGGAACTGGCAGAGTTCCTCCGGGTGTACGGCGCGGGCCGCACCTCCGACGCGGTGGCCCACTACGAGGCGCACCAGAACTGAGACGTACGAGGGCGGACGACGGGTGACGGGGGACGGGCGCAGCGATGGGTGAGGTCTTCGCCGGTCGGTACGAGTTGATCGATCCGATCGGGCGCGGTGGCGCGGGCGCCGTATGGCGGGCCTGGGACCACCGCCGGCGCCGCTACGTCGCCGCGAAAGTCCTGCTGCAGAGCGACGCCCACACGCTCCTGCGGTTCGTACGGGAGCAGGCGCTGCGGATCGATCACCCGCACGTACTGGCCCCTGCCAGCTGGGCGGCCGACGACGACAAGGTCCTCTTCACCATGGACCTGGTCGCCGGCGGCTCGCTCGAACACGTGATCGGGGACTACGGTCCCCTGCCGCCCCGGTTCGTGTGCACCCTGCTCGACCAGCTCCTGTCGGGGCTGGCGGCGGTGCACGCGGAGGGCGTGGTCCACCGCGACATCAAACCGGCCAACATCCTGATGGAGGCCACCGGAACCGGGCGTCCGCACCTGCGGCTGTCCGACTTCGGCATCTCCATGCGCAAGGGCGAGCCCCGGCTGACCGAGACGAACTACGTGGTCGGCACGCCGGGCTATTTCGCCCCCGAGCAACTGCTGGGCGCCGAGCCCGACTTCCCCGCCGACCTCTTCGCCGTCGGGCTGGTCGCCCTGTACCTCCTCCAGGGGCGCAAGCCCGATTCCCAGGCCCTGGTGGAGTACTTCCTGGCCCACGGGACGCCGGGCGCCCCGCAAGGCGTTCCCGCCCCGCTCTGGGACGTCATCGCCAATCTCCTGCTGCCGGACCCCCAGAGCCGGTTCAAGACGGCCACAGGGGCCCGCAAGGCCCTTGCCGAGGCGGTGGAGCTGCTGGCCCCGCCCGCCCCGGACGAGGGTCCGGTGGAGGTGTTCGACCAACTCGGGCCGCTGCCGCCCGGATTCGGCCCCGAGGGCCCGGTGGCCACGGCGGCGGTGACGCCCGGGGCGCCCACCGCGGGCGGGGCGGCGCCGGGCGGGCCCGCCTCGGTGACGATGGCCGCGGAGCCCACCCGTACCGATCCGCGCGGTACGGCTGCGACGGGGGCGACGGCTCCGATGGCCCCGCCCGCTTCGAACGCTTCCACCGCTTCGACGGCCCCGTACGCGGCCGTCCCGGCCCAGGTGCCGGCGTACGGACCCTCGGAGACGGGCAGCTTCCACCTGCCGCCGCCGACCGTGCCGGACGCGACGGCCGCCACCGCCCCCGGGGCGGCCCGCGGGATCACTCCGCCCCCGCCGAAGGCGGTGGCCTCGATCCTCGCCGCGGCCCTGCTCTGCTTCGCCGTGGGCGTCTGGGCCCTCACCCAGCTGTAGCGCCGCGCCCCCGTCGGCCGAGCAGGATCCAGCCGCCCAGCACGAGCAGCAGCACCGTCCCGGTGCCGAAGCCGGCGCCCGCCACGACCCGCATCACGGACCGGTTCGCGGCGGCGTCGGCGGCCTCCGGGGCGGTGAGCCCCTCCTTGGCGGCGATCCGGTCCTCGGCTCCGACCCCGAACCCTCCGGCGGCCAGACTCCCCTTGTACGCGGGCGCCTTGGCGGGGGCACCGCTGACGTCCACCCGCAGGGTCAGCGGCACGGGCACCGCGTCCTCGGTGAATTCGGCGACCTTCCCGCCCATGGTCACCGCGACGTAGTACCAGCCCGCGATGCTCACGGACCGCACGGCCCGGTCGGTGGAGAAGCGGTTCTCGTAGGCGACCGGAGGGGTCTTCTCCAGGGTGATCCCGGCCTGCTTGCCGTCGTACGAGGTGTCCTTGTCCGAGATCGGGCTCCGGTAGGGACTGTAGAGGGAGACGGTGAGCCCGCCCGGGGCGAAGCCGGACGGCTTGGTCAGCTTGGCCGCGGCGAGTTCGGCGCCGAGGCCCAACTGCCGGCCCCAGTCCAGCGGGACCCGGTAGTAGCGGGTCTGGCCGGGCCTCATCTCGTCGCGCCACACCCCCGCGTCCAGCGCGCGGGCGTCGTTGAAGCCGGTGCCTCCGGCGCGGCCCACCGCCTCGGTGCCGGGCAGGGCCGGGGGACCCGAGGGCCAGGTGCTGGGCGCGGTGGTGGGAAGGCCCGGACCGCGGCCCGGTTCCCGCTGCACGCGCAGTTCGAGCGGCCAGGGGCTCTGGTCGGAGGGCTTGGCCGAGGTCCGGGTGACCTTGGCGTAGTACACGCCGGCGGGCGCGCAGTCCGCGTCCTCGTCCCCCCACCGGACGCCGGCGGCGCTGAGGGGGGAGGGGTCGTAGCCGAAGTTTGCCCGGCCGGTACTGCCCAGGCAGGAGCTGCCGGCGGTGGTCATGATCTCCACCTCGATGCCGTCGCTGGGGGAGACCTTCGCGCCCGGAGCGGGCCGGACCACGGCGGAGACGTAGACGTTGGACTCGTCCTTCTCCAGCACCAGCCGGTACACGCGCTCCCCGGGAGCGAGCGTGTCCTTGTAGAGGGATCCGGCCTCCAGGAGCGGGGCGTCCGCCGTGGACGGCTTGCCCTCGACCGGCTTCGCGCCGTCGGCGGCGCGGTACGTCGGCAAGGGCTGCGGAGCGGCCCCCTCGGCGTGCGCGAGCCCCGGCAGAGCGGCCACCAGGCCCAGGCCCAGACCCAGGCCCAGGGCCGCCGCCCCCACTGTCGTCCGTACCCGACCCATCACACCCACCCCGAGTTTGCTAGCGCAAGCCAAATCTTTGCATAACGCAAGTTTTCGTCACAGAACAGCACAAAGCCCCGGCCGCAGCGGCAGCCGGGGCTTCATAGATCAGCCTTCGGTCTCACACACCGGAACCAGAGGGCACGGAGTCAGTTGCCTCCGTCCACAGGTCCTGCTCGGCGCGGTCCGCCTGGATCTGGCGGTACACGAGGAGCCCGCCGATGGCGGCCAGTGCGACCAGGAGCAGCTTCTTCACCGCGCGACCTCGTCTTTCGTTGACGTAGGGGACTTCTGGCGCCCAACAATACACACCGACCGATACCGATCGGTGACCTGCCGGCCCACCAACCGGCCCAACGACGAAGACCCCCAGGCCTTGGGCCTGGGGGTCTTCGACACTGTGGGGCTAACAGGATTTGAACCTGTGGCCTCATCCTTATCAGGGATGCGCTCTAACCAACTGAGCTATAGCCCCATCCGCGCTGCGCGCTGACTCCTGAAGATTAGCGCACAGACCCGGTCAGGCCAAAATCGGTTCCTGAGGGGCGTCTGCGCAGGTCACTCGTCCTCGGCGAGGGTCAGCTCCACACCGCCGACGAAGCCCGCCGACAGGTTGTAGATGAACGCGCCGAGCGTCGCCAGAGCCGTCGCCAGCACCACGTCGATCACCGCGATCACCGACGTGAAGATCAGTACGCGCGGCAGCGACATGAACGCCTGGAGGTCGAAGCCGTTGCTCTCGTTCGAGCCGGTCGCCTCGCTGATCGTGCTGCCGACGGTCGAGAAGACGCCCATCGCGTCCATGACCATCCACAGCACCACCGACGCCACGATCGTGCAGATGCCGAGCGCGATCGACAGCAGGAAGCTGACCTTCATCACCGACCACGGGTCGGCCTTGGCCACCCGCAGCCGCGCCTTGCGCGTCCGGGGCGGCGTACGGACCCCGGTGCGCGGCTTGCGCTGCGCGGTGGCTCCCGTGCCGCCCCGCGGCGCCCCCGGGCCCGAGGGCGCCGCGTAGGCCTGCGGCGGGTGGTACGGCTGTGCGGGCCGCTCCTGGCCGGCGTCCGCGTCGGCCGGCGGCTGCGGCCCTCGGGTGTCCGTCACGGTTCCCCCCTGGGAGTCCGCGGCAGGGCCACGGGCACCGTTCGCTCCAGTCCCGGCCGGTCCGGCGCCCGTGGCTCCACTCACGACTTACTCCTCGTGCTCCCCGGCCGAAGGCTGCGTGCCCTCGGCGGCCTCGGCGGCCGGTCCGCCGGCCACCTCGGTCTCGTTCTCTTCGCCCACGACCTCATCAGCTTCCTGACCGGCCTCGGCGTTACGGGCGATGCCGACCACGGCATCGCGCTTACCCAGGTTGATCAGCTGGACGCCCATGGTGTCACGGCCGGTCTCCCTGACTTCGTTGACGCGCGTACGGATCACACCACCGCTGAGCGTGATGGCGAGAATCTCGTCCGTTTCGTCCACCACGAGCGCCCCTACGAGCGACCCGCGGTCCTCCACGATCTTCGCGGCCTTGATGCCGAGACCACCACGACCCTGGACGCGGTACTCGTCGACCGGCGTCCGCTTGGCGTAGCCGCCGTCGGTCGCGGTGAAGACGAACGTACCGGGCCGGACCACGCTCATGGAGAGCAGTTCGTCACCCTCGCGGAAGCTCATGCCCTTCACGCCCGAAGTGGCGCGGCCCATCGGACGCAGCGCGTCGTCGGTCGCCGTGAAGCGGATCGACTGCGCCTTCTTGCTGATCAGGAGCAGGTCGTCCGCTGCGGACACCAGCTCGGCGCCGATCAGCTCGTCATCGCTGCCGTCCTCCGTCTCACGGAGGTTGATGGCGATCACACCACCCGAACGGGGCGAGTCGTAGTCCTTGAGCGCCGTCTTCTTCACCAGGCCGCCCTTGGTGGCCAGGATCAGGTAGGGCGCCGCCTCGTAGTCGCGGATCGCGAGGATCTGCGCGATCTTCTCGTCGGGCTGGAAGGCCAGCAGGTTCGCCACGTGCTGCCCGCGCGCGTCCCGGCCGGCGTCCGGGAGCTCGTACGCCTTGGACCGGTAGACCCGGCCCTTGTTCGTGAAGAACAGCAGCCAGTGGTGCGTGGTGGACACGAAGAAGTGGTCGACCAGGTCGTCCTGCTTCAGCTTGGTGCCGCGCACGCCCTTGCCGCCGCGCTTCTGCGAGCGGTAGTCCTCGGTCTTGGTGCGCTTGACGTAGCCGCCGTGCGTGATCGTGACGACGATGTCCTCTTCGGCGATCAGGTCCTCGATGGACATGTCACCGTCGAAGGGCACCAGCTTGGAACGCCGGTCGTCGCCGAACTTCTCGACGATCGCCGCCAGTTCCTCGCTCACGATGGAGCGCTGACGCTCCTCCGAGGCCAGGATCGCGTTGTACTCGTTGATCTTGGCCTGGAGCTCGTCGTGCTCGGCGACGATCTTCTGCCGCTCCAGCGCCGCCAGGCGCCGCAGCTGCATCTCCAGGATCGCGTTCGCCTGGATCTCGTCGATCTCCAGGAGGCCCATCAGGCCCTCGCGCGCGATCTCGACCGTGTTGCTGCGCCGGATCAGCGCGATGACCTCGTCGATCGCGTCCAGCGCCTTGAGCAGGCCGCGCAGGATGTGGGCGCGCTCCTCCGCCTTGCGCAGGCGGAAGCGCGTGCGCCGGACGATGACCTCGATCTGGTGCGTCACCCAGTGGCGGATGAAGGCGTCGATCGACAGCGTGCGCGGCACGCCGTCCACCAGCGCCAGCATGTTCGCGCCGAAGTTCGTCTGCAGATCGGTGTGCTTGTAGAGGTTGTTCAGCACCACCTTGGCGACCGCGTCCCGCTTCAGGACGATCACCAGGCGCTGGCCGGTCCGCGACGAGGTCTCGTCACGGACGTCGGCGATGCCGCCGACCTTCCCGTCCTTCACCAGGTCGGCGATCTTCTGCGCGAGGTTGTCGGGGTTGGTCTGGTACGGGAGCTCCGTGACCACCAGGCACTGGCGGTTCTGGATCTCCTCGACCTCCACCACCGCGCGCATCGTGATGGAGCCGCGACCGGTCCGGTACGCCTCCTCGATACCCTTGCGGCCCACGACCAGGGCACCCGACGGGAAGTCAGGGCCCTTGATCCGCTCGATGAGCGCGTCCTGGAGCTCCTCGTGCGAGGCCTCCGGGTGCTCCAGCGCCCACTGCGCACCCGCCGCGACCTCGCGGAGGTTGTGCGGCGGGATGTTGGTCGCCATGCCGACCGCGATGCCGGCGCTGCCGTTGACCAGCAGGTTCGGGAAGCGCGCCGGCAGGACCGTCGGCTCCTGGTTGCGGCCGTCGTAGTTGTCCTGGAAGTCGACGGTCTCCTCGTCGATGTCCCGGAGCATCTCCATGGCCTGCGGCATCAGCTTGCACTCGGTGTAGCGCATCGCGGCCGCCGGGTCGTTGCCCGGAGAGCCGAAGTTGCCGTTCGAGTCCACCAGCGGCATGCGCATCGACCACGGCTGGGCCAGGCGGACCAGGGCGTCGTAGATCGAGCTGTCACCGTGCGGGTGGTACGTACCCATGACGTCACCGACGACGCGGGCGCACTTGTAGAAGCCCTTCTCGGGCCGGTAGCCGCCGTCGTACATCGCGTACAGCACGCGGCGGTGCACCGGCTTGAGGCCGTCGCGCACGTCCGGCAGGGCGCGCGAGACGATGACGGACATCGCGTAGTCGAGGTAGGAGCGCTGCATCTCCGTCTCGAGCCCGACGGGCTCGATCCGCAGCACGGGCTGCTCCTCCGCGGTGTTCTCAGCGTTCTCTGCGGTGGGGGTGGTTTCGTCGGCCATTGCTGGTCAGAAGTCCTTTCAGGCGGTCAGCGGAGACCGACTCAGATGTCGAGGAACCGAACGTCCTTGGCGTTGCGCTGGATGAAGGAGCGCCGTGCCTCGACGTCCTCGCCCATCAGCACCGAGAACAGGTCGTCGGCCTGCGCCGCGTCGTCCAGCGTGACCTGGCCGAGGACACGGTGGTCCACGTCCATGGTGGTGACGCGCAGCTCCTCGGCGTTCATCTCGCCCAGACCCTTGAAGCGCTGGATCGAGTCCTCGCGGACCCGCTTGCCGTTCTGCTTGCCGAGCTCCGTCAGCGCGTCGCGCTCGCGGTCCGAGTACGCGTACTCGAAGTCGTCCCGGCCCCACTTGATCTTGTAGAGCGGCGGACGGGACAGGTACACGTGACCGGCCTCGACCAGCGGCCGCATGAAGCGGAAGAGGAAGGTCAGCAGCAGGGTGTTGATGTGCTGGCCGTCGACGTCGGCGTCCGCCATCAGGATGATCTTGTGATAGCGGAGCTTCTCGATGTCGAAGTCCTCGTGCACACCGGTACCGAAGGCACTGATCAGCGCCTGGACCTCGGTGTTCTGGAGGATCTTGTCGATACGGGCCTTCTCGACGTTCAGGATCTTGCCGCGGATCGGCAGGATGGCCTGGTACATCGGGTTGCGGCCGGACTTGGCGCTGCCACCGGCCGAGTCGCCCTCGACGATGAAGATCTCGCACTTCGTCGGGTCGTTCGACTGGCAGTCCGACAGCTTGCCCGGCAGCGAGGCGCTCTCCAGCAGGCCCTTGCGACGGGTGAGGTCACGGGCCTTGCGGGCCGCGACGCGCGCCGTGGCCGCCTGGATCGACTTGCGGACGATGTCCGCGGCCTCGTTCGGGTTCCGGTCGAACCAGTCGTTGAGGTGCTCGTGCACGACCTTCTGCACGAAGGTCTTCGCCTCCGTGTTGCCCAGCTTGGTCTTCGTCTGGCCCTCGAACTGCGGCTCGCCCAGCTTCACCGAGATGATCGCCGTCAGACCCTCGCGGATGTCCTCGCCGGCGAGGTTGTCGTCCTTCTCGCGCAAGAACTTCTTCTCGCGCGCGTACCGGTTGACCAGGCCCGTCAGCGCCGCACGGAAGCCCTCCTCGTGCGTACCGCCCTCATGCGTGTGGATCGTGTTCGCGAAGGAGTACACGCCCTCCGTGTACTGCGAGTTCCACTGCATCGCGATCTCGACCGAGAGCATCCGCTCCTTGTCCTCGGACTCGACGTCGATGACGGTGGGGTGGATCAGCTCGCCCTTGCGCGAGTTCAGGTACTTCACGAAGTCGACGATGCCGCCCTCGTAGTAGTACTTCACCGTGCGCGCCGCCGGCTCGGCCGCGTCCGCGTCCGGATCGTCGGCGCCCACCGTGGCCTTCGCCGACTCGCGCTCGTCGGTGAGCGAGAGGGTGAGGCCCTTGTTCAGGAAGGCCATCTCCTGGAAGCGCCGCGACAGCGTCTCGAAGGAGTACTCGGTCGTCTCGAAGATGTCGCCGTCGGCCCAGAACGTGACCGAGGTGCCGGTCTCGTCGGTCGCCTCGTTCTTCGCCAGGGCGGCGGTCGGGGCACCGAGCTTGTAGTCCTGGGTCCAGCGGTAGCCGTCACGCCGGACCTCGACCGCGACCCTCGTCGACAGGGCGTTCACGACGGAGACGCCCACGCCGTGCAGACCGCCGGAGACGGCGTAGCCGCCGCCACCGAACTTGCCGCCCGCGTGCAGGACGGTCAGGACGACCTCGACGGCCGGCTTGCCCTCGGACGGCACGATGTCGACCGGGATGCCGCGGCCGTTGTCGACGACCCTGACACCCCCGTCCGCCAGGATCGTCACGTCGATGGTGTCCGCGTGGCCGGCCAGGGCCTCGTCGACGGAGTTGTCCACGACCTCGTAGACGAGGTGGTGCAGACCACGCTCGCCCGTGGAGCCGATGTACATGCCGGGCCGCTTGCGGACCGCGTCCAGGCCCTCCAGGACCTGGATGTTGCTGCCGGTATACGAAGACCCACCTGCCTCGGCGACCTCGCCCTCGGTGGTGGACTCGTTCTTGTCGTTGGGGTTGCCGGAATCGGCCACGAAGCGCCCTTTCTGGCACAGCACAGGCCGAACTCCGGGCCAGCAGGCATGCAAGCAGGAGCGGCTGCGTCGATCTGCGTTGTCAGCTTTTGTCAGCGGGATCCCGCAAGCGGGCGGGATTTGCTTCAGTCTACCGGTACCACGGACATGAATGGGGGTTTGCGGGTACCTGAGTCCGCATGTGCCGCCCTGAACCTCCTCTCTCCGACTCCCCACATCCGGGAAGGGGCTCAAAGAGGCTCACACGGGCATCCAGCCCTTCGGCCTGTCAACCTCCGACTACCGTGAGGGACACCACCCGAACCGAGCCCCACGGGGCCCACTCCAGCCCTTCCAGCCCCGCCGGCGTTTGAGGCGCGGGGTCCGGGGCGGAGCCCCGGGTCCCGGCGCAGCCGGGCTCCCCGGGCGGCTCCCTTAGCCGTACGTGTCCCCCGGCCCCTTACTCCCCGGCGCCCGCCACGGCCCGTACCCCTTGGGCCGCCCCCCAGGCCCCCGCACCAGGATCACCCGCACCGTGCCCTGCCCCAGATCCCCGTTCAGCCGCGCAACCAACTGCGGAGCCAGCAGCTTCAGCTGCGCCGCCCACGCCGAGGAATCGCACCGCACCACCAGCTCACGGTCCTCGTACCGCTCCGGTTCGCAGTGCGCCGCGATCTCCGGGCCGACGATCTCCGGCCAGCGCTCCATCACGCCCGCCACCGCCATCGGCATCTCCCAGCCGCGCTCGGTCCGCAGCCGGTCCAGCGCCGCCATCAACGGCATCGGGTCCCGGCCGTCCGCGCGGGCGCCCGAGCGCAGCCCCGGCTGCTGCTGGCGCTTCTTGCCGCCGGCCGCGTTGCCCCGGGCCCGCGCCTGTTCCCGCGCCGCCGCGAGGGCCTGGCGCGCCAGGTCCACCCCGGAGACCTCCGGAGCCTTGCGACCCTCCCGCGGGTCCTTGCCGTGCTGCTCGCTCACAGCCGGGTCACCTCACCGCCGGACACCGCGAACCGCTTTCCCGCCAGCACCCCCGGGACGTCGTCGTCCACCGCCGCCGTCACCAGCACCTGCTCGCCCTGCGCCACCAGCTCCGCCAGCCGCTCCCGGCGCCGCGCGTCCAGCTCCGCGAAGACGTCGTCCAGGATCAGCACCGGCTCGCTGCCCTCCGAGCGCAGCAGCTCGTAGGAGGCCAGCCGCAGCGCCAGCGCGTACGACCACGACTCGCCGTGGCTCGCGTACCCCTTCGCGGGCAGTTCCCCGAGCCGCAGCAGCACGTCGTCGCGGTGCGGGCCCACCAGCGTCACTCCGCGCTCGATCTCCTGCTTGCGCACGTCCGCCAGCGCGGCCAGGAGCACCTCGTAGATCGCCTCGCGGGTGCGCGCCGCGCCGCTGTCCACCGGCTCGCCGGCCGAGGACCTGTACGACAGCCCTAGCGGGCCGCCGCCGGGCGCGAGCTGCTCGTACGCCTTGTCCGCCAGCGGCAGCAGCGTCGCGATCAGATCCAGCCGCTGTGCCAGCAGCTCCGCGCCCGCGCGCGCGAGGTGCTGGTCCCACACGTCCAGCGTCGACAGGTCCATCGACCGCCCGCCGTGCCGCCGCGCCATCGCGGCCGACTTCAGCAGGGTGTTGCGCTGCTTCAGCACCCGCTCGTAGTCCGAGCGGACCGCCGCCATCCGCGGCGAGCGCGCCGTGACCAGCTCGTCCAGGAACCGCCGCCGCTCCCCCGGGTCGCCCTTGACCAGCGCCAGGTCCTCCGGCGCGAACAGCACCGTCCGTACGATCCCCAGCACGTCCCGAGGCCTCACCTGCGAGGACCGGTTGATCCGGGCCCGGTTCGCCCGTCCCGGATTCAGCTCCAGCTCCACGAGCTGCTGCCGCTCGCCCTGGGTGACGGCCGCGCGGATGATCGCCCGGTCCGCGCCCATCCGTACGAGCGGGGCGTCCGAGGAGACGCGGTGGCTGCCGAGCGTCGCGAGGTAGCCGATCGCCTCGACGAGGTTGGTCTTCCCCTGGCCGTTGGGGCCCACGAAAGCGGTGACGCCCGGGTCGAGGGGGACCTCGGCCCGGGCGTACGAGCGGAAGTCGGCCAATGAGAGATGCGAAACATGCATACGGCGCCGACCTCCCCCGGCTTCCTTCCCACTACTCGCTGTACTGCTGTGCCGCTCTGAACTGCGCGGCCTGGTTCCCGACTGCTACTTCTGCGACGGCTGCCTTCCGACTACTTCTTCTCGACCGCGTGGCCGCCGAACTGGTTGCGCAGGGCGGCGATCATCTTCATCTGCGGGGAGTCGTCCTGCCGCGAGGCGAACCGCGCGAACAGCGACGCGGTGATCGCGGGCAGCGGCACGGCGTTGTCGATCGCCGCCTCCACCGTCCAGCGGCCCTCGCCCGAGTCCTGCGCGAAGCCGCGCAGCTGTTCCAGGTGCTCGTCCTCGTCGAGGGCGTTCACGGCCAGGTCCAGCAGCCAGGAGCGGATGACGGTGCCCTCCTGCCAGGAGCGGAAGACCTCGCGGACGTCGGTGACCGAGTCCACCTTCTCCAGCAGCTCCCAGCCCTCGGCGTAGGCCTGCATCATGGCGTACTCGATGCCGTTGTGGACCATCTTCGCGAAGTGGCCCGCGCCGACCTTGCCGGCGTGCACGGCGCCGAACCGGCCCTCGGGCTTGAGGGCGTCGAAGACCGGCTGCACGCGGGCCACGTCCTCGGCGGCGCCGCCGTACATGAGGGCGTAGCCGTTCTCCAGGCCCCACACGCCACCGGAGACACCGCAGTCGACGAAGCCGATGCCCTTGGCCGCCAGTTCCCCGGCGTGCTTCTCGTCGTCGGTCCAGCGCGAGTTCCCGCCGTCGACCACGACGTCACCCGGCGACAGCAGCTCGCCGAGCTCGTCGACGGTCGACTGGGTGGCCGCACCGGCCGGGACCATGACCCACACGACGCGCGGGGCCGGCAGGCTGTCCACAAGCTCCCGCAGGCTGTGGACATCCGCGAGGTCCGGGTTGCGGTCGTATCCGATGACGGTGTGGCCTGCGCGGCGGATGCGCTCGCGCATGTTGCCGCCCATCTTGCCGAGACCGACGAGACCAAGCTCCATCAGGTGGTTCCTTAAGCGTTGTGGCCGTCTTTGCCGGGGGGCCCGTGGATCCCGGGGACCACCCCAGGCCCCGAGCCTACGCCGGGCCGTGCGGCCCGGCTCCATGGGGCGCGCACTGCCGCGCACTGGCCCCCGTAACGCGCTCAGGCCCGGTCTCGCGGTCCGCGAAACCGGGCCTGACCTGCGAAGAATCAACCGGAAAGGCGCACCGGCATGATCAGGTACTTGTAGCTCTCGTCCGCTTCCGCGTCCATAGCCGGGCGGCCGCTGAGCAGCGCGGGCTTGGTGGACGTGGTGAAGCTGAGCTGGGCCACCGGCGAGGCGATCGCGCTCAGGCCGTCCAGCAGGAAGGTCGGGTTGAAGGCGATCGAGATGTCGTCGCCGTCCAGCTGCGCGTCGACCCTTTCCACAGCCTGTGCGTCGTCGGAGGAGCCCGCCTCCAGGATCAGCACGCCCTGCTCGAAGCTCAGCCGGACCGGGGTGTTGCGCTCGGCGACCAGGGCCACGCGCTTGACGGCCTCGACGAAGGGCGCGGTCTCGATCACGGCGATGGAGTTGAACTCGGTCGGGAACAGCGTCCTGTACTTGGGCAGGTCGCCCTCGAGGAGCCGGGTGGTGGTGCGGCGTCCGGCGCCCTCGAAACCGATCAGGCCTTCGCCCGCGCCGGAGCCGGACAGCGCCAGGGTCACGGTGTCACCGCTGGTCAGCGAGTTGGCGATCTCCTGGAGCGTCTTGGCGGGCACCAGGGCCACGGCCGACGCGTCCGGGTTCTCCGGCTTCCACAGGAACTCGCGGACCGCGAAGCGGTAGCGGTCGGTGGAGGCCAGGGTGACGCGGTCGCCCTCGATCTCGATGCGGACACCGGTCAGCACGGGCAGCGTGTCGTCACGGCCGGCGGCGGTGGCCACCTGCTTGGCGGCGGAGGCGAAGACCTCACCGGGCACGGTGCCGGTCGCGGTCGGCATCTGGGGCAGTGCCGGGTATTCCTCCACAGGCAGGGTGTGGAGTGTGAATCGCGAGGAGCCGCAGACCACGGTCGCCCGTACACCCTCTGTGGAAATCTCCACCGGGCGGTTGGGCAGGGCGCGGCAGATGTCGGCGAGCAGCCGGCCGGAGACGAGGACGGTGCCGTCCTCCTCGACGTCCGCCTCGACGGAGACACGGGCCGAGACCTCGTAGTCGAAGCCCGAGAGGCTCAGCTTGCCGTCCTCGGCCTTCAGCAGCAGGCCCGCGAGAACGGGCACCGGCGGCCGGGCCGGGAGGCTACGGGCCGCCCAAGCCACCGCCTCCGCGAGTACGTCGCGCTCCACCCGGATCTTCACCGGAACCGCCTCCTGCTGTTGCTCGCTCGTCTGCCGGCCTTCGTCGTCGGCTCGTCGATGCCTCGACCGATGCCGGGGACCAGTCTGACGTACGGCGCCGACAGTCGGTGCGGTCGGCGGTCAAGTCGGGAGCGAGGCGTCGGGGCGGCCGCTCGACGAGTTGTGCACAGGACCCGCTTGAAAACCGAATCCGGGCTCACTCTCTATGGGGGTAGTAGTAGGGCCTGTGGAAACGGTGGATAACCCCGTTCCCGCAGCTCAACCCCGGTTTTTTATCCACCGACCCTGTGGGCGACACCGGTGGACAACCCGGTGTCCCTGTGGAGAACGAAAAGTTCTGCACAGGCTGTCCCCAGGGGACCCCCACTACTCCACAGGTGTGTCCCCAGCTTTCCCCCGGTACTCCACAACCCAAACGTCTACTTCCGTGTGACCGCTTTCACTCCGGCCGGTGAGAGGGGGTGGTGCGTTGCCGAACGGTGGACAAGGGTGTGGAGAAGAGATCGCATCCTGTGCACAGGGTGGGGAAACCTGTGGGGCGACGGTGGACAACGACGTGGACATGGCTGTGGACGAAATAGTTGTCCACAGCCTGTGGATGACGCTTGCGCACAATTCCACAGGGTGTTGACCTGGCCTGATGGGTACTCACCCCGCACGCCTGTGGATAGATTGTGGGTGACGGGGCGCGTCCCCAGGCTGTGGACGGAAGGAAGTCCCTGAATCTGTGGATGAGTTGCTCCGGCGGGGGCGTATTCGAACAGGTCAGGGGCGCGCGGACGAAGAAGGGCGCCCCCGTTGTGGTCCGGGAGCGCCCTCTGAACGCGTGGGGAGAGGCCCTGGCGCGGCCCCGGCACAGCGGCCGGGGGCCGTTCTCAGGCGTTCTTGATGCGGTTGGTGAGCTCCGTGACCTGGTTGTAGATGGAGCGGCGCTCGGCCATGAGAGCGCGGATCTTGCGGTCCGCGTGCATGACGGTGGTGTGGTCGCGGCCGCCGAACTGTGCCCCGATCTTGGGCAGTGACAGGTCCGTGAGCTCCCGGCACAGGTACATGGCGATCTGCCGGGCGGTGACCAGGACCCGGCTGCGCGAGGAGCCGCACAGGTCGTCCACGGTCAGACCGAAGTAGTCGGCGGTGGCCGCCATGATGTCGGTGGCGGTGATCTCCGGTGCGCTGTCCTCGCCGCCCGGGATCAGGTTCTTGAGGACGTCCTCGGTGAGGCCCAGGTCGACCGGCTGCCGGTTGAGGCTGGCGAAGGCCGTGACCCGGATCAGCGCCCCCTCCAGTTCGCGGATGTTGCGCGAGATGCGGGAGGCGATGAACTCCAGTACCTCCGGCGGGGCGTTGAGCTGCTCCTGGACCGCCTTCTTGCGCAGGATCGCGATACGGGTCTCCAGCTCGGGCGGCTGGACGTCGGTGATCAGGCCCCACTCGAAGCGGTTGCGGAGGCGGTCCTCCAGGGTGACGAGCTGCTTGGGCGGCCGGTCGGAGGAGAGCACGATCTGCTTGTTGGCGTTGTGGAGCGTGTTGAAGGTGTGGAAGAACTCCTCCTGCGTCGACTCCTTGCTCGCGAGGAACTGGATGTCGTCGACGAGCAGGATGTCCATCTCGCGGTACCGCTTGCGGAACGCGTCGCCCTTGCCGTCGCGGATGGAGTTGATGAACTCGTTGGTGAACTCCTCGGAGCTCACGTACCGCACCCGGGTGCCGGGGTAGAGGTTCCGCGCGTAGTGCCCGATGGCGTGCAGCAGGTGCGTCTTGCCGAGGCCCGACTCCCCATAGATGAAGAGGGGGTTGTAGGCCTTCGCGGGCGCCTCGGCGACGGCCACCGCGGCGGCGTGCGCGAAGCGGTTGGAGGCGCCGATGACGAAGGTGTCGAAGAGGTACTTGGGGTTCAGCCGGGCGGTCGGCTCCAGCGGGCCCGAGGTGGAGCCGCCGGACGGGGCCGGCGCCGCGGGCCGGCCGGGGGCCTGGCGCTGCGAGGGCTGCTCGTACGGCTGCTGCTCGTACTGATGGGACTGATGGGCCTGGTGCGGCTGCTGGGGCTCGTATGGGGACTGCTCGTACTGCTGCTGTTCGTAGGAGCCCTGGTCGTAGCCGGAGGGCTCGGACTGCTGGAGGTAGCCCGGCTGCGGGGAGGCGTACGGGTCGCGCTCGGGGAAGCCGCCGAGGCGGGGCTGCTGCCATCCGTAGTCGTCCTGCTGGCCGCCGCGGGGCCAGGCGCCGGGCTCGGGCCGCGGCTGCTGGTAGTCCGGGTAGGCGGGGCGGGCGGTGGGGAGCTGGTCGTCGGACGGGCCGCTGCCGGGGCGCTGGCCGCCGTACGTCTCGTACCCGCCCGGCTGCTGGACGGGCGGGGCGGGGGGCGCGGGCTCGCCGGCGGAGTCGTCCACGGTGATGGCGATCCGGATGGGGCGGCCGCACTCCCGGCTGAGCGCGTCACTGATCAGCGGGGCGAGGCGGCCTTCGAGGACGCGCTTGCCCCACTCGTTGGGGACGGCCAGCAGTGCGGTGTCGGCGACGAGTGCCAGGGGCTGACAGCGCTCGACCCACTGCTTGTCCTTGGGCTCGATCCCCGGCTGTCCCTCCCCGAGGAGCTTTTCGAGCACCCTTGGCCACACTGCGGCAAGATCGGCAGGTACGTCAGCCACAGGGCACGCTCTCTCACAGGAGTCCCACGAATGTGTGGTTCTTTGGGACGGTCGGGACAAAAAATCCGGGGTCGGGCAACGGTAGTCAGGCCAACGGGTACGGTTCAAGTCGTTGTCCACAGCCTGTGCACAGTGTGGGGCCACGTCGGCTCGGTTTGACCGGATGGCGTAGCCGCGCGTACCGTAACGAGGTCGAGTTGTCGATGGCTGCTGCCGCCTGCCTACCGATGGGCGAAGGTCACTGATAGTGATCATTTAGCGGTGCCACTCGGGCGAACACGCGAGTTTCCTCGTGGGCGCACGGTGACAGCCAGGCGATGTCCCGCCACAACGATTCATTCTCTGGAGCCCCCGAGTGAGCAAGCGCACCTTCCAGCCGAACAACCGCCGTCGTGCCAAGACCCACGGCTTCCGCCTGCGGATGCGTACCCGTGCCGGTCGCGCGATCCTCGCGAACCGTCGTGGCAAGGGCCGCGCCGCCCTTTCCGCGTAACAACACGCAGGTCGTGACGTCGTGCTGTCTCCCGAAAATCGGCTGAGGCGGCGCGAGGACTTCGCGAGCGCGGTACGTCGAGGTCGTCGGGCTGGTCGCCCGCTCCTCGTCGTCCACCTACGTACAAGCGGTGCAACGGACCCGCACGAGTCGGGGGAGATCGATCCCTCGGCGCGTGCGGGTTTCGTCGTCAGCAAGGCTGTCGGCAATGCCGTCATACGTAACCGGGTGAAGCGCCGTCTGCGCCATCTGGTCCGAGAGCGGCTGTCGCAGCTGCCCGCCGGTAGCCTGGTGGTGGTACGTGCGTTGCCCGGAGCGGGTGATGCCGGCCCCGACGAACTGGCCCGGGACCTGGATGCCGCTCTGGTGCGGCTCCTGGGAGGCGTCGCTCGATGAAGTACCCGCTGCTCGCTTTGATCAAGCTGTACCAGTGGACGATCAGTCCGCTGCTCGGCCCGGTGTGCCGCTACTACCCGTCGTGTTCGCACTACGGATACACGGCCATCGACCGGCATGGTGCGGTGAAGGGGACGGCTCTGACCGCCTGGCGGATCCTGCGGTGCAATCCGTGGTCCCCGGGTGGTGTGGACCACGTCCCACCTCGTAAACGCCCGCGTTGGCACGAGCAGCTGCGCAGTGCGTTGCGTAGATCTCGCAATGCTCAAGGAGCCTGATTAGTGGACACGATCGCCAGTATTTTCGCCTTTATCACCACACCCGTTTCGTGGATCATCGTCCAGTTCCACACGCTGTACGGTGCGATCTTCGGTGCGGACAGTGGGTGGGCCTGGGGCCTGTCCATCGTGTCCCTGGTGATCTTGATCCGTATCTGTCTGATCCCGCTCTTCGTGAAGCAGATCAAGGCGACGCGGGGCATGCAGGCGCTCCAGCCGAAGATGAAGGCGATCCAGGAGCGCTACAAGAACGACAAGCAGCGCCAGTCCGAAGAGATGATGAAGCTGTACAAGGAGACGGGTACCAACCCGCTCGCCTCGTGCCTTCCCATCCTGGCGCAGTCTCCGTTCTTCTTCGCTCTGTACCACGTGCTGGCGAACATCGCCGATGGCAAGAAGATCGGCGCGATGGACCAGCAGCTGGTCGACAGCGCCCGTGAGGCCAAGATCTTCGGTGCGCCGATCGCCGCCAAGTTCATGGACAGCTCGGAGAAGGTCGCGGCCCTGGGGGCCTCGCTGACGGACGTCCGGGTCGTGACCGCAGTCATGATCATCCTGATGTCGCTGTCGCAGTTCTACACCCAGCGTCAGCTGATGCAGAAGAACGTCGACCTGTCGGTCAAGACGCCCTTCATGCAGCAGCAGAAGATGCTGATGTACATCTTCCCCGTGATCTTCGCGGTCATGGGCATCAACTTCCCCGTCGGTGTTCTCGTCTACTGGCTGACCACGAACGTGTGGACCATGGGTCAGCAGATGTACGTGATCAGCCAGAACCCGACTCCGGGCAGCAAGGCTCAGGACCAGTACCTGACGCGTCTGCTGAAGCACATCGGCTCGCACGGTGACGTCAGGGGCCGGGGCAAGAAGAGGGTCGTCGCGGCGATCGTCGCCAAGGGCCCGGACCGCAACGACAACGAGCGCAAGTTCATCACGGCCCTGTCGAAGCAGGGCATGGCCGCCCAGCCCGACGGTTCCGTGATCAAGAGTGTCGAGGTCACGGCAGACTCGGATGCGGCGAGCGGCGGTGCCCCCAAGCGGCAGCAGCCCAAGCGGCAGTCGAAGTCGCAGCGTCAGACGCCCAGCAAGTCCTCTCCCAAGAAGTAAGAAGGAGTCCCTCCCGTGACGGAAGGCACCACCACCGCCGCCGCTGAGAGTGGCGACACCCTGACCCGCCTCGAGCAGGAGGGTGAGATCGCGGCCGACTACCTCGAGGGTCTGCTGGACATCGCCGACCTGGACGGCGACATCGACATGGACGTCGAGGCCGACCGGGCCGCGGTGTCGATCGTCAGTGACTCCGCCAGCCGTGATCTGCAGAAGCTCGTGGGCCGCGACGGTGAGGTTCTGGAGGCTCTGCAGGAGCTGACCCGCCTTGCCGTGCACCGGGAGACCGGGGATCGCAGCCGGCTGATGCTGGACATCGCCGGGTTCCGCGCGAAGAAGCGCGAGGAGCTGGCGGCGCTGGGCGCCCAGGCGGCGGCGGACGTGAAGGCGTCCGGCGAGCCGATGAAGCTTGCTCCGATGACTCCGTTCGAGCGGAAGGTCGTCCACGACGCCGTGGCGGCCGCCGGTCTGCGGAGCGAGTCCGAGGGCGAGGAGCCGCAGCGCTTCGTCGTTGTGCTCCCGGCCTGACCGCCAGCGCAAGTATTCGGCCCCGTCTGTGTCGCAGGCGGGGCCGATGTTTGTCAGCCTGGCATGTGAACGACGCGGCATCTTTCGCGGCATCTTGAAGACGTGGTTGTTTCAGAACCATGCGGTACGGAAGGACGGTCCCCGTGACGGAGGCAGCTGAGCTTCCCCCGGCGCCTGAAGAGGCGCGCGCGGTGTTCGGTGAGTTTTTCCCGGAAGCTGTGCGGTATGCGGAGCTGCTGGCGGACGCGGGAGTCAAGCGGGGCCTGATCGGGCCGCGCGAGGTGCCGCGGCTGTGGGAGCGGCACCTGCTGAACTGCGCTGTGCTGTCGGAGGTGGTGCCCCAGGGCGTCACCGTGTGCGATGTGGGTTCGGGCGCGGGTCTGCCCGGCATCCCGCTGGCGCTGGTGCGACGGGACCTCAAGATCACGCTGCTTGAGCCCCTTTTGCGTCGGACGACCTTCCTCCAGGAGGTCGTGGAGCTGCTGGGCCTGGACCACGTCACGGTGATGCGCGGGCGGGCCGAGGAGGTCCTCGGCAAGCTGCAGCCCGTGCACGTGGTGACGGCGCGCGCCGTGGCTCCGCTGGACCGGCTGGCCGGCTGGGGCGTGCCCCTGCTGCGTCCGTACGGGGAGATGCTGGCGCTGAAGGGCGACACCGCCGAAGAGGAACTGGTGTCGGCGAAGACCGCGCTGACGAAGCTGGGTGTGGTGAAGACCTCGGTCCTGCACGTGGGCGAGGGTCTGGTGGATCCGTTGTCGACGGTGGTGAGGGTCGAGGTCGGAGAGAGCCCCGGCGGGGTGAGATTCGCGGCCAAGCGGGCCAAGGCGGCCCGGGTGAGTCGCACCCGTCGTCGCCGTTGATTCTCCGATGAGCCGGGTTCAAGCGGGTATTTCGCCTGTGTTGGGCCCTATAGGTATGGATTTCGGAGTGTCGTAGCGGCCTGAAGACTCCGCCCGGGCATCGTGTTTCACGTGAAACGTCGCTCTCTGCTGCACGGAATCATCAGCCGCGGTCGTACGGCTGCGTCCCCCCTTGACCGCAAGGACGCAAGGGGGACGGAGTTGTCCACATCGGTGGATTCATCCACAGGAGTACGGGCCCCGCTGGTTCGCGACCCCGGTGCCATGGCAGGCTCTGTTCATCGCGAGCCTGATGTCGAGGAGAGTGACACCGTGCGGTCCGACGCCAACCTCGCGGGGCCGATGGCCGATCCGGTCCCCGGTCCCCGCTCTGAATCGGCGGGAGACGATGTTTCACGTGAAACATTGCCTCCGCCCCTTGTAGACAACGACACCCCCATCGGCCGCTCCGCCCAGCTGGCGGTCGAGGCGCTGGGGCGCGCCGGTGCGGGTCTGCCCCGGCCGGAGCAGACCCGGGTCATGGTGGTCGCCAACCAGAAGGGCGGCGTGGGTAAGACCACGACGACCGTGAACCTGGCTGCCTCTCTGGCACTGCACGGGGCGCGGGTCCTCGTGGTCGACCTCGACCCGCAGGGCAATGCCTCCACGGCGCTGGGCATCGACCACCACGCGGACGTGCCGTCGATCTACGACGTGCTCGTGGACAGCCGTCCCCTGCTGGAGGTCGTCCAGCCGGTCGTCGACGTGGAGGGCCTCTTCTGTGCTCCGGCCACCATCGATCTGGCGGGTGCGGAGATCGAGCTGGTATCGCTCGTGGCGCGGGAGAGCCGCTTGCAGCGGGCGATCCAGGCGTACGACCAGCCTCTCGACTACATCCTGATCGACTGTCCTCCCTCGCTCGGGCTGCTGACGGTGAACGCCCTCGTGGCCGGCGCGGAGGTGCTGATCCCGATCCAGTGCGAGTACTACGCGCTGGAGGGCCTGGGTCAGCTGCTGCGCAATGTCGATCTCGTGCGGGCCCACCTCAACCCGACCCTGCACGTGTCGACCATCCTGCTGACGATGTACGACGGCAGGACCCGGCTGGCCTCGCAGGTCGCGGAGGAGGTGCGCAGCCACTTCGGCAAGGAGGTGCTGCGGACGAGCATTCCCCGGTCGGTGCGCATCTCCGAAGCGCCGAGCTATGGGCAGACGGTGCTCACGTATGACCCGGGTTCCAGTGGTTCCCTCTCCTATCTGGAGGCGGCGCGAGAGATCGCGTTCCGGGGGGTCGGAATGCAGTACGAAGCCCAGCACGCCCATCTGGGCGCGGGCATGAACAGCACGCAGAGTGTGGCGGAGGGGATCCAGTGAGTGAGCGACGTAGAGGTCTGGGGCGGGGGCTGGGTGCGCTGATCCCCGCGGCTCCGCAGGAGAAGACGCCGCCAGTGATCAACGCCGTGTCGACGTCTCCGTCGGCGGTGCCGGTCATGACGTCGGAGCGCGGGATCGCGGCGGCGAAGCTTGCTTCGCTTGCGCAGGCCGATGTTTCACGTGAAACATCGCTCGCGGTCGTCCCGGTGAACGAGCCGGAGGCGCCGGCCGAGGCCAATGTGGTGGCGGGAGCGACGTTCGCGGAGCTTCCGATGGACGCGATCACGCCGAACCCGCGGCAGCCGCGCGAGGTGTTCGACGAGGACGCGCTCGCCGAGCTGGTGACCTCCATCCAGGAGGTGGGTCTGCTCCAGCCGGTGGTGGTGCGGCAGTCTGCGCCCGGCCGCTATGAGCTGATCATGGGCGAGCGGCGCTGGCGTGCCTGCCGGGAGGCCGGACTCGAGGCGATCCCGGCGATCATCCGCGCGACGGACGACGAGAAGCTGCTGCTGGACGCGCTGCTGGAGAACCTGCACCGGGCTCAGCTGAACCCGCTGGAGGAGGCTGCGGCGTACGACCAGCTGCTCCAGGACTTCAACTGCACGCACGACCAGCTGGCGGACCGGATCGGGCGTTCGCGTCCTCAGGTCTCGAACACCCTGCGGCTGCTGAAGCTGTCCCCGTCGGTGCAGCGCCGGGTGGCCGCGGGTGTGCTCTCGGCCGGGCACGCCCGGGCGCTGCTCTCGGTGGACGACTCCGAGGAGCAGGACCGGCTGGCACACCGGATCGTGGCCGAGGGACTGTCGGTGCGTGCGGTCGAGGAGATCGTGTCGCTGATGGCCTCGGAGCCCGCCGGCGCGGTGAAGCCGAAGGGTCCGCGCGCGGGTGCCCGGGTGGCTCCGGCGCTCAGCGAGCTGGCGACGCGCCTGTCGGACCGGTTCGAGACGCGGGTGAAGGTGGATCTCGGCCAGAAGAAGGGCAAGATCACCGTCGAGTTCGCTTCGATGGAGGATCTGGAGCGGATTCTGGGGACGCTGGCGCCGGGCGAGGGCCGGGTGCTGGAGCAGGGTCTTTCCGGGGAGTGATCCCCGGGCCGCCGAGGGGCGGATCGCGCCGGTTCGAATCGGTGCGGTCCGCCCCTTCGCTTTGCTGTCGAAGAACGATGGACCAGTGGATACGATGCGGTCATGGGTCGTCGGCTGGTACCGCTCACGCTGGACAACCTCCAGGACCTGCCCCGTCGTTGCCGGTCCTGTGTGTTCTGGGAACTGGATCCGGTCAGCGGTGAGGCCGCTGTGAAAGCGGGTACTCCGGCTCTGGAGAAGGAGGCGTGGATCTCCGCTGTCCTGCTGGAGTGGGGATCCTGCGGCCGCGTGGTCTACGTGGACGAGATTCCGGTGGGGTTCGTGCTGTACGCGCCGCCGGCCTACGTGCCGCGTGCGACTGCGTTTCCGACCAGTCCGGTCTCGCCGGACGCCGTGCAGCTGATCACCGCCTGGATCATGCCGGGTTATCAGGGGCAGGGCCTGGGGCGGGTCATGGTCCAGACGGTCGCGAAAGACCTGCTGCGGCGGGGGTTCCGGGCGATCGAGGCATTCGGGGATGCGCACTGGGAAGGTCCGGCGTGCCTGTTGCCCGCGGACCATCTCCTGGCGGTGGGCTTCAAGACCGTACGGCCGCATCCGGTGCATCCGCGGCTGCGGCTGGAGCTGAGGTCGACGCTCTCCTGGAAGGAAGACGTGGAACTGGCGCTGGACCGGCTGCTGGGCGCGGCGCGCAAGGAGCCGGCACTGCGCCCACTGTGAGCGGGATACGTGAAACGGGGCCGCCCCCTTCAAGGGGGCGGCCCCGTTTCACGTGAAACATTGGTCGCCGGTCAGCCGGCCTTGACCTCGACGAAGTCCGAGAGGTCGCGCAGGATGGCGGCCTTCGGCTTCGCACCGACGATGGTCTTGGCGACCTCGCCGCCCTGGTAGACGTTCAGCGTGGGGATGGACATGACGCCGTACTTGGCGGCCGTGGCCGGGTTCTCGTCGATGTTGAGCTTGACGATCTCGATCTGGTCGCCGTACTCGGCGGCGATGGCCTCGAGGGACGGCGCGATCTGGCGGCACGGGCCGCACCAGGCGGCCCAGAAGTCCACCAGTACGGGCTTGTCGCTCTTGAGGACCTCGGCCTCGAAGTCAGCGTCGGTCACGTTCTTGAGGGTGCCGGCCACAGCGGCCTCCTTCTTCTTCCTGCGGGGTGTGGGGTGGGGCTGGTTGCGAGGGTCAGGCCGGTCAGACCGCGGCGGCGTGGGCCTTCTCGGCGTCCGCGAGGGCGGCGAGGAAGCGCTCGGCGTCGAGGGCGGCGGAGCAACCGGTGCCCGCGGCGGTGATGGCCTGACGGTAAGTGTGGTCCACGACGTCGCCGGCGCCGAACACGCCGGTGACGCTGGTCCGGGTGGAGGGGGCGTCGACCTTGAGGTAACCGTCGTCGTCGAGTTCCAGCTGGTCCTTGAACAGCTCGGTACGCGGGTCGTGGCCGACGGCGATGAAGAGGCCGGTCACGGGCAGCTGGGAGGTCTCACCGGTCTTGGTGTTGCGCAGCGTGAGGCCGGAGAGCTTCTGCTCGCCGTGGATCTCGGCGACCTCGCTGTCCCAGGCGAACTTGATCTTCGGGTCGGCGAAGGCGCGGTCCTGCATGGCCTTCGAGGCGCGCAGGGTGTCGCGGCGGTGGACGATCGTGACGGACTTGGCGAACCGGGAGAGGAAGGTGGCCTCCTCGATCGCGGTGTCGCCGCCGCCGACGACGGCGATGTCGTGGTCCTTGAAGAAGAACCCGTCGCACGTGGCGCACCAGGAGACCCCGCGACCGGAGAGGGCGTCCTCGTTGGGCAGGCCGAGCTTGCGGTGCTGGGAGCCGGTGGTGACGATGACGGCCTTGGCGCGGTGCACCGTGCCGGCGGTGTCCGTGACGGTCTTGATCTCACCGCTGAGGTCCACGGCCACGACGTCGTCGGGGACCAGCTCGGCTCCGAAGCGCTCCGCCTGACCACGCATGTTGTCCATGAGGTCCGGGCCCATGATGCCGTCCCGGAAGCCCGGGAAGTTTTCCACCTCGGTGGTGTTCATCAGGGCGCCACCCGCGGTGACGGCACCTTCGAAGACCAGCGGCTTGAGCGAAGCGCGTGCGGTATACAGGGCGGCGGTGTAACCGGCCGGCCCGGAGCCGATGATGATCACGTTTCGGACGTCGCTCACAGGTTTCTTCCTCGTCTCTGCGGACTGCGTGCTGCTACCGGGGGCCGGTGCGGACTCTCACCCCACCCAACGGATCCTACGGCGCATGCATTCCCCACCCGTCCCCGTGCGGACCTGAACGTGTCAGCCGCGGGGATAGGTGCCCGTCAGGAGGACCTTTCCGGGGGTGGCCGAGGCGGCGCTCTCGCAGCGGGTGTCGATGAGGTAGGCGTCCACACGTGTGGAGTCACCCGGGTGCGGCAGGACGAGCAGGTAGACGGCGGTGCCCTGGTAGCTGCCGCGCTCGGCGCCGAGCGGGGTGTCGGGGCGGCCGGTGGCGTCCTGGACGCAGGCAGGAACGGGGGGTGCTGCCCGCTGGTCGCCGGGGGCGACTCCTGGGGCGGGGGTGGTGTTCTCCATCCCGTAGGTGTTGTTCTGCTCTCCCGGGGCGGTCTTCGCGGCCTGTCCTGTGGCGATGAGCTGTTGGACGCTGTCCCGGAGGCCCTGTGCGGTGTAGTTGCCGCCGGCGGCTGGGGGCGGCTGGGCGGCGGAGTCCGATGCCTGGGTGCGGTTGGCGGTGTCGCGGGCAGGAGTGCCGGAGAGGTCGCCGAACAGGAAGATGCCGAGGGCGCAGGCCGCGGCTCCGGCCAGGCCCCCGAGGACGGCGATCCTGCGGCGAGCGCGGCGGCGCCCGGGGCCGGTTGGGCCGGTGGGGTGACCGGAGGGCGATGTTTCACGTGAAACATCGCGCTCGCTCGTGCGGGGGCGGGGAGCCGGTGCGGACTGGCCCCGGGACTGGGTGGCGTCGAGAAGCGCCTCGGCGGCGAGGGCCGCGTCGATGCGGCCGGCGATGTCGGCGGGCATCCGGGCCGGCCCCGGGAGGGTGCCGAGGAGGCCGCGGATCTCCTGTAGAGAGGCCCGGACGTCGGCGCACAGGGCGCAGTCGCCGAGGTGGCTGCGGACTTCCGCGGTGCGGGACGGGGAGAGCAGTCCTTCGGTCAGGTCGGAGATCTCCGAGACGTCCGGGTGCCGGGTCGTGCCGGGCATGCCAGTCGCTGGGGTCACGGTCGTCCACCTCCGCCCTTCACAGCGTCTGGGTCTGAATGCCTGGGTTCTGCCGCTGGTGGGACGGCTGTCCCCGGCGTCCGGTTCCTTCCCCGCTCGGTGGTGGTGTTATCCCCGGCATTCGTGCGCAGATGAGTGAGGAGCGGGACGAGTTTCGCCCGGCCCCGTGCGCACCGGCTCTTGACGGTGCCGGTGGGGACGTCGAGGATGCGGGCGGCTTCCGCGACGGGGTATCCCTGCATGTCCACGAGGACGAGGGCGGCCCGCTGTTCGGCCGGGAGGGTACCGAGGGCGGCCAGGAGCTGGCGGTGGAGGTCCTGGCGCTCCGCCGGGGCCTCAGCGGACTCGTGGGGCTCCAGGAGACGCTCCAGGCGGTCCGTGTCGTCGAGAGGCGCGGTCCTGCGGGAGGCGGCCTTGCGGGCACGGTCGAGGCAGGCGTTGACGGTGATGCGGTGCAGCCAGGTGGTCACGGCGGATTCCCCGCGGAAGGTGTGGGCGGCCCGGTAGGCGGAGACCAGGGCGTCCTGCACGGCGTCGGCGGCCTCCTCGCGGTCGCCGAGGGTCCGCAGCGCCACGGCCCACAGCCGGTCCCGGTGACGCCGCACGAGCTCACCGAAGGCCTCGGTGTCGCCGGCGGCGTGCCGGGCCAGCAGGTCCGCGTCGCTCGCGTCGCCGGTCGTCGCGTCGTGCATCACACCTCGCCTCCGGGAGGGAGATTACGGCTTGGGCGGGGGAATCACGAGGGTCCGCTGTGCCGGTGGCGCAGCGGACCCCGGGGCCCCCGGGCGGGCTAGGAAGCCGTGCCGAGGATCTTGATTTCGTTGATGCCGCCCCGGTAGCCGCCCTCGCCGTCGGCGGGCAGCTCGGTGATGTGGATGAGGACGTACCGGGTGCGGACCGGGGTGGCGAGCGTGGCCTCGAGCTTCTTTCCAGCGGTCTCCAGCTTGGTGAGGGGCTGGTTGAAGTCGCTGACGGAGCCGGGTGCGGAGGCCTCGGGGGCCGCTGCGCGGACTTCGAGTTTCTGGCCGGGCAGATACAGGTCCAGGTCGATCCCGGTCACGTTATGCGGGGTGCCGAGGTCGACGATGATGCCGCTGCCGTCGTTCAGCAGGTTTCCGAACTTCGCGTAGTTGTAGTACTGGGGCGTGTACCAGGCCGTGTCGGGTTTGCCGTCGATGCTCAGCCCGGCGCGTGCCGGGCTCACGTCCGCGATGACGGACACGTCCCTGATCGCCAGTGGCTTGCCGGGTTCGACGGGCTTCTGGGCGTCGTCGGACTCGTTCTGCGTGTGGTTCGGGCCGTTGGTGCCGCCGTTGCTGTGATCCAGGATGGTGTCGGCGAGCTGCCAGCTGCCCAGGCCGAGGGCGGCGATGAGCAGGGCGGCGACACCCCACTTGAGGGCCCGGCCGGTACGGCTCTGCAGAGGGGGCGGCGGGGGCGCGACGGCCAGGCTCTGGGCGGTGGTCCCGCCAGGAGGCGTGGGACGGCCGTAGCTGCCTTGCTGGTAGGTGGTGTGCTGGTACTCGGGCGGGGCGGTGAAGGCGGGCTCCGGCGGCCGGATGCGGGGCATCGCGGCCACGGCCTTGGCCAGCTCCTCGGGGGTGGTGCAGGCCGGTTCCTGGCGGGAGGCGGTGGCCCCGTCGTTGGCGAGTGCGCGCATGGCGAGTTCGCCCAGGCCCCGATGGACGCCGGCGCGGACCTGGTCGGGGGCGATCAGGCCCACGCCCTTGGGCAGGCCGGTGAGACCGTACGCGTCGTTCTCGTACGGCCAGCGCTGGGTGAGGGCGGCATACAGGAGGGCGCCGATGGCTTCGGTGTCGGCGCGCTGGGGGGTCTCGCTCGTGATGCCGCGCAGCGCGGCGTTCACGGCGAGGCCGCGGATGCGGTACTGGCCCGTGGAGGTGCGCAGTATCGCGCTGGGCGTCAGCCGCAGATGGGCGAGACCCTCGCGGTGCGCGGCGGCCATCGCCTGGGAGATCTGGCTGACGAGCTGGTAGGCCTCATGGGCCTCCAGGGGGCCGGCGGCCAGAAGCGCGGTGAGTTCGGTGGCGTCGGGCAGCCACTCGTGGACGACGTAGACGAGGTCGTTCTCCTCCACGGCGTCGAGGACCTGGACGAACCGGGGGTCGCCGAGGAGGGCGGAGGAGCGCGCGGCTGCCAGGACGGAGCGTGCCCGCGCGTGGTCGGCGGGCATCAGGTGGACGCCCACGGCGCGGCGCAGTTTCTCGTCCATCGCACGCCAGCTGCTGAATCCGTCCACACGGGTGACGCACTCTTCCAGCCGGTAGCGTCTGGCGAGCTTGTGGCCGCTGTGGAGTTCGGGTGCGGCCGCGGGGGCCGCCTTCGTGCGTTCGCCGTCCTTGTCGGGCATGGGTCCGTCCGCGGCTCGTCCGTTCTGGGTGTCCACCCCGTCGGACGTGGCCTGTGCCGCCTGAGCGGTCAGCGGCTCATCGCCGCTGTTGTCGGCCACGTCGACGGCAGCCGTGCTACGTTCCGCCACCGTCGTTCCCGCCTCCCCATCCGTTGCGCGCTGTAGGCCAGTCTGCGAAGCCATGCCAATTGTGCCCACAGTCCGACGCTATGCACGACACACGAAGGGGGGCGACGGTTGTGCGCATCAGCGCCCCAAACGTCCGCGGACCATTCCGACCATCGAGTTGAGCTCTTCGATCCGCATGCGCTTGGCGGCGATGAGGAACACGGCTGCCAGGGCGATCCCGCCGGCCAGGAGGGCGGCGGCGGAACCGCCGACTCCGTTGCCCAGCCACCGGGTTACCCCGTAGGCGGCGGCGCCCGCCACGGCGGCCGCGGGGACGCAGGCGCCGGTGAGGCGGGCGTAGGTGCGCATCACGTGGGGGCCGTCGAGGTCGCCGCCGAGGCGGGTGCGCAGACGGCGCCAGGCGACGCCGACGCCGACGGTGTAGCCGAGGCCGTAGGCGGCGGCCATGCCGACGACCGCCCACCGGGCCGGCAGCACGAAGAAGGAGGCCGTGGAGACCGCCGCGTTGACGGCGGCGACGATGACGGTGTTGTAGAAGGGCGTCCGGGTGTCCTCGTAGGCGTAGAAGCCGCGCAGGACGACGTACTGGACGGAGTACGGGATCAGTCCGAGGCCGAAGGCCATCAGGACGTAGCCGATGTTCTGGGCGCCGGCGCCCGACCCGGCGTAGAGCAGGGTGGCCATCGGGACGCCGAGGGCGAGGAACGCGAAGGCGCAGGGCACGATCGCGACGGCCGAGGTGCGCAGTCCGTAGGAGATGTCGTCGCGGACCGCGGCGGCGTCCCCGTCGTGGGCGGAGCGGGAGATGCGGGGCAGGACGGCCGTCATGACGGAGACGGTGATGATCGCCTGCGGCATCTGCCACAGCAGCAGCGCGTAGTTGTAGGCCGTGATGCCGGTACCGGAGTGGCCCTGCTTCTCCGCGACGGCTCCCGCCCAGGTGGCGAGCTGGGTGACGACGACGAGGCCGATCTGGTTGGCGAGGACGAAGAAGAACGTCCACTTGGCCAGCCGGGCGGCCTTGCCGAGGCCGTGGCCCTTCCAGTCGAAGCGCAGGCGCGGCTTGAAGCCCGCGTCGCGCAGGTAGGGCAGCATCGCGAGGGCCTGGACGGTGAGGCCGAGCAGGGTGCCCAGGCCCAGCAGGCGCACGCCCTCCGCGGTGACGGTGGTGGCGTTGACGCCGGAGGTGGTGAAGCCGCCGAAGGCCCAGATGAAGGCGCCGAAGGTGGCGATGACCACGATGTTGTTGAGGACCGGGGTCCACATCATCGCGCCGAAGCGGCCGCGTGCGTTGAGGATCTGACCCAGGACCACGTGGACGCCCATGAAGAACATGGTGGGCAGGCAGTAGCGCGCGAAGGCGACCGCGACGTCCATCTGCTGGGGGTCCGAAGCGATCTTCGGCGACATCATCGTGATGAACACGGGTGCGGCCAGCACACAGATGGTGGTGATGCCGGCCAGCAGGACCACGACGAGGGTAAGCAGCCGGTTGGCGTACGCCTCTCCCCCGTCGCTGTCGTTCTTCATGGCCCGGACCAGCTGCGGGATGAAGACGGCGTTGAGGGCGCCGCCACCGACCAGCACGTAGATCATCGTGGGCAGGGTGTTGGCGATCTGGTACGTGTCGTTGAAGGTGCCGACGCCGATGGCGCCGGCGATGACCAGGGTCCGCAGGAAGCCGGTGATGCGGGAGACGATCGTGCCGGCGGCCATGAGCGCGCTGGACTTGAGGAGGCTGGCGGCCCGTCCGGCGGGCTTGCTCGGTGCCGGGGCGGCGACGGGGGGGTCCTCGGCGGGGGTGCGGGGCGCCGCCTCCTGGTCCCGGTAGAGGTGCGCGAAGGCGTCGGGTGCGGGCTGCTCGTCCGAGGCCTGGGTGACGAGGGAGTCCACGCCGACGAACTGGGTGGTGGAGGGTCGGTCGCCGTACGGCAGGTGGCGGGAGGGGCCGTCCGGCTCGGGCGGCGGGGTCTGGGCCCAGACGCGCGGGTCGGGAGAGTACGAGGGCGAGGTCGGCGCCGCGTAGAGCGGGCCGGGCTCCTGGTAGGTACCGGGCGGCGGCGGGGGGTGGGCGGCCCGGTCGTAGAGGACCTCGGCGACGGGGTCCTGGGCGGACAGGTCCTGAGACCGGTACGGGTCGTAGTCGTAGGCATCCTGGACATACGGGTCGCGGTCCGGCGCGGGCGCAGGCGCGGGGACCTGCCCGGGCACGGGAGTGCCCGGGGCAGTGCCCTGGGCGGGCGCAGGCCCACCAGTGCCCTGCGCGCGGTCACCGTCGTACGGCGCGTTCATCGAAACCCCACCTCATCGTCCCCAGGCCGGCCGGCCACGGCATCGCTCAACGGTCCACTGTCTCACCCGTGCCGGACCCGTCGGTGCTTTGCGGTCCGGTGTCCGGGGACTCGTCACTCTGCTGCGTGCTCTCCTCGGCGGCCGCGCGTGCCGCGACGCGCTTGCGACTGGCGTACATCTTGATGCCTGCCAGGACCAGGAGGAGCACACCGCCGGCGATGACCAGCATGACGGTGGGGGTGATCTCGGTGGCCTCGACGGTGAACCTGCGTTCCTTGCCGTACGGGATGCCGTCCTTGGTGTAGAGCTGTGCGGTGACCTCGACGGGGCCGCTCGCGGTGGCGTTGGCGGTGAACTTGACCGTCTGGGTGTGGTCGCCCTGGACGGTGACCTCCTGCTCGCTGTCGCCGAACATCAGACGGGTCGGGTTGGCGGACTTCACCCGCAGGACGAGGTTGTGGACGTCCTGGACGAGGCTGTTCTGGACGCTGACCGGGATGGTGGCGCTGTGTCCGGACAGGGTGGCGTCCGACTTGGGGACGACCTTGACCTTCTCGGTGAGACCGATCAGGTAGTCCTGCACCTGGTCCCGGTAGAGGCGGGCCTCTTCGGGACGCCCGCGCCAGGAGGTGGACATCTCCCGGTTGGTGGTGTTGCCGAAGGGGATCTCCACGCGGTCGGGCGCGGCAAGGATCACTTTGAAGTGGTCGAGGGTGTTCTGCGTGGTGCGGATCTTCTCGAAGGCCGAAACCGGCAGCTCCTGCTTGCGCAGGGCATCGGGATACTGCCCGGCGCCCGGCACCTGGGTGGTGGCTCGGGGATCGGGCTTGGCGGCGGCCGCGGCCTCCAGGTCCCCGGGCTGCGTCCAGCGGCCCGCGTGGAGGCCGCGGAGGGCGGCGGCCATCGTCTGCACCTGACTGACGGTGGGCATCCGCTGTGGGGCGACGACGAAGCTGCGCGGCTCGTCGGTCTTCTGCAGGTTGAGGGCGAGGCTGTGGGCGAGGAACCGCTGCACCGCGAGGGTGGAGCTCCCCGCGTTCAGCATGCTGCCCTCGAAGGCGGTGGACAGGTCGGCGTCCGCCACGACGGCGGTGGTGCCGGCGCCGATGGGCCGGGCGGCCGAGGGCGTGTATCCGAGGGCGCCGCTCTCCACCAGGCTGTCGCTGCGGGTGAGGACGTTGTGGGCGCCGGCGGAGGTGGCGACGTTGACGATCGAGGGGTCGATGGCGCCGTCGACGGGCCAGGAGAAGTCGGTGGACGCGGGTACGTGCAGGACCGTCTCGACGGCCTGCTTCGCCTTGTCGGTCGCGGGGCGCAGCTGGCCCAGGGTGCCGGAGACGTCCTTGCCGTGGTGGGCGAGGGAGGCGAGGTCGGGGTCGGCGAACGGCAGGGCGACGACCTTCTTGCCCTGGACGGCGGCTTCCAGGGAGCTCAGCCACTGCTCGGCGACGGCCTTGTTCTTCCCCTGGACGGGCTTGCCGCCCGGGCTGCGGACCCGGTAGCCCTTGGTCATCGCGTCGACCGTGTAGAGCAGGTCGGGGTCGATGACCCAGGTGATCGGCAGGTCTTTTCCGAGGGTGACCATCTGCTCCAGGCGGCCGCCCGGCCTGAGCTCCTCGGCGAGCGAATCATCGAGGAAGACGGGGGTCTGGAGTTCGTCGGAGCCGGTCTCCGCCGTCACGCGGGTGGTGGAGATCAGCGGCCACGCGTAGGTCAGCTGGGAGCGCTTGGCGGCGGCCTCCGGCTGCCAGGGCAGGAAGGTCCGCTTGATGCCCAGTACCTGTTCGGACGGGCGGCTCTCGGTCACCCCGGACAGGGAGACGCCGAGCTGGTAGACGCCGTCCTTGTCCAGCTCCAGCTTGTTCACCGGGATCGTGAGGGTGAAGGGCCGGCTGACCTTCGACGGCAGGGAGGCGATCTTCACCGCGTAGGCCGGGTCGATCTCGCCCGGGTCGATGCCGGCCCGGAAGCTGTTGCGCTCGGCCGCCTCGTCGATGGACGAGCGGTCCGCGAGGGCGGGCCCGACCCGCAGGCCGACATGGGCCTCGGTGATCGTCTCCGATCCGGTGTTGAGCACCGTGCCCTCGATGGTGAGGGTGTCTCCCTTGACGGGGGCGCTGGGGGCCAGGGAGACCAGCTGGACGTCGACGGAGGAAGCCTGGACGGCCTCGGCCTTGGGGGCGGGGGAGTAGACCAGAGCGGCGAGTACGGGCGTCCCGCTCAGCAGGACGACCGCCCGGCGCAGCCATCGGCGCCGGACAGGAGCGGGGGACTCCCCCTGGATGTCTGCCGCCTCGGCCACGCGCTAGCCCGTCCCTCGAAGTGTCAGTGGTCGTCTTTTGTGCGTCCACGCATGGTAACGAGGCCCGCTGTGTGCGAGTGCCGCGCCTTGCTCCACATGATCGGCTCGGCCCTGGGGCAGCCGTGTACCGGGGTCGCCGCAAAACGGGGCGGCCCCCGGCGGGCCGGGCACGTACCCTTTTCTGTTGTGCCGAACGCCAATGAAGACAATCCCAGTGCCCTGAGTCAGGTGCAGCGCCGCGCGGTCAGTGAACTGCTGCGGGTCGCCCCTGTCGCCGACGAGCTCGGCCGCCGATTCCAGGAGGCGGGCTTCCGCCTCGCCCTGGTCGGTGGGTCCGTCCGCGACGCGCTGCTCGGGCGTCTCGGCAACGACCTCGACTTCACCACAGACGCCCGCCCCGAGGACGTGCTCAAGATCGTCCGGCCGTGGGCCGACTCGGTGTGGGACGTCGGCATCGCCTTCGGCACCGTCGGGGCGCAGAAGAGCGCCCGCGTCGCGGACGCCGTACGGGACTTCCAGATCGAGGTGACGACGTACCGCTCGGAGGCCTACGACCGCACGTCGCGCAAGCCCGAGGTCGCCTACGGGAACTCGATCGACGACGACTTGGTCCGGCGTGACTTCACGGTCAACGCCATGGCGCTGGCCCTGCCGGAGCAGGAGTTCATCGACCCGTACAGCGGTCTGGATGACCTGGCGGCCGGTGTGCTGCGCACCCCCGGCACCCCGGAGGACTCGTTCTCCGACGATCCGCTGCGGATGCTGCGGGCGGCGCGGTTCGCCGCGCAGCTGGACTTCGAGGTCGCCCCGGAGGTCGTTGCGGCCATGAAGGCGATGGCCGACCGCATCGAGATCGTCTCGGCGGAGCGGGTCCAGGCCGAGCTGAACAAGCTGATTCTGTCCGACCACCCGCGCAAGGGTCTGGGACTGCTGGTGGACACCGGGCTGGCCGACCGGGTGCTTCCCGAGCTGCCCGCCCTGCGGCTGGAGAGTGACGAGCACCACCGGCACAAGGACGTCTACGATCACTCGCTGATCGTGCTGGAGCAGGCGATCGCCCTCGAGGAAGAGGGTCCGGACCTGGTGCTGCGGCTCGCGGCCCTGCTGCACGACATCGGCAAGCCCCGCACCCGCCGCTTCGAGAGTGACGGCCGGGTCTCCTTCCACCACCACGAGGTGGTCGGCGCGAAGATGACCAAGAAGCGGCTGACCGCTCTGAAGTACTCCAACGACATGATCAAGGACGTGTCCCGGCTCGTGGAGCTGCATCTGCGCTTCCACGGCTACGGCGACGGGGAGTGGACCGACTCCGCGGTGCGTCGCTATGTCCGCGACGCCGGTCCGCTGCTGGAGCGCCTGCACAAGCTGACCCGGTCCGACTGCACCACGCGCAACAAGCGCAAGGCCGGCGCCCTCTCCCGTACCTACGACGGGCTGGAGGAGCGCATCGCGCAGTTGCAGGAGCAGGAGGAGCTGGACGCGATCCGCCCCGACCTGGACGGAAACGAGATCATGCAGGTGCTGGGTGTCGGCCCTGGTCCGGTGATCGGCAAGGCCTACGCCTTCCTGCTGGAGCTGCGGCTGGAGAACGGTCCGATGGGGCGTGACGCCGCCGTCGCCGCGCTCAAGGAGTGGTGGGCCGCGCAGGCCTGACGTGCCGGCGCCGGGGGTGGATGTTTCACGTGAAACATGCACCCCGACCTCGTCAGCCGAGTCGATGTTTCACGTGAAACGTCGCCCGTGCCGAGCCAGTATCGCCGCGGTCGCGGCGTAGAGGGCGGCCACAGTGAGGAGCAGGGCCACGGACCGCCCGTCGGGGGGCAGCATGAGGGCGGCCACCGCCGCCGCTCCGACGAATGCGACGTTGAACAGCACGTCGTAGACGGAGAAGACACGGCCGCGGTACTCGTCGTCCACCCGGGACTGCACTTCCGTGTCGGTGGAGATCTTGGCGCCCTGAGTGGCGAGGCCCAGGACGAACGCGGTGACCAGCATCGGTCCGGGCGCGAAGAACAAGCCGAGGGCCGGCACCAGGATCGCGGAGCCCGCGGAGCAGGCCGTGATCCAGCCGAGGGTGCCCAGCCGGTCCACCAGCCGTGGGGTCACTACTGCGGCCGCGAAGAACCCGGCCCCGGAGGCGCCGACCGCGACGCCCAGCAGGGCCAACCCGTCGGCCTCGTTGTCCGACCAGGCGTAGCGGCAGAGCATCAGCAGCATGACGAACAGGGCCCCGTAACAGAACCGCATCGTGGTCATCGCGATGAGCGCGCGGGCCGCCTCACGCCGGTCGGCGAGGTGCCTGAGGCCTTCGGCCATGCCCCGCGCGGTGTGGGCGATCCCTTCTGCGACCGAGGGCTGGACCTGGCCAGGGGGATGGTCGGGCCCGAGCAGGCCGACGGCCAGGCGCAGCGAGACGAGGGCCGCACAGAGATAGAGCCCGGCGCCGAGCTGGACGACGACAGCGTCGGAGTCGGAGGTCAGCAGCCGGACGAGGACGGCCAGTCCTCCGCCGGCGACCGCCGCGAGGGTTCCCGCGGTGGGGGAGAGCGCGTTCGCGGTGACCAACTGGGCGGGGCCGACGACGTGCGGCAGCGAGGCGGCGAGCCCGGCCAGCACGAAGCGGTTGACGGCGGTCACGGACAGCGCCGAGGCGTAGAACAGCCAGTCGGGAACGTGCGCGACGATCAGGATCCCGGTGACGCAGGCCAGGAAGGCACGCAGCAGATTGCCGTAGAGGAAGACCTGACGGCGGCGCCAGCGGTCGAGCAGTACTCCGGCGAAGGGTCCGATCGCCGAATAGGGCAGCAGCAGGACCGCCATGGCCGAGGCGATGGCTGCCGGGGAGGTCTGCCTCTCCGGGGAGAAGACGACGTAGGTGGCGAGCGCGACCTGGTAGACGCCGTCCGCCGCCTGGGAGAGCAGCCGTACGGCGAGCAGGTTGCGGAAGTCCCTCAGGCGCAGGAGTACGCGCAGATCACGTACGACAGGCATGAGGGCAAGGGTCACATACGCGGAGGGTCCCCGGGCACATTGCCCGGGGACCCTCCGCGGAAGAACAGTCGAAGCCCTGGTGTCCATAGGACCCTTGGGTTCGACTAGCGCTCGACCTCGCCCTTGATGAACTTCTCGACGTTGGCGTAGGCCTCGTCGTCGAAGTACTGCACCGGCGGCGACTTCATGAAGTAGCTGGACGCCGAAAGGATCGGGCCGCCGATGCCGCGGTCCTTGGCGATCTTCGCAGCGCGCAGCGCGTCGATGATGACACCGGCGGAGTTCGGGGAGTCCCACACCTCGAGCTTGTACTCGAGGTTCAGCGGGACATCGCCGAAGGCACGGCCCTCGAGGCGGACGTAGGCCCACTTGCGGTCGTCGAGCCACGCCACGTAGTCGGACGGGCCGATGTGGACGTTCTTCTCGCCGAGCTCACGGTCGGGGATCTGCGAGGTGACGGCCTGCGTCTTGGAGATCTTCTTCGACTCGAGGCGGTCGCGCTCCAGCATGTTCTTGAAGTCCATGTTGCCGCCGACGTTGAGCTGCATGGTGCGCTCAAGACGGACACCGCGGTCCTCGAACAGCTTCGCCATCACACGGTGCGTGATGGTGGCGCCGACCTGCGACTTGATGTCGTCGCCGACGATCGGGACACCGGCCTCGGTGAACTTGTCGGCCCACTCCTTGGTGCCGGCGATGAAGACCGGGAGAGCGTTGACGAAGGCGACCTTGGCGTCGATGGCGCACTGGGCGTAGAACTTCGCCGCGTCCTCGGAGCCGACGGGCAGGTAGCAGATGAGGACGTCGACCTGGCGGTCCTTGAGGATCTGGACCACGTCGACGGGAGCCTCGGGGGACTCCTCGATCGTCATGCGGTAGTACTTGCCCAGCCCGTCCAGGGTGTGGCCGCGCTGAACGGTCACCCCGGTGTTCGGGACGTCGCAGATCTTGATGGTGTTGTTCTCGCTGGCGCCGATGGCGTCCGAAAGGTCGAGGCCGACCTTCTTCGCGTCGACGTCGAACGCGGCGACGAACTCGATGTCACGCACGTGGTAGTCGCCGAACTGGACGTGCATCAGACCGGGGACCTTGGACGCCGGGTCGGCGTCCTTGTAGTACTCGACGCCCTGCACCAGCGAGGCGGCGCAGTTGCCTACGCCGACGATGGCTACGCGAACCGAACCCATTCCGGTTGCTCCCTATTTGTTCTCGGACGAGGTCTGCGAGATGCAGGCCTCATTTTTCAGTTTCGTCGGACGGACCGGATCGTCTCCGATCCCGTCCCGCCCGCTCACTCTCGATGAGCTCGTTCAGCCAGCGCACTTCGCGCTCCACCGACTCCATGCCGTGCCGCTGCAGCTCAAGCGTGTAGTCGTCGAGGCGCTCCCGCGTGCGGGCGAGTGAGGCGCGCATCTTCTCCAGGCGCTCCTCCAGCCGGCTGCGGCGGCCCTCCAGTACCCGCATGCGCACGTTTCGTTCGGTCTGGCCGAAGAAGGCGAAGCGGGCGGCGAAGGACTCGTCCTCCCAGGTGTCGGGGCCCGTGTGGGAGAGGAGCTCCTCGAAGTGCTCCTTACCCGCGGCCGTCAACCGGTAGACGATCTTGGCGCGGCGCCCTGCGAGTGAAGCGGCGAGAGCGTCTTCCGGGGCGTTGCCCGGTTCTTCGATCAACCAGCCGTTGGCGACCAGAGTCTTGAGGCAGGGGTAGAGCGTCCCGTAGCTGAAGGCCCTGAACACCCCCAGTGAGGTGTTGAGCCGCTTGCGCAGCTCGTAGCCGTGCATGGGGGATTCGCGAAGCAGGCCGAGGACGGCGAACTCGAGGATGCCTGAGCGTCTGCTCATCCGCCTGCCTCCCTCCGCCCCTGAGTCTTTATGCCGAGCTGATGTATCGACTCGATACATCCAGACGATAGAACGGGCCGCCCTGATCGACAAGGGGAGGCGTGGTGACCGGCGTCACATCACCAATTCGCGGGAGGCAGGTTGCCTGATTTGGGGTGAACTTCGGCACTGGTCGGGTTTTGAGCGTGCGTAGTCTGTGCGCCATGACACCGGGGGAACCGGAATTCATCTGCCGCTTCCAGGCCACTCGCCTGCCCGAGGAGTAGTCGTTCGATGAGCGAGCACCGTCGCAAACCGCCGCAGCCCCAGGGTGGTGGGCGCGCCGCCGCCCGCCGCGCCGCCCAGCAGCGCCCCGGCAGGGGCGCTGCGGCAAGACGTGACGTCCCCACCGCGTCACCCAGCGGCCCGTACGGACAGCAGCCCGCCGCCGGCAGTCGTGCCGAGGCCCGCCGGGCCGCCCAGAGAGGGTCCGCCGGCCGCGGAAGAGGAACCGGAAACGCCGCGCGCGGCGCCGGTCGCCCGGACAAGCGGCTGATCAACTACCCGCGGTCCGACCGGGACGGCTGGAAGCGCTTCGTACCGTCCTGGAAGTTCGTCTCCGGCACCGCCCTGGGCTTCTTCGCGGTCATGGTCGCCGGCGCCGGCATCGGCATCGCCCTGGTGAACACGCCCGACCCGCACAAGGCCGCCCAGGCGCAGAACAACGTCTTCTACTGGGAAGACGGCAGCCAGATGGTGGCGACCGGCGGTTCGATGAACCGGCAGATCGTGCCCATCTCGAGCATCCCCCGGTCGATGAGGGACGCCGTGATCGCGGCGGAGAACCAGTCCTTCGAGACGGACAAGGGCGTGGACCCGATGGGCATCGCCCGCGCCGTGTGGAATATGGCCACGGGCGGCTCGACCCAGGGCGGCTCGACCATCACCCAGCAGTACGTGAAGAACACCTACCTGGACTCCGAACAGACGCTCAAGCGGAAGGTCACCGAGCTCTTCATCGCGATAAAGCTGGGTGTCTCCGAGGAGAAGGACACCGTCCTCGCGGGCTACCTCAACACCGCCTACTACGGGCGGGACGCCTACGGCATCCAGGCCGCGGCCCGCGCCTACTTCGGCAAGGACAGCCAGGACCTGAACCCCGCCGAGTGCGCCTTCCTCGCCGCCGTGCTCAAGGGCCCCAACCTCTACAACCCGGACGGCGGCATCGGCGCCGCGGCCACGCCCGCCCTCAACGAGCAGCGGGCCAGGAAGCGCTGGGCCTGGGTGCTGGACCGCGAGGTCGAAGTCGGCCGGATGGACAAGGCCGAGCGGGAGAAGTACAAGGACGCGGACTTCCCCCCGCGCGTCGAATCGGAACAGGCCCGCGGCATGACGGGCCAGATCGGCTACCTGGTCGACACGGCCAAGGCCTACGTGATGAAGACCAAGGGCATCACTCCCGAGCAGATGGCCCTGGGTGGTTACCGGATCAAGACCACCTTCCAGAAGCCGAAGGTGGACGCCCTGGTCAAGGCGGTCGAGGACATCCGCAACGGGTTCATCGACGAGAAGAAACGCCCTGATACCGACACCTTCGTGCAGTTCGGCGCGGCCTCCGTGGACGTGAAGACCGGGGCCATCGTGGCCCTGTACGGCGGCCCGGGCTGGGACCAGAAGTACTTCAGCAACAACGCCAACACCAGCGGTGTCCCGGTCGGCTCGACCTGGAAGCCGTACGTGCTGGCGGCGGCGATGGAGTACGGCACCCAGTACTCCAAGGGCCAGGGCATCTCGGTCGACAGCAAGTACCAGGCCAACGACCTGACCGTGATCAACAACCGTGACGGCAAGCCCCTGCGCGATGCCTCCGGGAACCCCTTCAAGCAGAAGAACGAGGCCACCACCCCCTTCGGATACGTCGACCTCAACGAGGCGATGGAGAAGTCCATCAACGTCCCGTTCGCCCAGCTCGTCTTCGACGTCGGCCACGACAAGGTCCGCGAGGTGGCCACGTCCACGGGCCTCCTCCCGGAATCGCTGAACCCGAACAACGACGCCTCCTTCGCCCTGGGCACCTCGACGCCCAGCGCCATCCGGATGGCCGACTCGTACGCCACCTTCGCCGCCTCCGGTACGCACCGCGAGCCGTACTCCGTGATCGAAGTCGCGAAGAACGGCGAGAAGCTGTCCGGCTTCGAGCCCCCCAAGGACCAGCGGGCCATGGACGCCTCCGTCGCGGACAACATCACCAAGGTGCTGGAGAACGTCGTCCAGAACGGCACCGGCAAGAAGGCCAAGAAGCTGGGCCGGCCCGCGGCGGGCAAGACCGGTACCACGGACAAGAACAAGTCGGCGTGGTTCGTCGGCTACACCCCGGAGCTGTCCACCTCCGTCGCTCTCTTCCGCAGCGACCCCAATTCGGCGGACAAGGCGCTGATCTCCATGAACGGCGTCGGTGACATCCCCTCCATCCACGGTGGTGACATCCCGGCCGAGATCTGGACCGAGTACATGAGCGAGGCGCTCAAGGGCGTCCCGGCCAAGAACTTCCCGGAGGCCGAGGACATCGGCGTCACCGCCGACTCCGCCGGTGCCCCCTCCCCCACCCCCTCGGTCCTCGTGCCGCCGTCCGCGTCTCCGTCGACGCTCCCCCCGAGCTCCCCGCCGCCGTCCCCGAGCCCCTCCAAGGGCGGCAAGCCGTCCTGCAAGCCGTGGGAGCTGTACTGCGACCCGGACACCACGGGCGGGACCAGTGACGGAAGCACGAACAGCGGATCCAGCTCAGGGATCATCGCCGGCACCACCGGCGGATCCAGCGGATCGCCGTCGCCGACGAACACCGCCAAACCGGGCCGCCCGGGTGGCACCACCGGAGACGTCACCGGCAGCGAGGCCGAGTGATGGGCCCCGGCGCCCCGTGAGCCGAGGAAGGCCGTCGCACCCGCCGTGCGACGGCCTTCCCTCATGTCCGGCCCCGTACGGCAGGATGAGCCCATGACCAAGGTGCACGAGGACCGCCCCGTACTGCCCACGCAGCAGGACGAGGTCGCCGCAGCCGGCAGTGAGCTCATCGGTGGCCCGCTCGGCCGCTACGCCCGGCTCGGCGGCCACTGGCTGGGGCCGGTCCGCATCGTGGCCCTGATCGCCATCGGCATGTTCGCGCTCGGCATGGTGCAGAAGCTGCCCTGCTACGACTGGGCATGGTTCCGGGGAGCGGGCTCGCAGTACACGCACGCCTGCTACTCCGACATCCCGCACCTGTACGCGGTACGCGGTTTCGCCGACAACCTGACGCCCTACTTCGACCGGCTCCCCGGCGACATGGAGTATCTGGAGTACCCGGTGCTCACCGGGCTCTTCATGGAGATCGCCTCCTGGCTGACCCCCGGCAGCGGCTCCATGCAGCACCGCGAGCAGATGTACTGGATGGTCAACGCGGGCATGCTGATGGCCTGCGCGGCGGTCATCGCCGTCTGTGTGGCCCGTACCCACCGGCGCCGGCCCTGGGACGCCCTGCTCTTCGCCCTCGCGCCCGCCTTCGCACTGACGGCGACGATCAACTGGGACCTGCTGGCCATCGCACTGACCGCCGCCGGGATGCTCATGTGGTCGCGCGGGCGCTCGGTCCTCTTCGGCGTCCTCATCGGCCTGGCCACCGCTGCCAAGCTCTATCCCGTGCTGCTGCTCGGGGTGCTGTTCGTGCTCTGCTGGCGGGCGGGCAAGTGGCGCGACTTCGGCTCGGCCGTCGTCGGCGCGGCCGCGGCCTGGCTCGCGGTGAACCTGCCCGTCATGCTCTTGGCCTGGGACGGCTGGACGAAGTTCTACACCTTCAGCCAGGAGCGGCCCATCGACTTCGGATCCGTATGGCTGCTGATCTCCCAGCGCTCGGGCAACCCCCTGGACGGCGCGAACACGTACGCGACGGGGCTGACGCTCCTGCTGTGCGGGGCCATCGCACTGCTCACCCTGACCGCCCCCCGGCGGCCCCGGTTCGCGCAGCTGGCCTTCCTGGTGGTCGCCGTCTTCATCCTGTGCAACAAGGTCTACTCGCCGCAGTACGTGCTGTGGCTCATCCCGCTCGCCGCGCTGGCCCGGCCGCGCTGGCGGGACTTCCTGATCTGGCAGGCCGGCGAGGTCGTCTACTTCCTCGGGATCTGGTTCTACCTCGCCTACACGACCAGCGGGGACAAGCACCAGGGCCTGCCCGTGGAGGGCTACCAGCTGGCGATCGCCGCCCACCTGCTGACCACCCTCTACCTGTGCGCGGTCATCGTCCGGGACATCCTGATGCCCGAGCGGGACGTCGTGCGCCGGGACGGCTCGGACGACCCCTCCGGTGGCGTCCTGGACGGGGCCGAGGACGTGTTCGTGCTGTCGGACGCGGCGAGGGCGCCGCGGTACGCGGCGCCCTCGGAGGGACAGCGGGTCGACTGGGGCACGGGCCCCAGGCACTGACCTGGCCGGCTCAGGCGTCGAGCACCCGGTCGAACTGCGTGGTGGTGTGGCGCAGGTGCGCCACGAGCTCGTCGCCGACCTTCGGCTCGGTCGCGTCCGAGGGGACGAACAGGATCGAGACCTGCATGTGCGGAGGCTCCGCGAACCAGCGCTGCTTGCCCGCCCACACGAAGGGCGACAGGTTCCGGTTGACCGTGGCCAGGCCCGCCCGGGCGACGCCCTTGGCGCGCGGCATCACGCCGTGGAGCGCCTTGGGGGCCTCCAGGCCCACCCCGTGCGAGGTGCCGCCGGCGACCACGACCAGCCAGCCGTCGGAGGCGGCCTTCTGCTGGCGGTAGCCGAACCGGTCGCCCTTGGCCACGCGCGTGACGTCGAGGACCGCGCCGCGGTACTCGGTCGCATCGTGGTCGCCCAGCCACAGCCGGGTGCCGATGCGGGCCCGGAAGCGGGTCTGCGGGAACTGCTGCTGGAGCCGTGCCAGCTCCTGTGCCCGCAGGTGGCTGACGAACATGGTGTGCAGCGGCAGCCGGGCCGCGCGCAGCCGGTCCATCCAGCCGATGACCTCCTCGACGGCGTCCGAGCCGTCGGGGCGGTCCAGCGGCAGGTGCAGGGCGAAGCCCTCCAGCCGGACGTCCTCTATGGCCCCGTGCAGCTGGCCGAGGTCCTGCTCGGAGATTCCGTGACGGCGCATCGAGCTCATGCACTCGATGACCACACGGGCGCCGACCAGGCCGCGCACCCCCTCCAGCGAGGACACCGATCGGATGACCCGGTCCGGCAGCGGTACCGGCTCCTCGCCCCGCCGGAACGGGGTGAGGACGAGCAGGTCGCCGCCGAACCAGTCCTTGATGCTCGCGGCCTCGTACGTCGTCCCGACGGCGAGCACGTCGGCGCCCATCCGGGTCGCCTCCTCGCACAGCCGCTCGTGGCCGAAGCCGTAGCCGTTGCCCTTGCAGACCGGGATCATTCCGGGGAACTGGTCCTGGATCTGCTTCTGGTGCGCACGCCAGCGCGCGGTGTCGACGTAGAGCGTGAGCGCCATGCCCGTCCGGAACCTCTCCTGAGAAGCTGCGTGTGCAGCGGTGTTGTGTATGTGGATGGGGCGGGGTGGGGATCGGGTCAGCGGCGCGACATGTAGATGTCGAGTGCCTTGTGCAGGACCTTGTTGAGGGGGAAGTCCCACTCGCCGACGTACTCCACGGCCTCGCCGCCCGTGCCGACCTTGAACTGGATCAGACCGAACAGGTGGTCGTTCTCGTCCAGCGTGTCAGAGATGCCGCGCAGGTCGTAGACGCTCGCGCCGAGCGCGTACGAGTCGCGCAGCATGCGCCACTGCATCGCGTTCGACGGCCGGACCTCGCGCTTGTGGTTGGCGGAGGCACCGTAGGAGTACCAGACGTGCTGGCCGACGGTGAGCATCGTGGCGGCGGCCAGCGGCTCCCCCTCGTGCGTCGCGATGTAGAGGCGCATCCGGTTGGGGTCCTCGGAGTTGAGGGCCGTCCACTGGCGCTGGAAGTAGCTGAGCGGGCGCGGGCGGAACTTGTCGCGCTCGGCCGTGATCTCGTACAGGTGCTGCCAGGTCGGCAGGTCGTCGTAGCCGCCCTGGACGACCTCGACGCCGGCCTTCTCGGCCTTCTTGATGTTGCGGCGCCACAGCTGGTTGAAGCCCTTGAGGACGTCGTCCAGCGAGCGGTTGGCCAGCGGTACCTGGAAGACGTAGCGGGGCTGGACGTCGCCGAAGCCGGCGCCGCCGTCCTCGGCCTGCTGCCAGCCCATGCGGCGCAGCTTGTCGGACACCTCGAAGGCGCGGGGCTCGATGACCGAGGCCTCCACGTCGCGTAGACGCTTGACGTCGGGGTCCTGGATGCCGGCCTTGATGGCGGTCGAGTTCCAGCGGCGGATGACGACGGGCGGGCCCATCTTCACGGTGAAGGCGCCCTGTTGCTTGAGGTGGGCCAGCATCGGCTGGAGCCACTCCTCCAGGTTCGGGGCGTACCAGTTGATGACCGGGCCCTCGGGAAGGTACGCGAGGTACCGCTTCACCTTGGGCAGCTGTCGGTACAGGACGAGGGCCGCGCCGACGAGTTCTTCGGACTCGTTGAACCATCCCAGGTTCTCCGAACGCCACTCGTTCTTCACGTCGGCCCACGCCGGGACCTGGCAGTGGCTCGCCGAGGGCAGGCTCTGGAGGTAACCCAGATGCTGCTCTCGGCTGATGGTCCTCAGGGACAGGCTCATGCGGGGCGTCTCCTCCGGCGGCTTCGCTGGCTATGGCGCGAAGCCTACTGCGACAAGGGCGCCACCCATCTGGGGGACGGGCCGGGGGCCCGGGCCGGTGCGCGGCCGGCGCCCTGCCGCGGAGGTCCCCCGGTCAGCCCAGCCAGCCCCCGAAAAGGCCGCCGTGCGCCATTCCGAGGAAGAAGCCGATGGCTGCTGCGCCAAGGCCGATGATCAGTGCGAAGCGCTCGCGTGTCGTGACGGAGATGAACTGCCCGTACGCGCCGGTCAGGATTCCGATCAGCCCGGTCCACGAGCTGAGCAGGTGCAGGTGGTGGAAGAACCCCGTGACGAACGCCACGGCGCCGAGGACCAGGGTGACCGCCAGCAGGGTGTCCTGTAGCGGGTGGGGCTTGCCGTCGGTCGAGAAGAGCGAGATCGAGGACTTGGGTCGCGTTGCCTGTGCCATCGGAAAGGCACCTCCTGGCTGAAGCAGAGCGGTGCGCGGGGCCCGCCTCCGGAGGATCCGGGACATAGCACCGAGCACACCCGATGGATACAGATTGTGGCCCCCTCCTGCCGGATTTCAACCGGAAGGAGTCGAGCAGGTAGTCTGTACGGTCTGCGCGGTGTCTGCTCTCGGACACCGTGCGCACGCATCACGACCCTCCTGCCACGGAACGACCGTGGCCGCTGAGTCCAAAGGAGGTGGGTTCCACATGCGTCACTACGAAGTGATGGTCATCCTCGACCCCGATCTCGAGGAGCGCGCTGTCTCCCCGCTGATCGAGAACTTCCTTTCTGTCGTCCGTGAGGGCAACGGAAAGGTCGAGAAGGTCGACACCTGGGGCCGTCGTCGTCTCGCTTACGAGATCAAGAAGAAGCCCGAGGGCATCTACTCGGTCATCGACCTCCAGGCCGAGCCTGCGGTCGTCAAGGAGCTTGACCGACAGATGAACCTGAACGAGTCGGTTCTCCGGACCAAGGTCCTTCGCCCCGAGACCCACTGAACTTCGGTTCAGCGGTAATCGGGATCGAGTAGCACAGCAGCCCAGCAGCAATCCCCGCCGAGAGGTTCATCCATGGCAGGCGAGACCGTCATCACGGTCGTCGGCAATCTCGTCGACGACCCCGAGCTGCGCTTCACCCCCTCGGGTGCGGCGGTCGCGAAGTTCCGTGTCGCGTCCACCCCCCGCACCTTCGATCGTCAGACCAATGAGTGGAAGGACGGCGAGAGCCTGTTCCTGACCTGCTCGGTGTGGCGACAGGCGGCGGAGAACGTCGCTGAGTCCCTCCAGCGAGGCATGCGCGTCATCGTGCAGGGCCGGCTGAGGCAGCGGTCGTACGAGGACCGTGAGGGTGTCAAGCGCACGGTCTACGAGCTGGACGTCGAGGAAGTCGGCCCCAGCCTGAAGAACGCCACGGCCAAGGTCACCAAGACCACCGGTCGCGGCGGCCAGGGTGGATACGGCGGCGGCGGTCAGCAGCAGGGCGGCGGCGGCGGTAACTGGGGCGGAGCCCCCAGCACCGGTGCCCCGCAGGGCGGCGGAGCTCCCTCCGACGACCCGTGGGCGTCCAGCGCGCCGGCCGGTGGCCAGCAGCAGGGCGGCGGCGGGGGCGGCTGGGGCGGAAGCTCCGGCGGCTCCGGCGGTGGCTACTCGGACGAGCCGCCCTTCTAGGGCAGCTCGCATCCCCACTTCTTGATCACACAGGAGAGACACAATGGCGAAGCCGCCTGTGCGCAAGCCTAAGAAGAAGGTCTGCGCGTTCTGCAAGGACAAGACCGCGTACGTGGACTACAAGGACACGAACATGCTGCGGAAGTTCATTTCCGACCGCGGCAAGATCCGTGCCCGCCGCGTTACCGGCAACTGCACGCAGCACCAGCGTGACGTCGCCACGGCCGTGAAGAACAGCCGTGAGATGGCGCTGCTGCCCTACACGTCCACCGCGCGATAAGGAAAGGGTGACCGACTAATGAAGATCATCCTGACCCACGAGGTCTCTGGCCTCGGTACCGCCGGCGATGTCGTCGACGTCAAGGACGGTTACGCTCGCAACTACCTGGTCCCGCGTGGTTTCGCGATCCGCTGGACCAAGGGTGGCGAGAAGGACGTGGCGCAGATCCGCCGCGCCCGCAAGATCCACGAGATCGCGACCATCGAGCAGGCCAACGAGGTCAAGGCCAAGCTCGAGGGTGTGAAGGTCCGTCTGGCCACCCGCGCGGGTGACGCCGGTCGTCTCTTCGGTTCCGTGACCCCGGCCGACATCGCCACGGCGATCGAGTCCTCGGGCGGCCCGAAGGTCGACAAGCGCCGCGTCGAGCTGGGCTCCCCGATCAAGACCCTCGGTTCGTACCAGGTCTCCGTGCGTCTGCACGCCGACGTGGCCGCGAACGTGGGCATCGAGGTCGTCGCCGCCTAAGGGCTGCGTACGTGAAGGGCCGCACCCCGCTGGGGTGCGGCCCTTCGCCGTTGCCGGGCGCTCGTCGCTTCACCTGTCGGCCAGGGCGACGTTTCACGTGAAACGTCGGGTGACCCGTGCATGTTTCACGTGAAACATGCCGAAGGGTGTCGTGCCGTTCGGGCCCGACCCGCCTACCGCGTGGCTCCCGCGATCACCCACCGGCCCGAGTGGGCGCGCAGCTGGAGGGTGGCCATCCGGACCAGCATCATCAGTGTCATGGCCCACCAGAGCGTCGTCAGGCCGCCGCCCGCGACCGGGACGAGCAGCGCGGCCGGGATGAAGGCGGCCAGCGTCAGGAGCATGGCCCGGGCCAGGTAGCGGCCGTCGCCCGCGCCCATCAGTACGCCGTCGAGCACGAAGACGATGCCGGAGACGGGCTGCGCGAGGGCCACGACGAGCAGGGCGGGCAGCAGGGCTTCCTCGACCGCCGGATCACTGGTGAACAGCGGGATGAACACCGGGCGCGCCAGGACGACCAGCAGGCCGAGCACGACCCCCGAGACGATTCCCCACTGCACCATGCGGCGGCAGACGGCCTTGGCGCCCTCGGTGTCGCCTGCGCCCAGGTAGCGGCCGATGATCGCCTGCCCGGCGATCGCGATGGCGTCCAGAGCGAAGGCGAGCAGGCTCCACAGGGAGAGCAGTATCTGGTGCGCGGCGATGTCGGCGTCGCCGAGCCGGGCGGCCACGGCGGTCGCGATCATCAGGATGGCCCGCAGGGACAGGGTACGGACCAGCAGGGGCGCCCCGGCCTGGGCACAGGCCCGGATTCCCGCCGTGTCCGGGCGCAGCGAGGCGCCGTGCCGCCGGGCTCCGCGCACCACCACGACGAGGTAGGCGGCGGCCATGGCGCACTGGGCGATGACCGTGCCCCAGGCGGAGCCGGCGATGCCGAGGTCCGCACCGTAGACGAGCGCGGCGTTCAGGCCCGCGTTGAGGGCGAAGCCGCCGACGGCGACGTAGAGCGGGGTGCGGGTGTCCTGGAGGCCGCGGATGACGCCGGTGGCGGCCAGGACCATCAGCATGGCGGGAATGCCGAGAGCGGAGATCCGCAGGTAGGTGATCGCGTAGGGGGCGACGGTCTCGGAGGCCCCGAAGAGGGAGATCAGCGAGGGTGCCGCGGGCAGCACCACGGCGATGACGGCCCCGCCCAGAAGGAGAGCGAGCCATATGCCGTCCATGCCCTGCCGGATGGCCGCCTGCAGGTCGCCCGCACCGACCCGGCGGGAGACGGCCGCGGTGGTGGCGTAGGCGAGGAAGACGAAGACGCTCACGGCGGTGGTGAGCAGGGCGGCCGCGATGCCGAGGCCGGCCAGCTGGGGAGTGCCGAGGTGTCCCACGATGGCGCTGTCGACCATCACGAAGAGGGGCTCGGCGACGAGGGCGCCGAAGGCGGGCACAGCGAGCGCGAATATCTCGCGGTCGTGCCGTCCCGGCCTCGCCTTGGGTGCTGCGACGGCCTGTGTCATGCGCTCAATCTAATCTTCCACAGGTAATGGATGCAACCCAGCTTAGATCCTTACCGTAGCGCTGACTTGCGCGTTCCTTCCACCTCGTTGGAGGCGATCTTGAGACAGTGGCCAAGAATTTTCTCTTCCACGGTCTTCGGAGAAGAAAGTTGCAGGTCAGCCGGGGTGGAGGGGCGGGTCAGGTGATTTTGTCCACAGCGTCGTCCCCCGGTCCGTGCACAGCTTCCGGCGACTTACCCACAGCATTGGCGCCGTCGTCCACAACTCATCCACACAGCCTGTGGATAACCAGATTGGCTGACGCCGCTCCCGGCCCTACCGTGGTGCGTTGCCCGGCTCGCCAACAGCCGACTCGGGTGCCCCATATGTCAGAGCCGTGTCGTAGAAAGAGTGACACGGCGAGGTCCGCTTTGCGGACGGGAGGAGGCGGCCCGGTGAGCATGCCCGAGCCCATGGACGACCCCTGGGCCGACAGCAGTCCGGGTGACCGTCTGCCCGCCCGTTCGCGCCGCAACGGTGAAGGTCGCGGCCGCGGGGACGAACAGCACGACCGGGGCCGTGAGGGCGGCTCGTGGGACGGCGGCGGTGGCGGCTTCGAGCGCGTTCCGCCGCAGGACCTCGACGCCGAACAGTCCGTGCTCGGCGGCATGCTGCTGTCGAAGGACGCCATCGCCGATGTCGTCGAGGTCCTGAAGGGCCACGACTTCTACCGGCCCTCGCACGAGACGATCTACCAGGCCATCCTCGACCTCTACGCCAAGGGCGAGCCGGCCGACCCGATCACCGTCGGCGCCGAGCTGACCCGGCGCGGCGAGATCAGCAAGGTCGGCGGGGCCTCGTACCTGCACACCCTGGTCCAGTCCGTACCGACGGCGGCGAACGCCGAGTACTACGCGGAGATCGTCCACGAGAGAGCCGTCCTGCGGCGCCTGGTCGCCGCCGGTACGAAGATCACGCAGATGGGATACGCGGCCGACGGCGACGTCGACGAGATCGTCAACAGCGCCCAGGCCGAGATCTACGCGGTCACCGAGCAGCGGACCTCCGAGGACTACCTGCCGCTCGGCGACATCATGGAGGGCGCCCTCGACGAGATCGAGGCGATCGGTTCGCGCAGCGGCCAGATGTCGGGCGTCCCCACCGGCTTCACGGACCTGGACTCGCTGACCAACGGCCTGCACCCCGGCCAGATGATCGTCATCGCCGCCCGCCCCGCCATGGGCAAGTCCACGCTCGCGCTGGACTTCGCCCGGGCCTGCTCCATCAAGAGCAACCTGCCGAGCGTGATCTTCTCCCTCGAAATGGGACGCAACGAGATCGCCATGCGCCTGCTGTCGGCGGAGGCCCGGGTGGCGCTGCACCACATGCGCTCGGGCACGATGACGGACGACGACTGGACCCGGCTGGCCCGCCGGATGCCGGACGTCTCCGCCGCCCCGCTCTACATCGACGACTCCCCCAACCTGTCGATGATGGAGATCCGTGCCAAGTGCCGTCGGCTCAAGCAGCGCAACGACCTCTCGCTCGTGGTCATCGACTACCTCCAGCTGATGCAGTCGGGTGGCTCACGCCGTCCCGAGAGCCGCCAGCAGGAGGTCTCGGACATGTCCCGAAACCTCAAGCTGCTGGCGAAGGAGCTGGAGGTCCCCGTGATCGCGCTCTCTCAGCTCAACCGTGGTCCGGAACAGCGCACCGACAAGAAGCCGATGGTCTCCGACCTGCGTGAATCGGGCTCGATCGAGCAGGACGCGGACATGGTGATCCTGCTGCACCGCGAGGACGCGTACGAGAAGGAGTCCCCCCGCGCGGGCGAGGCCGACCTGATCGTGGCGAAGCACCGTAACGGCCCCACGGCCACGATCACGGTGGCCTTCCAGGGCCACTATTCGCGCTTCGTGGACATGGCCAACACGTAACGACGTACGCTGTGGGATCTCAGATTCCGTGGACGAGTCTCACGAAGACCTCAGCTCACTTCGCCGGAACCTGACGGATGGGAGACGTCGACGGTGTCAGGTCCGCGAACGAAGTCGGCCACGCGACGTCATCGATGGCGAGCCACGGCGCAGCGGCTACGGCGGTGGGTGTCACCCCGGTGAACGCTTTGACCTCGCGGTGGAGGTGGGCCTGGTCGACGTAGCCGCCTGCGGCCGCCACGCGGGCGGCGGCGTTACCCGCCGCGAGGAGATGGGCGGCGTGGTCGAAGCGCACCAGCCGGGCGGCGTGCTTGGGGGTGAGGCCGATCTGGGACCGGAAGCGGGACCACAGGCGCTTACGGCTCCATCCCACCTCGTTCGCCAGGCTGTCGACGCGCACCCGTCCCCGACTGGTGAGCATCATCCCCCAGGCAGCGGCCACCTCTGGATCAAGCGACGGGCGGGCGCTCATCCGTCGGCCAAGGGCATCCAGTGCGATTGTGAACCGCTCGTCCCACGACGCGGCGGCCCGCAGCCTTTCTTCGGCTCGCCCGGCGTCGCGGCCCCAGACATCCTCCAGGGAGACCACCGTCCCGCTGAGGTCGGTCGATGCGCCGAGCACCGCAACCGCCAGGACCGGCGACAACCGGATCTGGAGGCACTCGATCCCCCCGGCCGCCCGGCCTCCGAGCCGAAGGTCGCCCGGTACCAGTCCAACGACCGTACTGCCGCATTCGCGCCGGCCGTGGACGTCGTAGACAAGGCTGTCTCCGTCGCTCAGGTCCACGAACAGAGTGACCGAGGGGTGCGCGACCATAGCGATATCCACGCGCGCCGGAGCACGTTGGCGGAACCCAGCCATGCTGACCCCCGGCAGCCGGCCCGGCTGCCGGGGCACGGCGACCTCCACCGACGCCCAGTCAGGTGGTGATTCGGTGGACTTCACAGCACCAGGCTAGGCGATGGGTGTCAGCGGCCCGTCGCTGCGAAGCGCAGCAGCAACTCGCCGGTCGCCTCCGGCGCTTCGAGCATGGGGAAGTGCCCGACGTCGGGCAGCTGCTCGACTCGCGCGTTCGGCACCGTCTCGTAGTGGTGCACGGAAGACGGATCCCAGCGGCGGTCGGCAGCGCCGAAGATCACCAGAACCGGGACGTCGAGTGCGGTCAGGCGCGCGGGTACGCTCCTCTCGGCGATGTACGCGCCGTTTTGGCGCAGCACCGTCCTGAACGTGCGGTAGCCAATGCCCCGTACATCGGCGACCAAGTCGTCCGGGACGTCCACCGGGCGGTTGCACACCGCGGTCACCCCCCGGCGGAGCATCGCGTCGGAACGGATTCTCCATAGAAGCGGGCCGAGCGGCGGGTCGATCAGGACCCGAAGGAGGACCGGCTGCGGAAGGAGCGCGTCGGGACTCGGGCCACTGCTGATCAGTGCGAGCGAACCCACCAGGTCCGGGCGCTGTTCGGCGAGGGCGGTGGCGATGTATCCGCCGCTGGAGTGCCCGGCCACGGTGACCGGACGAAGGCCGAGCTCATCGAGCGCCGCGGCCAGGCTGGCTGCCTGCTCAGGCACGTCGTACGACGGCGCGGGCGGGGACTGACCGTGGCCCGGGAGGTCGATCCGGATGACGTGATACCGGCTGGCCAGTGCCGGCACTACCGGGCCCCAGGAGCTGCCCGAGGCCCCCGATCCGTGGATGAGCACTAGCGGCGGCGCCTCCCGCGGGCCGTCGTGGACCACGTGCATCCCGTGCAAGTGCTTACCGTCGTAGATACCCATACGCGGGAGGATGCCTGGGCTGCCGGCCCTCGGTCTTGTACAAATGTCGTCACGGGGCCGACGAGCGCCAGGACTTCCGTCTCCACGGCGAGCGGGACTTCCGCGAACGCCAGGCCGTTTGAGATCGGCAGACGCTACATACGCCAAGGTGTGGTACCTACACGATCATGGATGAGTTTTCTGAGGACGTGGAACTTCTCCCTGCCACCAGACGTGCGCTCCGGCACCGGATCGCCGTCGCGCAGAGCGAAGGACGGGCGCCGTCCGTGGTGGCGGCCGTCGTGCGGGGAGGTGAGGTCGTCTGGGAGGGCTCTCGGACCTCGGTCGAGGGACACGGTCCGGACGGGGACGTCCAGTACCGGATCGGGTCGATCAGCAAGACCTTCACCGCCGTTCTGGTGATGCGCCTGCGGGACGAGGGGCTGCTGGAGCTCGCGGATCCGCTGGAGAAGCACCTGCCGGGGACCGGCGCCGGCGAGGTCACCATCGGCCAGTTGCTGGCTCACACCGGCGGGTTGGGGGCGGAGACGCCCGGCGAGTGGTGGGAGCGCACCCCCGGCGACATGCGGCCCGAGCTCGCCGACGTACTGGGCGAGGACCCGTTCAGGCTCACGCCGGGAAGCAGGCACCACTACTCCAACCCGGGTTACACCCTGCTGGGTTCGCTGGTCGGGACGCTGCGCGGAATGCCGTGGGAAGAGGCCCTGCGGACCGAGGTGCTGGAACCCCTGGGGCTGGACCGCACGAGTGGACAGCCGCAGGCCCCGCACGCGGGCGGCTGGGCGGTGCATCCGTGGGCGGACGTGATGATGCCCGAGCCGTTGGAGGACCTGGGGCTGATGGCCCCGGCCGGTCAGCTGTGGTCCACGACCCGCGACCTGGCACGGTTCGCCGACTTCCTGCTGCGCGGTGACGAGCGGGTCCTGAGCGCCGAGTCCGTACGGGATATGCGTACGCCGGCAGCGCCCCCCGAGCCCGGTTTCGCCGATCTCGGTTACGGGCTGGGGATGCAGCTGACGGCCGACGGCGCACGAAGGCTCGCGGGGCACAGCGGATCGCTGCCGGGGTTCGTCGCGGGGCTGTGGCTGAGCGAGGCGGACGACGTGGCGGCGGTGGTGCTGGCGAACTGCACCTCGGGGCTCGCGGCGACGGCGGTGGCCGTGGACCTCGTCGGGATCGTGGCGGATGCCGAGCCGCGGTTCCCGCAGCCGTGGCGGCCCTTCCTGGAGTCGGATCACGTGCCGCTGGAGCTGTGCGGCCCCTGGTACTGGGGGACTTCGGCGCACGTGGTGCGGCTGGCGGCGGACGGGTCACTGGAGCTGGGGCCGGTGGGCGGGACCGGGCGTACGGCCCGTTTCCGGGCCGAGCCGGACGGCAGCTGGACCGGGCTGTCCGGCTACTACGCCGGTGAGACGCTGCGGGCGGTGCGTCGCGAGGACGGGTCGGTCAGCCACCTCGATCTGGCGTCCTTCGTGTTCACACGTGAGCCGTACGACGCCCAGGCCCCGGTGCCCGGCGGGGTGGACCCAGAGGGCTGGCGGGGCATCGGCTGACGGTTCAGGGCTTCCTGGCCCGGCTCAGGCGACGAGTTCGCGCTCCAGCGGGGTTCGGAAGCGCGGGGTGATCCGGGCGTCGCCCACCCATGCGGCGAGGCGGGCGGCCTCGGCGGCGATCGCCTTCTCGGCGGTGCGGCCGGGGCCGGCGAGCAGCCGCCAGACCACCTCGCCGTCGGAGCGCTGGGCCCAGCCGCCGACGATCTCGCCGTTCCACCACACGGTGGGGCCGATGTTGCCGGCGTAGTCGAAGAGGGCGGCCCTGTGGGCGGGGTCGAGGTGGAAACCGCGGTCTGCCCAGCCCATCCCGGTCGGGTCGAGGCCGGGCAGCAGCGCGGCCCAGGGCTCCGGGGCCGGTTCGGGCGCGGTGTCCCCGGGACTGACGAGGGCGGTGGTGCCGTCTTCGAGGCGGACCTGGTCGGGGCCCACGGCGGCGAGGGCCTTGCGGGCGTCCGTGAGGGTCCAGCCGGTCCACCACTTGAGGTCGGCCTCGGTGGCGGGGCCGTACGCGTGCAGCCATCGGCGGGCGATCTCCGCGCGGGCCTCGGCGGCGGGTACGGCGGGCCAGGGCTCGGTGTGCACCCAGCGGTACTGGCTGGAGGTCCACGATCCACGCGGCCGCGCGCGGCGGATCCGGCCCTCGGCGGCCAGCAGGCGGATGACACGCGTGGCGACACCGGTGTGCGTCTCGTACTTCTTGCCCCGGCCGACCGTGAGCTTCTGCCGCAGGGCGGGCACGACGGCGGACAACTGGCTGCCCGTGGCGGGGCCGAGGGCGTCGAGTGCGTCGAGCGCGGCGGCCTCGGCCCGGGCCAGCCACTCGGCGTCGAGTCCCTGCCCGTCCTCGTCGAGGTGTTTGAGGAGGGTGCGGCGCTCCTTGACGGCGATGGCCCGGGCGGTCGAGGCGTCGACGTACGGGGCGAGTTCCGCCGAGACCGCGAAGAGCGTGTTGCGCATGCTGAGCAGCCGCACGAGGCTGACGTCCTCGTAGAGCGCTCGCTCGACCGCCTCGGGGCCGCCTTCGGTGAGCCGGGCGCGGGCGGAGAGGAAGATGGTCGCGGCGTCGGTGGCGTGCAGGGCGACGACGGAGTCCGCCGCCTCGGCCACGGTGGTGGCGCGGGCCGAGGGAGCCAAGCGGTGGCGTCGGCCGAGCCGGTGGCGGCGCTCGGCGGTGGTGACGAGGGGGAGGAGGGGGCTCATCCTCCCGATCGTAGGCCGGGCCGCCGGCACGCGGCCCGGCCTGCCGCCGGCCGGTCAGAGCTGCAGCTTGAACCCGACGTGGGAGGCGGTGAACCCGAGCCGCTCGTAGAAGCGGTGGGCGTCGGTCCGCGTCCCGTCCGAAGTCAGCTGCACGAGGCCGCACTTCTCGCTACGGGACTTCTCGACTGCCCATTCGACGAACCGGGTGCCCAGCCCGCTGCCGCGCTCGTCCGCATGGACGCGGACGCCCTCGATGACGGAGCGGGTGGCTCCCTTGCGGGAGAGGCCGGGGACGATCGTCAGCTGGAGGGTGCCCACGACACGGCCCGCGCGGACGGCGACGACCACGTGCTGATTCGGGTCGTCGGTGAGGCGCCTCAGGGCCGCGAGGTACGGGGTGAGGTCCTCCGGGGACTCGCGGGTGGCGCCGAGCGGGTCGTCGGCCAACATGGCGACGATGGCGGGCAGATCGGCCTCGGTGGCGGGCCGGATCGCCAGCTCGGAGGTGTCGGTCACGAGGGGTCTTCCTCTCTCAGCCCGCGGCCACGGTCAGGGGCGCCCAGCGGCGGGTCCAGTCGCCGGGCAGGTCGGGGACGTCACGGGTCATGACGGCGTTGAAGGCCACGGATTCCAGGCCGCGCTCCTTGAGCCAGGCGAGGAGCTCCTCGTGCCGTACGTCGACGTCGGTGCGCAGCGCCCGGTCGGTGCCCAGGGCGAGCGCGGTGATCAGCGACTGGGCGGTAGCGGTGTCATGGGCGATCAGCGGACCGATGACATGGGTGTCCATGTTGGGCCAGGCCGCGGCGTAGCCCGTGAGCGTGCCGTCTCCGGCGGGGTCTTCGGCGACCATCAGCTGATCGGCGAAGGCGGGCAGCCGGGTGATCATGTGCGTGCGGTCGGTGCCGAAGACCTCGGCGTCCAGACGCAGGATGCGCGGCAGGTCCTCGGCGGTGGCGGGCCGGACCCTGGGAGTGCCGTACGCGTCGGCGGCGCCCTCGGGCCGGAAGACGCCCTTCAGCATCTCGGCGCGGCCCGTGGTCTCGAAGCCGAGCTCCTCGTACAGGGGGCGTCCGTAGGGAGTGGCGTGGAGGGTGAGGGGGACGCCCTTGAGTACGCCGTCGCAGACGTGGGTCATCAGACGGCGACCCAATCCCTGGCGGGCGTAGCGGTCGGCCACGAGGACCATCCCGATGGCGGCGAGCTCCGGTCCGGCATGAGTGGTGCCGTACCGGGTGACGACGCAGACGGCCGCGAGTCCCTGGCCGTCCGGGGCATCGACGCCATAGCCGTCTCCGGCGGCGAGGAGCAATCCCCACTTGTGGTCCTCGCGCAGCCAGCCGCGGTCTTCGGACAGGTCGGCGCAGCGGCGGAGATCGTCCACGGTCAGCGCTCGGATCGGCAGATCGGTGATGTGTGGTGGTGTCACCGACTCAGACTGGATCATCGACCGGGAGCCGTCCAGGGGATTCGGGCGCGGATGTTTCACGTGAAACAAGGGGTACTTTCCTACAGCGGCCGCCGAAGATGTTTCACGTGAAACACGGTGTTTCACGTGAAACGGAGCCACTAGCCTCGATGGCTATGACTGTCCTGCACCTCTTCGACCTCGACGGCACGCTGATGTACGGCTCGGCGGCGCCGGTTGAGATCTCCCGCCAGCTCGGACTCAGCACCGAGATCGCCGCACTGGAACGGGCCTTCGGCGCGCAGGAGATCGGGCCGCATCAGTTCTCGGTGGCAGCGCACGCGCTCTGGGCCGAACTGACGCCCGCGCACGTCCGGGCGGCGTTCGACGGAGCCCCTTGGCTCACGGGCATCCGGGACGTGTGGCAGGAGATCCGGGAGCGCGGGGACTACTGTGCGGTGATCTCCTTGTCGCCGTCCTTCTTCGTGGAGCTGCTGCTGGAGTGGGGCGCGCATGCCGCGCACGGGTCGGTCTTCCCGGAGGTGCCGTTCACCAGGCCCGTGGAGGAAGCCGGGATCCTGACACCCGAGGGCAAGGTCACGGTGGCGGACCGGCTGTGCGCGCAGTTCGGTGTGAGCCTGGACGACTGTGTCGCGTACGGGGATTCGGTGACCGACGCGATGCTCTTCGAGGCGGTGCCGGTCTCGGTGGCGGTCAACGCGCGGCCGTATCTGGCAGCGCGCGCTACCCACGTCTATGAGGGCCGGGACTTGCGGGAGGCCTACCAGCTCGTGACGATGGCGCGCCCGGGAGTTGACGCATCTTAGGAGGAAAGTGGGTTCGAAACCCGGATTTTCCGCATTCCCCCGCAGCCCTATGGACCGGCTGGCACGCTGTGAAACCCGGAACCACGGATTCAAGGCCGTGGCGTGTGCAGACCGACCGAGATGTTCGAAGCGAGGCACCACATGGACGCTCCGCCCACCAGATCGGCCAGACACGAATCGGGCCGGATACCCGCTGAGGGCGGTGCGACCGAGCCCTCACCGGATGCCGTGCTCATCCGCCGGACCCTCGCGGAGATCGCCCCCGTCGCCGACAAGGTGACCTCGTACTTCTACGCTCTGGTCTTCACCGGGCACCCGGAAGTGCGGGGCATGTTCCCCGCGGCCATGGACGCGCAGCGCGACCGGCTCCTGAAGGCGCTGCTGACCGCCGCCGAGCACATCGACAATCCGGCAGTACTCGTGCCCTACCTGCGCCGACTGGGCACGGGCCACCGCAAGTACGGCACCATGGCAGGCCATTACCCGGTGGTCGGCGAAGCCCTCGTCGGGGCGCTGGCCCGGTACGCGGAGCAGAGCTGGGGGCCGGAGGCGGAGGCCGCCTGGGTACGGGCGTACACCGCGATCTCCCAGATCATGATCGACGCGGCGGCGGAGGACGAGGCGAAGGCCCCGGCGTGGTGGCACGCCGAGGTGGTCTCCCATGATCTGCGCACCCCGGACATCGCCGTGCTGACGGTCCGCCCCGACCAGCCGTACGCCTTCCTGGCCGGCCAGTACACGAGCCTGGAGACCCCGTGGTGGCCGCGGGTGTGGCGGCACTACTCCTTCGCCTCGGCGCCGCGCGCCGACGGCCTGCTGTCCTTCCACGTCAAGGCCGTCCCCGCGGGCTGGGTCTCCAACGCACTCGTGCGGCACGCCCGCCCGGGAGACGTGCTGCGTCTCGGACCGCCGGCCGGCTCGATGGTGGTGGACCACACCACGGACAACGGGATGCTGTGCCTGGGCGGGGGCACCGGTATCGCCCCGATCAAGGCGCTGATCGAGGACGTGGCCGGGCACGGTGAGCGGCGGCCGGTGGAGGTGTTCTTCGGGGCGCGCAGCGCCGACGACCTGTACGACAAGGACACGCTGCTGGGGCTGCAGCGCTCCCATCCGTGGCTGTCGGTGCGCCCGGTGGTCGGCGACGGTCTGGCCGGGCAGCTGCCGCAGGCGGTGGGTGAGCACGGGCCGTGGAGTTCGTACGACGCGTTCGTCTCGGGGCCGCCCGCGATGATCAGGAGCGGGGTGGACGAGCTCCTGCGGATCGGCATTCCCGGCGAGCGGATCCGGCACGACGCGGTGGAGGAGCTGGCCGGCATCGCCGGCTGAGACCGGCGGGCAGCCCACCGGTCTCCGGCCGGCCTCAGCCCAGGTCGGGAGCGTGCATGGCGCGGACGCCCTCGATATTGCCGTCGAGGTAGTGCCGCAGGGACAGCGGGACGAGATGGACGGCGGCGATGCCCACCCGGCTGAAGGGCACGCGGACGATCTCGTACTCGCCCTCGGGCTCGTCGATCTCGGGGCCGTGCCGCAGGCTCGGATCCATCGATTCGAGGCGGCAGACGAAGAAGTGCTGCACCTTCACGCCGGTCACCCCACCGTCGGCGATGTGCTCGACGGTGTCGACGAAGCAGGGCACGACGTCGGTGATCTTCGCGCCGAGTTCTTCGTGGACCTCCCGGTGGAGCGCGTCGACGACGGTGGCGTCCGAGGGCTCCACTCCCCCGCCGGGGGTGAGCCAGTACGGATCGACGCCGGGCTTGGTGCGTTTGATGAGGATCAGGTCGTCACCGTCGAGCAGGATCGCGCGGGCGGTGCGTTTGACCACTGGACGTTCGGTCATGGGAGAAGAGTGGCCCACCGCTCCGCTTCTGAAACGCGCCACGGGCCGGAAAAGGGCGGCTCACCAGTGACGCGGAGTCAACCAGCCTTGTCGCGTGGTTCTTCGCGCGCGGAATCCGGGGTGGTCCGAGCCACCATGAAGAGGCTCGGACCGCCCTTCCGCAGCCTGTTCAGCCGTGACCACCCGCGGAGTCGAGGGCACGCAGGACGTCCGCGACCAGGTCCTCCGTGTCCTCGGCCCCCGCGGAGAAGCGGATGAAGCCCTCCGGCACGGCGTCACCGCCCCACCGTCCGCGCCGCTCGGCGGTGGACCGCACTCCGCCAAAACTCGTGGCGTCCTCGACCAGGTGCAGAGCGGCCATGAACCGTTCCGCGTGCGCGCGGTCGGGCAGGGTGAAGGAGACCACCGATCCGAAGCCCCGCATCTGGCGGACGGCCGTCTTGTGGGAGGGGTCCGTGGCCAGGCCCGGGTAGCGCAGCCCGGTCACGTCGGATCGGTCGGTGAGCGCCTCGGCGACGGCCAGTGCGTTGGTCCACTGACGCTGCGCACGCAGCTGGATCGTGGCCAGCGAGCGATGGGCGAGCCAGGCCTCCATGGGGCCCGGGATCGCGCCGACGATCTTGCGCCACCGCCGGATGTGCGCGGCGAGTTCCGGGTCGCGGCAGACGACGTATCCGAGCAGCACGTCGCCATGGCCGGTGAGGCCCTTGGTACCGCTCGCCACCGAGAAGTCCGCCCCGAGCTCCAAGGGACGCTGCCCGAGCGGGGTGGCGAGGGTGTTGTCGACGGCGACCAGCGTCCCGCCGGCGTGCGCGGCGAGCGCGAGGCGTCGTACGTCGCACACGTCGAGCCCGGGATTGGACGGGGTCTCGATCCACAGCAGCCGGGCTCCGTCGAGGACCGAGAGCTGGGAGTCGTCGCCGGTCGGGGCGGTGCGCACGTGGATCCCGTACGCCTCCAGCTGCTCCCGCAGCAGAGGCAGCGCCTGGTAGCCGTCGTCGGGCAGGACGACGGTGTCGCCCGAGCGCGCCTGGGAGAGGAGGACGGCGGAGACCGCCGCCATGCCGGAGGCGAAGACGACGGTGTGCACGTCCTGGCCGGGGGCCTCCAGTTCCCCGATCGCCCGTTCCAGCAGGGTCCAGGTGGGGTTGGTGTCGCGGCCGTAGGCGTACGGGCCTTCGACGTCGCCCGGGAGGTGGAAGTGGGCGGCGAAGACCGGTCCTGGCAGGGGCGGCTCGTTCTTGACGGGCTCGGGCAGTCCGGCGCGGACGGCCCGGGTGCCGTCGCCGAGCGGAGCCGGGCCGGGCGGCCCGGCCTCTTCGGGGGCGTACTCGTTCACGCGGTGTGCTCCTTCACGGCCTCGCGTACGGCGGCCCGGTCAGTCCTTGTCGGGCAGGACGAGGTTCAGGGCCCAGGAGACGATGGAGATGATGAGGCCGCCGAGGACCGCGGTCCAGAAGCCGTCGACGTGGAAGCTGAGGTCGAGCTTGCCGGCCAGCCAGGAGGTCAGCAGCAGCATCAGGGCGTTCACGACGAGGGTGAACAGGCCCAGGGTGAGGATGAACAGCGGCAGGGAGAGCAGCTTCACCACGGGCTTGACGATGAAGTTGACCAGGCCGAAGACCAGCGCGACCAGGATCAGGGTGAGCGTACGGCGGCCCAGGCTGCTGCCGTCGTCGAGCGTGATGTCGGCAAGCAGCCAGATGGCCACGGCCAGGGCTGCCGCGTTGGCGAGCGTCTTGACTACGAAATTCGTCATGTGTCTGATCGTGGCAGAGAAGATCCCGGTGGGACATCCGCAGAACAGCGGATGCGACGGCACGATCGAGTACAAGGGGCACAACCACGATGAAAGCCTTCCGGCTTGACGAGCTCGAAGCGGAGCGGGCCGCCAATGACGGCGCCTATCTGCAGTTCCTGCGCGAGCGGAACATGTCGGTCGGGCTGTACGCGCTCGACGCCGGCCAGGTCGATCCGCAGCAGCCGCACCGCCAGGACGAGGTGTACTTCGTCGTGAGCGGGCGCGCCTCGATCACGGTCGGGGAGGAGACGACCACCGTGGCACGCGGCAGCGTGGTCTACGTCCCGGCGGGCGTCCCGCACAAGTTCCACCACATCACCGAGGACCTGAAGGTGATGGTGGTGTTCTCCCCGCCGGAGAGCTGAGCCGAGCCGAGCCGAGCCGAGCTGAGCCGAGCGCAGCGGCGGCCGGGTGAGGGTCGCGGCCCTGATCCCCCTAAGGGGCGGATCAGGGGACTCCGAGGGCTCGCCGGCCCCCGTACGAGGCCGTGCCCTCCTAGCATCGGGTGCAGGAAGTCACGGACGAGGAAGAGGTCGAGGACATGGACGGCATCCGAGGGATATTCGCAGGCATGCCCTGGTGGGTTAAGTGGATCGCCGTTCCACTGCTGGCGCTGTTCGTGTTCGGCGGTGTGATCACCAGCGTCCTGGGCGCGCTGATCGGGTTCGTCTTCAAGCTGCTCCTCTTCGTCGCCCTCGTCGGCGGCCTGATCTTCGTGGTGAAGAAGTTCAGTGGCGGCGCTTCGAAGTCCTCCTCCGGTGAGTGGTAGGAGGGGGCGGGCCGGCGGCTGCGGGATTGAGCCAGCTGAGGGAACGTGAGGCACTAAACCGTCCACACCGTGGGAATCGGCGGATAGAGTGGCAATCTGTGCCGATCCCTGGGCACCGAAAGCCGGAACTGCCGCCCTGACCTGCGGTGATGTTAACGAGCCGCCGAGTACGACCCCCAGGAGCCACGGCAGACGCGGGGGCGGCCCCCGCAGGGCGGGCCTCCCCCAAGGCCCACCGCCACGCCTGGGGGTGAGCTTTGTCTTCGGTTCACAATGCCGGTGTGCCGACTCTGATCGGTTCGGTGCAGAGGGCTCTGAGGCTGCTCGAAGCAGTGGGGTCCCACCGTGAGGGAGCACCGGCGAAGCAACTGGCGCGCGAGGCCGGGCTCCCGCTTCCCACCGCGTACCACCTGTTGCGGACCCTGACGCACGAGGGCTATCTGCGCAGGGAGGGCGGGGTCTTCGTACTGGGCGCAGCCGCGGGGCGGCTGGCCGGTGGCGGACTCCAGCAGAAACGTCGCAGCATGATCCTCGACTCCCTCGCGCACTTCCGCGACGCGGTCGGGGCACCCGTCTACTTCGCGGTCTACCGCGAGGGTGAGATCGAGGTCGTGGGTGTCTCGGACACCCCGGCCAACCCGGCCTGCCAGGAGTGGGCCGACTTCCGGGAGACCGGCCACGCGCACGCCATCGGCCAGTGCCTGCTCGGACAGCTCGACGAGAAGACGCGCAAGGACCACTACGACCGTCACCCGGTCGAGCCCATCACCCCTTATACCGTGCCGGATCTACGGTCCCTGGAGCACCGGATCGGGGCGCTCGGACGAATGCAGCCAGTGACCGAACGCCAGGAATATGCTCTTGGCACGGTCTGTGCCGCCATCCCCATCACGGCCGGCGATACCGCCGCCACCATGGCGATTTCTCTACCCCTCCATCACCAAGACCGATTGCTCTATGTAGTCGATCGACTACGGAGTGAAGTAGGCGCGCTGTTGAGCACCCTCTCCTTCTCTATCAGTATCTGAAAACTCACTCCTTGTGATCTGCTAGCGCTTCCACCACTCTTGTCAAGAGGGCCCTGGGGGATCATTCCTGGCCACTTCCACTACAGCGGGGTAGGCAATGCGCGAGTCGGTACAGGCAGAGGTCATGATGAGCTTCCTCGTTTCCGAGGAGCTCTCGTTCCGTATTCCGGTGGAACTCCGGTACGACGCTCGGGACCCGTACGCGGTCCGCCTGACCTTCCACCTTCCCGGAGACGCGCCCGTGACGTGGGCGTTCGGCCGGGAACTCCTCCTCGACGGCATCAACAAGCCGTGCGGTGACGGCGATGTGCACATCGCCCCCACCGATCCCGACGATCTGTCCGATGTCCACATCCGGCTACAGGTCGGTGGCGACCGGGCCCTGTTCCGTGCCGGCGCGGCTCCGCTCGTCGCGTTCCTCGACCGGACCGACCGGCTCGTTCCGCTCGGTCAGGAGCGGAACCTGGGCGACTTCGAGGAGAACCTCGACGAGGCGCTCGACAAGATCCTGACCGAGTCGCGGCAGAACGAGCAGAACGCCGGCTGACCCGACCCGACCCGCCCGACCCGACCCGCCCGACCCGACCCGACCCGAATCCCCTCCGAAACACCTTCAGCGCTTGCGCCGCCGGCCCCGGCCGCCGCGGACCGGCCCCGAGGCCGGCAGGGCGGCCGGGGATCCAGGCCGGTCGGCGGACACGACCAGCGCGGCCAGTGCCGTCGTCACCGGGACGGAGGCCACCAGTCCGATCGAGCCCACGAGGGTCCGTACGATCTCCTCCGCGACCAGCTCGCTGTTGGCCACCGAACCCATACTGCTGTTCGCGATCGAGAACAGCAGGAGCAGGGGCAGCGCGGCACCCGCGTAGGCCAGCACCAGGGTGTTGACCACCGACGCGATGTGGTCGCGCCCGATCCGGATGGCCGCCCGGTAGAGGGCGCGCGGCCCCATCGAGGGGTCGGCCTGGTGGAGTTCCCAGACCGCCGAGGTCTGGGTGACCGTCACATCGTCGAGCACGCCCAGCGATCCGATGATCACGCCTGCGAGCAGCAAACCGCTCATGTCGATGTCCGGGTAGAGCCCGTGGATCAGCCCGGTGTTGTCATCGGTGTTGCCGCTGAGGAACGCCCAGTCGATGAACACCGAGCCCAGCAGCCCGATCAGCAGCAGCGAGACGAGCGTGCCGAGGACGGCGACCGAGGTACGGGCGGTCAGACCGTGGCACATGTAGAGCGCGCTCAGCATGATGGCGCTCGCCCCGACCACCGCCACCACCAGCGGGTTCGAGCCCTGCAGGATGGCCGGGAGGATGAAGAGGGTCAGCACGCCGAAGCTGACGACCAGCGCGATCAGTGCGAACAGCCCGCGCATCCGCCCGACGAGGACGACCGCCACCGCGAAGATGCCGGCCAGCAGCGCCATGGGGAGCTTGCGGTTCACGTCGATCACCGAGTACTGGAGGTCGCGGGGGGCGTCCGGCGCGTACGCCACCACCACCCCCTGGCCGTCCGTCAACTGCCGTGGCGCGCCCGGCTGGACGATCTCCACGAAGGTGCGGCCCTTGTCCGGGCCGCTGCCGACCTCGATGGTGGCCTTCTTGCACTCCCCGGTCTGCGCGGCCAGGGCCTCGCGGCCCTCGGGGGTGGACGTGTCGCCGGTCGGCGGTACCTGCGCGGCGTTCACGGATTTGCAGTCGACGCGTTCGAGCGAGACGACCTTGCCCTGCTGGGTCTGCCGGTCGAAGCCCACCCCGGTGCGCTCGTGGGCGGGCGCGCCGCCCGGCCAGAGCACCACCATGCCGATGAAGACGGCGGTGGCGAAGGGGATCAGGACGGCCGCGATGACCTTGCGCAGGTGCTTCGAGACGGGGGCCGCCGGGCCGTGGCCGTGGCTGTGGGCATGACCGGAGGAGTGCCCGGGGGCCGGGTGCGCGGGGCCTGTGTGGTCATGGGGCTCGGTGGGCTCATTGGGGGGCTGCGGCGTGGACGTCACCAGCAGATCATCGCAAGAGATGAGGGGGCCCACTGTTCAGCACGCCATGGATGACGCTAGCGTGGGGGCACCTTTGCACAACGCGGGAGCTCGGAGCACCGGGCTGAGAGGGCGCTGATCACCGTACGCGATCACGAATGCGTACGGGAAGAGGCTGCGCCGACCGCCGAACCTGTTACCGGGTAATGCCGGCGTAGGGAGATCAGGTCTCATGACCATTCAGGACGCACGCACGCCTGCCGTCAGCCAGGACGCCGACGGCCAGACCGAGCGCCAGCCCGGCTGGCACAAGGGATACCTGGCGGGCTCCCGCCCCGACCTCAGGGTGCCGGTCCGCCAGGTCCACCTCACCAACGGCAAGGACGTGACGCTGTACGACACGTCCGGGCCGTACACCGACCCGCAGATCGAGACCGACGTGCGGCGGGGCCTCGCGCCGCTGCGCGAGAACTGGATCATCGGGCGCGGGGACACCGAGGAGTACGCGGGACGTCCCGTGCGCCCCGAGGACGACGGCATCAAGCACACCTCTCCGCGCGGTGGCCTCAAGAACCTCGACGCGGTCTTCCCGGGCCGCCCCCGGCAGCCGCGCCGGGGCCGTGGCGGCGCCGCCGTCACGCAGCTCGCGTACGCCCGCCGGGGCGAGATCACCCCGGAGATGGAGTACGTCGCGATCCGCGAGAACGTCTCTCCGGAGGTCGTCCGTGAGGAGATCGCCGCAGGTCGCGCGGTGCTTCCGGCGAACGTGAACCACCCCGAGATCGAGCCGATGATCATCGGCAAGCGGTTCCTGGTGAAGGTCAACGCCAACATCGGCAACTCCGCGGTCACCTCCTCCATCGAGGAGGAGGTCGACAAGATGACCTGGGCGACCAAGTGGGGCGCCGACACGGTCATGGACCTCTCGACGGGCCGCAACATCCACACCACCCGCGAGTGGGTGCTGCGCAACTCCCCCGTCCCGATCGGCACCGTGCCGCTCTACCAGGCGCTGGAGAAGGTCGACGGCCGCGCCGAGGACCTGACCTGGGAGATCTACAAGGACACGGTCATCGAGCAGGCCGAGCAGGGCGTCGACTACATGACGGTCCACGCCGGCGTGCTGCTGCCCTACGTGCCGCTGACCGCCCGCCGCAAGACCGGCATCGTCTCCCGCGGCGGCTCGATCATGGCCGCGTGGTGCCTGGCGCACCACAAGGAGAACTTCCTCTACACGAACTTCGAAGAGCTCTGCGACATCCTCGCGACGTACGACGTCACGTACTCGCTGGGTGACGGCCTGCGCCCCGGCTCCATCGCGGACGCCAACGACGCGGCCCAGTTCGCCGAGCTGAAGACGCTGGGCGAGCTGAACACGATCGCCAAGCGGCACAACGTCCAGACGATGATCGAGGGCCCGGGCCACGTCCCGATGCACAAGATCAAGGAGAACATCGACCTCCAGCAGGAGATCTGCGAGGAGGCGCCGTTCTACACGCTCGGCCCGCTGACCACGGACGTCGCGCCCGCGTACGACCACATCACCTCGGGCATCGGCGCCGCGATGATCGCCTGGTGGGGCACCGCGATGCTCTGCTACGTCACGCCCAAGGAGCACCTGGGCCTGCCCAACCGTGACGACGTCAAGACCGGCGTCATCACGTACAAGATCGCGGCGCACGCGGCGGACCTGGCCAAGGGGCACCCGGGCGCCCAGGAGTGGGACGACGCCCTGTCCGACGCACGGTTCGAGTTCCGCTGGGAGGACCAGTTCAACCTGGCCCTCGACCCGGACACGGCCCGTGAGTTCCACGACGAGACCCTTCCCGCCGAGCCGGCCAAGACCGCGCACTTCTGCTCCATGTGCGGTCCGAAGTTCTGCTCGATGAAGATCTCGCAGGACATCCGGCGCGAGCACGGCGGTGACCTGAAGGCCGATGAGATCGAGGCGGGCATGGCGGAGAAGTCCGCCGAGTTCGCGGCCTCGGGCAACCGCGTCTACCTGCCGCTGGCCGACTGAGCCACGCCCTGAACAGGACCGGCCCGCACCCGAGGGGGGAGGAGCGGGCCGGTCCGGCGTGCGTCGGTCAGGCAACCACCTGATAGTCGGGGCCGAGCTTGCGCCGCGCGAACGCGAGGTTCTCGGAGACCCGTTCGCGCTGGCTGTCGGGGAGCTCGTTTCCCGACAGGAGGCGCTCGCAGCACTCCAGCGACTCCTCGTACTTGCCGACCCAGTAGGCGGCCACGGCGAGTTCGTCGAGTGCGCGCCAGTCGTGCCAGTCGAACTCGACGAAGAGGATGTCGTCCGGGCGGGGGATCCGAACCGCCTGCTGAGCGAACATGTACGCCAGCGGCCAGCGCTTTGCGTTGCGGCAGAGACGGGCGAGACTGCCGAGCGCTTCGGCACGCGAGGGGCGGCTCTCGTGGGTCCGGAGGAAGCGGTCCACGACCTCGGCCCACGGCCTGCCCAGGCTCGCCGCGATCCGTGCCGCGTAGAGCTGGGCGCAGAAGCGTTCCTCGGCGAACCCGCCCATGCCCGCCCGCTGATCGTAGACGGCGAGGGACTTCTCCGGTTCGCCCGCGTCTCGCCAGCTCTGGGCCAGATAGAAGGCGTAGCGGGCGTTCTCGGGCTCCTTGATCAGTCCTTGCTCGAGAATGCGGGCGTCACGCAGATACTTCTCCCGCTCGCTCCCTTCGCCTTGGCGTGCCCCACCGCCGACGACGAGGATATGGGCGCCTTCGAGCGCTCCGCGGCTGAACTTCACCTCGCAATCGAGGTACTCGTGGAGTACGCCGACGTATTTCCAGGGCAATCGGGTGGAGACCAGAGCGGGCCGCCAGTGGATGACGGGCTCGTGATGCACCGCCACGTCGTACGCGTCCAGTGTGAGGTCCGGCATGTGAAAGCCGGGCTCCACCCGCATCAGGTCGTCGGCGTCGATGAACAGCAAGTAGTCCGCGCTGGAGCGGGCCAGGTCGATCGCCTCGCTGCGGCTGCCGTCGAATCCCTTCCACGGTCGCTCGTGCAGAACACCGGGCAGATCGCTGAAGAACTCCCGGATGATGTCCTGGGTGCCGTCCGTCGAGCCCGTGTCCACGATCACCCAGGTGTCGATCAGGGGACGCACCGATTCGAGACAGCGCCGGATCACCGGAGCCTCATTCTTGACGATCATGTTCAGACAGACCGTTGTTTTCAAGGTTCCCATCCACTTGTAGTGATGAAAATGACCTTGAGTCGACCGTAGGCATCCGGTTAATGCCGTGCAAGGAAGCTCGACCGGGACGAAAAGGGCCGGCCCCCGCGACACGGCGGATGAGGCCATTGGGGTCGCGCCACTGGTCCGATAAGTGGACGTCTGCGCGAGGCGTCACGCCTCTCGTGGCCGCGGTCCCCACGATGACCGAGGTGGTCCCAAGGCCCCACACACATCGTTCGATCCGGTTTCGAGAAGGAGCGGCGTTTATGAGTCCTGAGAACAGGACCAGGTCAACCCTCGGTCCGCTGCCCAGGCGGAGCGGCTGGCTGGCTGGTGGCACCCTCGCATCGCTTGCCCTGCTGATGGTGGGCATCTCCAGCCCCTCGTTCGCCACCGCCCAGAACATGCGGGCGGCTGAGACGGTCACCGTGGCGGGCCCCATGGGCGACGACTGCCCGCCGGACAGGGATCACCACGACGACTACGATCCGAGAAAGGCAGACCAGGCCGGCCCCCGTGGTGGTGGCGGCGACGACGAGTGCAAGCGGGGCCCGGAGGGTCCGCAGGGCCCGCGGGGTCCGCAGGGCGCGACCGGTGCCACCGGAGCCACTGGTGCGACCGGAGCCACCGGTGCGACGGGAGTCGCCGGCCCGTGCAGTGACGTCGACGCATACCGGCCGAGCAACGCCGTCGACCTCAAGGCCGTCCTCAGCGAGGGCGTCGCGTACGCCGGTATCCGGGACCTCCAGGGGACGGACGCCCCCACGGACTTCCTCTGGTACGACCTGACGGACGACGAGGACGACTTCCCCGAGGACGCTTGCGCCATCTCCATCGCCTCCCAGACCAACGCGACCGGCGGTGTCTCCATCCAGACGCTGACCACCGGGGGCGAAGTCTGGGAGATCACCTGCGACGTGGAGCAGGACCCGTCCCCCACCGTCGGGTTCGTCCTCGACTGCGACGACGAGTGGAACGAGCTGACCACCCCGACGCCCGGCGCGGACGGTCCGCCCACCGCCCGGTTCAAGGGGAAGCTCGACGTGGTCAAGGACCGCCGGATGCTGAACAAGGCGTAGTCGAGCGGCAGCCCCACATGGCCGGAGTACCGGTCGGAACTCAGTCCGGCTCGTGCTCCGGGCCGCCGAAGTCCGGGCTCGTGAAGTCCGGAGGCGTGTAGCCGGGTCGCGGTCCCCGTGACGGGGATCCCGGACTGGTGAAGTCGGGCCGGGTGTACCCCAGGTTGGGGATGCGCCCGGCCCCTGGCGTGCGGGGGGTGGGAAAGCCCGGCCCCGCACTCGGGTCGGCCAGCGCGTCCCGCAGGAACGGCATGATGCCGCGCTCCAGCAGCGCGTGCCGCCAGGCCTCGCGGGCCCGCGCCACCTCCTCTGGTATCGCCTCGGTCTCGTCCGCCGCCACCTCGGTCGCGCTGTTGCGGACGGCCGTCACCAGCAGCCCGATCACGGCGAAGAGCAGAGCGGCCGCGGTGAGCGCGCCGAAGAGCCAGCCCGCCGTCAGCATGGTGTCGGCGAAGGCCGGTTCGGGTTCGACCATCTTCAGGATGTAGCCCACGAGCAGGAAGATCAGCATGGCGGTGCCCGCCAGGACGGGCGCGAGCACCGCGACCACGGCGCTGACGCCCGCGCCGCCGCCGCTGCCCTGCCCGCCCTCCTCGTCCCCCGTCGTACCGGGCGCGGACAGGACCTCTTCGCGTCGTTCCTCGCGGACCTTCACGTAGTGCCCGTACTCGGCGGCCGCGGCGGCTGCCAGCAGCGCGCTGGCCCCCTGGGCCATGGTGCGCAGCTGCTCGGCGTTCAGCCGCTCGCCGAGGGTGGCGAGCTCGGGCCGTTCGTGCGCGGTGCGCAGCGCCTCGTCGAGGAGCCGATCGAACTCGGGCCGGTCTTCGGTCAGCAGGTGCGGAGCGCTGGTCATGTGCATCCCCCGATGCTCCGTAGAAGCCGGTATGCCCGCGTAGAACGGGGCGCCGGCACAAACGGAGGAGAGCCTGCTACGGATAGAGCGATGGTAGAGCGCCCGCACCACGCCGTGACAGGGGCTTTACGGAAATACCCCTCTGCGTAAGCTCTCAGTCGCTCAGGGGGAGTTGTACGACGAGCAGCTTGCCCGCCATGGTCACCCCGCCGTCCATCGCGATGGCGAGCCCTTCCGCGTACACGTGCGGGCCGTCCACGGTCTCGGGGCCGTGCGAGTCGTCACCGTCCTCGGTGCCCACTTCGCCGAGCAGGTACGGGATGGGGCTGTGCCCGTGCACGACGCGGCTGCCGCCGTAGGTGCCGAGCAGTTCGCGTACGGCCTGCGGGCCGGTCCCCTCGTCGCGGAAGGCGAACCGCTTGGTGAACTTGCGGAAGAGGTCCCAGGTGATGTCGGCGTCGCCCCGGTTGAGGAGCTCGTGGATGGTGTCGTTGACGTCCTCGATGGAGTCGCCGTAGTCGAGGTAGGCCGTGGTGTCGGAGTGCAGCAGCAGGTGGCCCTCCTCCAGGACGGCCGCGTCCAGGCGCGACATCCACTGCAGGTGTACGTCCTGCAGGCGCTCCATGTCCGTGCGCTGGCCGCCGTTGAGGAGCCACGCGGCCTGGAAGGTCGCGGTGCCGGCGCCGGAGACGACGGGGGTGTCGCCGAACCGCTTGGCGCCGATGAGCAGCAGTTCGTGGTTGCCCATCAGGGCCTTGCAGTAGCCGCCGGCGGCGGCGGCCTCGGCCGACAGCCGCATGACGAGGTCGATGACGCCGATGCCGTCGGGACCGCGGTCGGTGAAGTCGCCGAGGAACCAGAGCCGGGCGTTGCCGGCGGACCAGCGGCGTTCCGCGTCGATCAGGCCCTGGGCGTGGAGTTCGGTGACGAGCTCGTCGAGGTAGCCGTGGACGTCGCCGACGACGTAGAGCGGGCCGGGACCGGCGGCCGGGTCGTCCTGGGGGACGTACTGGACCTGGACCGTGTCGCCGGGGCCGCCGAGTGTGCCGCGGCCGATGACGGGCAGGTCCCGGTAGGTCGGGGTGTAGCCCTCGAGTTCGTCCGCCGCGGGGTCCTGGCTCATCGCGTGCACGGGTTCGACTTCGGGACGTCCGTCGGAACGTCCGTCACGTGGGTCCATGCGTGCGTCCGGGCGTCCGTCCGTATGTGCGTCCGTCCGTGTGTCCGTGCGTCCGTCCGTACGTGCCCGCGTGGGCGCGTCCGTACGTGCCTCGGTGCGCGCCTCGGGAAGCGGGGCCGGTGACGCGCCCGTCTGCGGCGCGTAGCCGGGCTGCGGGGGCACGGTCGGCGTGCCGTCGTCGTAGTACGCCGGGTACGCGCCGTACACGGGGGCCTCGCCGGGAAGCCCGGTGGATACGGCGTACGGGGCGGGTTCGGTGACTGGGACCCGGAAGTCCCGCAGCGTCTCCGTCCGCATCGCGGGTCCCTGACCGGCCCCCTGAGTCATCGACCCCTCCACCACCGTCGCGCTGCCGTACACCTGCGGACCCTCCTGACCTCCGGGGAGGAGGGTCCGTGATGTCGTGCGCCCATCATAGGAATGCGGCTCGCGCTCTGTGACGCACCAGGGGTGGTGAATCCTGTGCGGAGCCGATCGTTCCTGCCGCTTTCTCCCGATATCGGTGTTGCTGAAATCCTCGGCCGGCCCACTGAGCAGGCCGACCGGACGGTCTGGCGGTCAGTCCTGGGCCGGGGAACGGGGCGGGCTGACGGTCGTACGGGGCTGCCTGCGCTGTGACGAGGTGCGGATGATCAGCTCGGTCGGGACGACCTGTTCGACGGGGCGTCCGGTGTCCACTCCCTCGATCGCGTCGATGAGCAGCTGCACGACGGCGGTGCCGATGCGGCGCGGTTTGAGGGAGAGGGTGGTGATGGGCGGTTCGGTGTTGGCGTAGACGGTGGACTCGCTGCAGCACACGAGCAGCAGGTCCTCGGGGACGCGCAGGCCGTAGCGCCGGGCGGCGGCGAGCAGGTCGGTGCCGTTGGGGTCGAAGAGGCCGTAGACGGCGTCGGGCCGGTCGGGGCGGGCGAGGAGCCGGTCGGCGGCGACGGCGCCCGCGCACGGATCGTGGGCGGGGTAGGACTCGTAGACGGGGTCCTGGCCGACGCGCTCGCACCAGTTGAGGTAGGCGGTGGTGGAGAGCCGGGTGTAGGTGTCGGTGGTGGTGCCGGTCAGCAGCCCGATCCGGCGGGCGCCGGCGGCGGCGAGGTGGTCGAGCAGGCCGAGTACGGCGGCCTCGTGGTCGTTGTCGACCCAGGCGGTGACGGGGAGGGAGCCTGCGGGGCGGCCGTCGGAGACCACGGGAAGGCCTTGGCGGACCAGTTCGGTGACGACGGGATCGTGGTCGGAGGGGTCGATGACGACGGTGCCGTCGAGGGCGACGTTGGACCACACGTCGTGGCGGGAGGTGGCGGGGAGGATGACGAGGGCGTATCCGCGGGCGAGCGCGGCGGAGGTGGCGGCTCTGGCCATCTCGGCGAAGTAGGCGAATTCGGTGAAGGTGAAAGGTTCATCCCCGTACGTCGTCACGGTCAGGCCGATGAGGCCGGACTTGCCGGTACGGAGGGTGCGGGCGGCGGCCGACGGGCGGTAGCCCAGCCGGTCGGCCACTTCGCGAACGTGGCGGCGGGTGGCGTCCGGCAGCCGTCCCTTGCCATTGAGCGCGTCGGAGACGGTCGTGATGGAGACGCCCGCCGCGGCGGCCACGTCCCTGATGCCGGCCCGGCCCTGTCGGCCGGCGGCCCGCCGGGTGGTCTCGGTCCGGCTCACCTGATGCTTCCCTGCTGCTGTCATGGCGAGCCGATAGTAGGGCTCGGTGGGGTGGGTGGTCCGGGTGCATATGCACGCGTTGACAGGCACGATTCTGCACGGTTCGCCACCCCCAATGACCTTGGAAACGAAGGCAATTGATCGACCGGAGTGAGCGTGAAGCTTGTCGCCGGGTCCGGGCATGCCAAAACGGTGTGGTCTCGGGCCGGTCTCAACTCACCTGCACGAGGGATGCGCGCCACGGCGCAGGCCACCGGCGCGCGCATATATGCGCGCGCTCCCCCGCATTCCAGGCGCCCCCATTCTCGGAAGCGCGGAATCCTCATAAGGTGAGCAGTATTGAGTCGACGGCGACGTCGTACGGGACGGTCGAGGAGGACCTGCGGTGAGCGAGAAGAGCCCGAAGCTGCGCGCCGAGCTGGACGGCATTCCGACATACAAGCCCGGCAAGCCGGCTGCCGCGGGAGGGCCCGTCGCGTACAAGCTGTCCTCGAACGAGAACCCGTACCCGCCGCTGCACGGGGTGCTGGAGAGCGCGGTCGCGGCGGCCGGGAACTTCAACCGGTACCCCGACATGGCCTGCACCGGTCTCGTGAACGAGATCGCGGAGCGGTTCGGCGTGCCGGTCGAGCACGTGGCCACGGGCACCGGCTCGGTGGGTGTGGCGCAGTCGCTGATCCAGTCGACGGCCGGACCGGGCGACGAGGTCATCTACGCCTGGCGCTCCTTCGAGGCGTACCCGATCATCACGCAGATCTCGGGTGCGACGTCGGTGCGGGTGCCGCTGACCGAGGGCGATGTGCACGACCTGGACGCGATGGCCGAGGCGATCACGGACCGGACCCGGCTGATCTTCGTCTGCAACCCCAACAACCCCACCGGCACCGCCGTACGCCGCGCCGAGCTGGAGCGGTTCCTGGACCGGGTGCCCTCGGACGTCCTGGTGGTCCTGGACGAGGCGTACCGCGAGTTCGTGCGCGACGCGGACGTACCGGACGGCATCGAGCTGTACCGCAACCGTCCGAACGTCGCCGTGCTGCGTACGTTCTCCAAGGCGTACGGGCTCGCAGGGCTGCGGGTCGGCTTCGCGGTGGCGCACGAGCCGGTGGCCGCGGCGCTGCGCAAGACGGCGGTGCCCTTCGGTGTCAGCCAGCTCGCGCAGGACGCGGCGGTGGCCTCGCTGCGCGCCGAGGACGAGCTGATGGGGCGCGTCGGGGCGCTGGTGAGCGAGCGCGCGCGGGTCCACGAGACGCTGCTCGCTCAGGGCTGGACCGTGCCGGACACGCAGGCGAACTTCGTCTGGATGCGGCTGGGGGAGCGGACCGCCGAGTTCGCGGCGGCCTGCGAGAAGGCCGGTGTGATGGTCCGGCCCTTCGCGGGCGAGGGCCTGCGGGTCACGATCGGTGAGACCGAGGCGAACGACCTCTTCCTGCACACGGCGGAGGCGTTCTTCAAGGAGCTGTAGGCGGTCGCGAGCTGCCCCGTCTGCCGGAGCTGTCCTGCCGGCGGAACCGGACTGGAGTCGTCCGGACGGGCTTCAGGCGAGTTCCACGCGAATGGGATCGCCGTCGCGGATGGTGGACAGCAGGCGGGGGTCGCCGTCGAACGAGCCGAGCACGTTGCAGGGGCTCGCCAGGCGGCTCTCGCCTCCACGTGAGATGGGCGTGGGGCCGTAGGGCAGGGCGAGAGCGTCGCCCTCGGTCCAGAACGCGATCGTGCCGGGCTCGACGACCTGCTGCGCGTCGTGTTCCAGGGCCACCGAGACGCCGGTGTCGAAGTAGACCTCCTCGCCCCAGGTGTTGGCGGAGGCGGAGATCGGAAGGGCCTCGGTCAGCGCCTTGCTGGTCGGGGTCTCGTCCAGGGTTGCGGTGAGATGGCCCGCAGGCCAGGAGATTCGAATCTGCATGGGCAGTATTCAACAATCTGTTGAATTTCTTGGCTAGGGGTACCCCGCCTCGAAGGGCCGGGAACCGGTGCGCCATAATGCTTGTGAATGTGAACGCGTTCACAAGCGTGTACTGCTTCCTCCCGGTATGGAGGGAACCCGCCAGGCAGATTGCGGCTGTGACCCACGGCGACGACAAGGAGAAGACGACGTGGACCTAGCTTTGGCGCCGGAGACATTGGCGCGCTGGCAGTTCGGCATCACCACCGTCTACCACTTCCTCTTCGTTCCCCTGACGATCTCGCTCGCGGCCCTCACGGCCGGCCTGCAGACCGCATGGGTGCGCACCGAGAAGGAGAAGTACCTCAGGGCCACGAAGTTCTGGGGAAAGCTTTTCTTGATCAATATCGCGATGGGTGTCGTCACCGGCATCGTCCAGGAGTTCCAGTTCGGCATGAACTGGTCCGACTACTCGCGATTCGTCGGTGACGTCTTCGGCGCCCCCCTGGCGTTCGAGGCGCTGATCGCCTTCTTCTTCGAGTCGACCTTCATCGGCCTGTGGATCTTCGGCTGGGACAAGCTGCCGAAGAAGATCCACCTGGCGTGCATATGGATGGTGTCCCTCGGCACGGTCCTGTCCGCCTATTTCATCCTGGCGGCGAATTCCTGGATGCAGCACCCGGTCGGGTACCGCATGAATGAGGAGCGGGGACGGGCCGAGCTCACGGACTTCTGGCTCGTGCTCACCCAGAACACCGCGCTCACCCAGTTCTTCCACACCATCACGGCCGCCTTCCTGGTCGGCGGCGCGTTCATGGCGGGCATCGCCGCCTACCACCTGGCGCGCAAGAAGCACGTCCCCGTGATGCGGAGCTCGCTGCGCCTCGGCCTGATCGTCGTGATCATCGCCGGTATGGGCACGGCGATCAGCGGTGACCTGCTCGGCAAGGTGATGTACAAGCAGCAGCCCATGAAGATGGCCGCCGCCGAAGCCCTCTGGGACGGCGAGGCGCCCGCGCCCTTCTCCGTCTTCGCCTACGGAGACGTCGACAAGGGCCACAACAAGGTCGCGATAGAGATCCCCGGCCTGTTGTCCTTCCTGGCCAACGGCGACTTCACCTCCTTCGTCCCGGGCATCAACGACGTCAACAAGGCCGCGCAGGAGACGTACGGCCCGGGCGACTACCGGCCCAACATCGCCGTCGCCTACTGGGGCTTCCGCTGGATGATCGGCTTCGGCATGGCCTCCGTCGGCGTCGGAGCGCTGGGCCTGTGGCTGACCCGCAAGAGGTTCCTGCTGCCGGCAGGGCTGAGGACCGGGGAGGACGAGGTCCCGCACCTGGTCCTCTTCGCGAAGCCGCTGAGCCCCAAGTTCGGCAACCTGTACTGGATCGTCGCGCTCTGGACCATGGGCTTCCCGCTCATCGCCAGCTCCTGGGGCTGGATCTTCACCGAGATGGGCCGCCAGCCGTGGGTGGTCTACGGGGTGCTGCGCACCAGGGACGCGGTCTCGCCGCACGTCTCCCAGGCCGAGGTGCTCACCTCGATGATCGGCTTCACCCTTCTCTACGCCGTGCTCGCCGTCATCGAGGTCAAGCTCCTCGTCAAGTACGTCAAGGCCGGCCCGCCCGAGCTCACCGAGGCCGACCTGAACCCGCCCACGAAGATCGGCGGGGAAGACAAGAACCCCGACCGGCCGATGGCCTTCTCGTACTGAGGCCGAGGAGACCACACCATGCAACTCCACGACGTCTGGTTCGTACTCATCGCCGTCCTGTGGACCGGCTACTTCTTCCTGGAGGGCTTCGACTTCGGAGTCGGCGTACTGACCAAGCTGCTCGCCCGCGACCGCAAGGAGAAGCGGGTCCTGATCAACACGATCGGGCCCGTGTGGGACGGCAACGAGGTCTGGCTGCTCACGGCGGGCGGTGCGACCTTCGCCGCCTTCCCCGACTGGTACGCCACCCTCTTCTCCGGCTTCTACCTGCCGCTGCTGCTCATCCTGGTCTGCCTGATCATCCGCGGTGTCGCCTTCGAGTACCGGCACAAGCGTCCCGAGGACCGGTGGCAGACCAACTGGGAACACGCGATCTTCTGGACCTCGCTGCTCCCCGCGTTCCTGTGGGGCGTGGCCTTCGCCAACATCGTGCGCGGCGTGAAGATCGACCAGGACAAGGAGTACGTCGGCACCCTGCTCGACCTGCTCAACGTCTACTCGCTCCTCGGCGGACTGGTCACCCTCACCCTGTTCACCTTCCACGGCGCGGTCTTCACCTCGCTCAAGACCGTCGGTGACATCCGGGACCGCTCGCGGAAGCTGGCGACCCGGCTGGGTGCCGTCACCGCCGTGCTGGCACTGGTCTTCCTGATGTGGACCCAGGTCTCGCGCGGCGACGGGAAGAGCCTGATCGCGATGGCCGTCGCCGTGCTGGCACTGGTCGGGGCGCTCGGCTTCAACCTGGCGGGCCGCGAGGGATGGTCGTTCGCACTGTCCGGAGTCACCATCGCGGCGGCCGTCGCGATGCTCTTCCTGACGCTCTTCCCGAACGTCATGCCGTCCTCGCTGGACGATGCCTGGAACCTCACGGTCACCAACGCCTCGTCCAGCCCGTACACCCTGAAGATCATGACCTGGTGTGCGGGAGTGGCCACCCCGCTCGTCCTGCTCTACCAGGGCTGGACGTACTGGGTGTTCCGCAAGCGCATCGGGACGCAGCACATCGTCGATGTGCACTGAGTCGTGCACTGAGTCGTGCACTGAGTTCCGCCACGCCTGACCCGCCTGTCCGAGCGACCCTCCCCTGGGGGATGTTTCACGTGAAACCGATCGACCCGCGCCTGCTTCGGTACGCCCGTTCCACCCGCCTCTTCCTGGGGGCGGTGGTGGCCCTGGGGCTTGCCGGGGCGGGGCTGGTCGTCGGTCAGGCGATGCTGATCGCCGAGATCGTGGTCGGTGCCTTCGAGGAGGGGCTCGACGGCCAAGGGCTCCGGACGCCGCTGCTGCTGCTCGCGGCGGTGGCGCTCGGCCGCGGCATGGTCGCCTGGCTCACGGAGCTGGCCGCGCACCGAGCCAGCGCGGCGGTCAAGTCGGAACTGCGGCGCAGGCTGCTGGATCGGGCCGCGGAGCTCGGTCCCGGCAGGCTGACCGGGCAGCGGACCGGGTCGCTGGTGTCGCTGGCCACCCGGGGCGTGGACGCGCTCGACGACTACTTCTCCCGCTACCTGCCCCAACTGGGGCTCGCGGTGGTCGTGCCGGTGGCGGTGCTCGCCCGTATCGTCACCGAGGACTGGGTGTCGGCGGCCATCATCGTGGTCACGCTGCCGCTGATCCCCGTGTTCATGGTCCTCATCGGCATGGCCACCCAGTCCCGGATGGACCGCCAGTGGCGGCTGCTGTCCCGGCTCTCGGGGCACTTCCTCGACGTGGTGGCCGGCCTTCCCACGCTGAAGGTCTTCGGCCGCGCCAAGGCGCAGGCCGAGTCGATCCGCAAGATCACCGACGACTACCGGCGTGCGACGATGCGGACGCTGCGTATCGCCTTCCTCTCCTCCTTCGCGCTGGAGTTGCTGGCGACCCTGTCGGTGGCGCTGGTGGCCGTGACCATCGGCATGCGACTGGTCCACGGTGAACTGGACCTCTACACCGGACTGGTCATCCTGATCCTGGCTCCCGAGGCGTATCTGCCGTTGCGGCAGGTGGGGGCGCAGTACCACGCGGCCGCGGAAGGACTGGCGGCCGCGGAGGAGATCTTCGAGCTCCTGGAGACCCCCGCCGCGGGTCCGGCCGGTACGGCCGAGCTGCCGAGCGGCGCTCCCCTGCGGATCGAGATCGACGGGGTCGCCGTCCGTTACGAGGGCCGGGGCGAGGACTCTCCCGGGCCGGTCTCGCTGACGGTCGGTCCGGGGGAGTGCGTGGCCCTGACCGGCCCGAGCGGAGCGGGGAAGTCCACGCTGCTCCAGGTGCTGCTGGGGTTCGTGACGCCGACCGCGGGGCGGGTACGGATCGCGGGCGTGGACCTGGCCGAACTGTCACCGGCCCACTGGCGGGAGCGGATCGCGTGGGTGCCGCAGCGGCCGCACCTGTTCGCCGGGACCATCGCCGAGAACGTACGGCTGGCCCGCTCCGACGCCTCCGACACCGATGTGGCCGCGGCATTGAAGGACGCCGGTGCCTGGGAGTTCGTGGCCGCGCTGCCCGGCGGGGCGCAGACCCCGCTGGGCGAGGGAGGTGTCGGACTGTCCGCCGGGCAGCGCCAGCGCCTGGCCCTGGCCCGGGCGTTCCTGGCCGACCGGCCCGTGCTGCTGCTGGACGAGCCGACGGCGGCGCTCGACGGCGAGACCGAGGCGGGGATCGTGGACGCGGTCCGGCGGCTTTCCGCGGGACGGACGGTCCTGCTGGTCGTGCACCGGCCGGCGCTGCTCGCGATCGCCGACCGGGTCGTGGAGGTACGTCCTGCCGGACTGTCCCCCGCCGCTCCTTCCCTTCCCGCCGCTCCTTCCCTTCCCGCGGTACCGGATGTGCGCGTGGGGGGCTTCGCCTCCGGCCCCGCCGCCGGGGCACGCTCCGAGCCCGCCACGTCGTCGTGGACCGGTGCGGGGAAGGACCCGCTCGCCCGGGTACGCGCCGCCGCCACGGCGTGGCGAGGACGGTTCCGGCTCGGGCTGCTGCTGGGCGCGCTGGCCGTCGGTTGCAGCGTCGGCCTGATGGCCGTGTCCGGCTGGCTGATCTCGAGAGCCTCCGAACAGCCGCCCGTGCTCTATCTGATGGTCGCCGTCACCGCCACCCGCGCCTTCGGCATGGGCCGCGCCGTCCTCCGGTACGCCGAGCGGCTCGTCTCGCACGACGCCGTCCTGCGGATGCTCGCCGAGCTGCGGGTGTCCGTGTACCGGCGGCTGGAGCGCATCGCGCCCGCCGGGCTGCGCGAGCACCGGCGGGGGGACCTGCTGGCCCGGCTGGTGGCCGACGCCGACGCACTGCAGGACTACTGGCTGCGCTGGCTGCTGCCGGTCGGCACCGCGCTGCTCGTCGGAAGCGGCTCGGTCGCCTTCACCACCTGGCTGCTGCCCGAGGCCGGAGCGGCGCTCGCCGTCGGCCTGCTCGCCGCCGGCATCGGCGTGCCGCTGGTCAGCGGGGCCGGCGCCCGCCGTGCGGAGCGAAGGCTCGCCCCCGCCCGGGGCGAACTCGCCACTCGGGTGGCCGATCTGCTCACCGGCACCGCGGAGCTGACCGTGGCCGGTGCGCTGGAGGACCGCAAGGGCCGGGCGCGGGAGAGCGACGGCCTGCTGACGCGCATCGCCGCGCGGGGCGCCGCCGCGGGCGGGCTGGGCAGCGGGCTGTCCGCCCTCGTGTGCGGGCTCACCGTCGTGGCCGCCGCGGCCGTTGCGGCCGACGCGGTCCATGACGGACGGCTGACCGGGGTGGCCATGGCGGTCGCGGTCCTGACGCCCCTCGCCGCCTTCGAGGCGGTGAGCGGACTTCCGCTGGCCGTCCAGTACCGCCAGCGGGTGCGCCGTAGCGCCGAGCGGGTCTACGAGGTCATCGACGCGCCGGTCCCGGTCGCCGAGCCGGAGCGGGCCGCCGCTGCCCCGCCCTCTCCCTTCCCGCTGCGGCTGACGGGGCTCGCCGCCCGGTACCCCGGCCAGGATCGTGACGCGCTGCGCGGGCTGGACCTGACCCTGGAGGCCGGCCGCCGCATCGCCGTCGTCGGCCCCTCGGGCTCCGGCAAGACCACGCTGGCTCAGGTCCTGCTGCGGTTCCTGGATCCGAGCGAAGGCGCGTACACCCTGGGCGCGACCGACGCGCGCACGCTCGACAGCGACGACGTACGCGCGCTCGTCGGCCTGTGCGCCCAGGACGCGCACCTCTTCGACAGCTCGGTACGGGAGAACCTGCGCCTCGCCCGGACCGGGGCGAGCGAGGAGCAACTGCGGGACGCGCTGGCCGCGGCCCGGCTGCTGGAGTGGGCGGACGGCCTTCCCGACGGGCTGGACACGCTGGTCGGCGAACACGGCGAGCGCATTTCGGGCGGCCAGCGTCAGCGCCTGGCCCTGGCCCGGGCGCTGCTCGCGGACTTCCCTGTACTGGTCCTGGATGAGCCGGCCGAGCACCTGGACCTGGCCACGGCCGACGCCCTGACGGCGGACCTGCTGCACGCGACCGAGGGCCGGACCACCGTGCTGATCACCCACCGACTGGCCGGCCTGGAGGCGGTCGACGAGGTGCTCGTGCTGGATCGCGGCGAGGTCGTGCAGCGCGGTGCGTACGCGGAGCTGGCCGCCGCCGAGGGACCGCTGCGGCGGTTGCTGGAGCGCGAAAGGGAAACAGACGGAACTTTGGCCAACTTTCCCGTCTAATCAGGACTAACTAGTCTCAAGGGCATGCCAGTGCAGCAGTCGCAGGAATCGCCGGATCCCGTCCCCGGTCCCATGCCGGATCCGGCACCGGGCACGCCGGATCCGCTGGTGGCCGCCGGACAGGCCACAAGAAGCCTGCACGGCCTGTCCACCGAGCTCACGGCCCGGGTACCGCAACTGCTGGAGGCGATGAGGTCGGTCGGGACCGGCCTTGAGCTGCACTCGACGCTGGACCGCATCTGTGAGACCGCGGCCGAGCTGGCGGACGCCCGCTACGCGGCGATCGGCGTCGTCGACACGGAGGGCCGCGGGCTCTCGGATTTCGTCACGCACGGGATCAGTTCCGAGCTGGCCCGGAAGATCGGACACCGCCCGGACGGGAAGCGGGGCCTGCTCGGAGCGCTGATCTCGCACTCCGACACGGTACGGCTCGCCGATCTGACGAAGGATCCGCGCTCGGAGGGGTTTCCGGCGCACCACCCGCCCATGAAGACCTTCCTCGGTGTCCCGATCCGGGTGCAAGGGGAGATCTTCGGCAATCTGTACCTCGCCGAGAAGAACGACGGCGGCGAGTTCAACGACTACGACGTCCACATGGTCCGGGTACTGGCCACCGAGGCGGGCATCGCCATCGGCAATGCCCGGCTGTACGAGGCCGCCACTCAGCGCGAGCGGTGGATCGACGGCTCGGTGGCCGTGACCACCGCTCTGCTGTCCGGCGGGGACGCCGACGACGCGCTCGCGGTGGTGGCCGAGCAGGCCCGCCGCCTCGCCGACTCCTCCGCCGGGATCGTCATGCTGCCGGCGGAGGAGGGCGGGATGGAGATCGTCGCCGTCTCGGCCGAGCACCCGGCCACCACGCTCGGCATGGTGATCCCCGCCGAGAGCCCGGTGGTGGACAGGCTGCTCCTCGGCGAGCCGGTGTTCGTGGACGATGCCGCGTCGGATCCCCGCATGATCAGCAAGCTGACCAGCCAGTACGGCCCCTGCATGATGCTGCCCCTGCACAGCGGCGGGCGGGTGCTGGGCGCGCTGGTCACCCCCCGGGCTCGCGGCCGCCGCCCGTTCAGCGAGGCCGAGCGGACCCTGGCCACCCAGTTCGCGTCCCAGGCGGCGCTCGCCCTGATGATGGCCGAGGCCCAGCGTGACCGTGAGCGGCTCGCCGTCCTCGAGGACCGTGACCGGATCGCCCGCGACCTGCACGACCTGGTGATCCAGCGACTGTTCGCCACCGGGATGATGCTGGAGGGCGCCCAGCGCCGGTCCATCGTGCCCGAGGTCCGCGACGGTGTGGGCAAGGCCGTGGACGAACTGGACGTGACGATCCAGGAGATCCGCACGGCGATCTTCGCCCTTCAGCAGGGCCCGGCGGAAGCCCCGTCCGGCCTGCGCACCCGGGTGCTGCGGGAGATCAACATGGCCGCAGTACCCCTGGGCTTCAAGCCCGTGCCCCGCTTCCTCGGGCCCGTCGACACGGTCGTCGGTGAGCTGGTGGGCAAGAATCTGATCGCCGCGCTGCGTGAGGCCCTGTCCAATGCCTTCCGGCATGCCGAGGCGTCCCGGATCGAGGTGGTCGTGGACTGCACCGTCACGCTCGCCGACGGCCGGCCGGGGGTCCGGCTGGAGGTCGCCGACGACGGGGTGGGCATCCCCGAGGGCGGCCGGCGCAGCGGGCTGCGGAACCTGCGCCGACGGGCCGAGTCGCTGGGTGGCGCGAGCTCGTACGGCCCGGGCATCGGTGAGGACGGCAGCGGGACCACCCTGGTGTGGGAGGCCCCGCTCTAGCCAGGGGTATCCCGCAGATCAGGGCCGGATGGCCCTGGGGTACTTGCTGATCAGACCTGCCGCTGTGCGATGCGTTCGGCCAGGATGCGTTCGATGACGAGGGCGACCCCGTCCTCGTTGTTGGCGACCGTGCGGCCGGACGCGGCCGCGATCACATCCGGATGGGCGTTGCCCATCGCGTACGAGGTGCCCGCCCAGCTGAGCATCTCCACGTCGTTGGGCATGTCCCCGAAAGCGACGACCTCGGCGGGGGAGATGCCGCGCTCGGCGCAGCACAGTGCCAGCGTGCTCGCCTTGGAGACGCCATGCCCGCTGATCTCCAGCAGGGCGGTGGGACTGGAGCGGGTGATCGACGCGTGGTCGCCGGCGGCGGAGCGGGCCAGCGTCAGGAACTCGTCCGGGGAGAGCTCGGTGTGGTGCGCCAGCAGCTTGAGCACGGGTGCGCCAGCTCCGTCCGCGTCCTCGTGCAGCAGCTTCTCGGCGGTGGCGACCTTGGCAGCCGGATCCTTGAAGAACGGCGGGTACGTCGGCTCGTAGTTGATGCCGGTGGTGAGCTCGACCGCGAAGGAGGTGCCCGGCGCGGCGGCCCGCAGGGCATCGACGACGGTGAGTGCCGCGGCCCGGGGCAGGGACCTGACCAGGACAAACTCCCGTCCGGCGTGCAGGTCGACGACGGCCGCACCATTTGCGCAGATCGCGAGGCCGTGGCCGTGGACGTGGTCGCTGACCACGTCCATCCAGCGGGCCGGGCGTCCGGTGACGAAGAAGACCTCGATCCCGGCCTCCTCGGCGGCGGCGAGGGCGGCGATGGTGCGCGGCGAGACGGACTTGTCGTCGCGCAGCAGGGTGCCGTCGAGGTCGGTGGCGATGAGCCGTGGCGTGGGGGTTGGCCCGTCCGGGCACTGGGGAGCCGAGGTCACGGCTCCATCTTCGCCCATGGTCGGCGGCATCAGGACCATGGTCGGGAGCGGCTGTCAAAGTGGGCGATGTTTCACGTGAAACGGCGATGTTTCACGTAAACATCGGCTCACCGTAGGCTCGACGCATGAGTCTGCGTCTGAGCACGGTGATCCTTCCGGTACGTCGATGGAACGAGGGGGGCCGCGACCAGTGGCTCCGGGCTGAGCAGCTCGGATTCCACACCGCCTACACCTACGACCACCTGTCCTGGCGGACCTTCCGCGACGGCCCGTGGTTCGGTGCGCTGCCCACCCTGACCGCGGCGGCCACCGTCACCGAGCGGCTGCGCCTGGGCACGCTGGTCACCTCGCCGAACTTCCGCCACCCGGTGACCCTCGCCAAGGAGCTCATGACCCTGGACGACATCTCCGGAGGGCGGATCACCCTGGGCATCGGCGCCGGCGGCAACGGCTTCGACGCGACCGCGCTCGGCCAGGAGGCCTGGTCTCCGCGTGAGCGTGCCGACCGCTTCGCCGAGTTCGTGCCGCTGCTGGACCAGCTGCTGACCGAGGGCTCGGTGACCCACGAAGGCACCTTCTACTCCGCCGAGGAGGCCCGCACGATCCCCGGCTGTGTGCAGCGGTCGCGGCTGCCGTTCGCGGTCGCGGCGACCGGTCCGCGCGGCCTGCGGCTCGCCGCCCGGCACGGCCAGGCCTGGGTGACCACGGGTGACCCGAAGCTCTTCGAGGACGGCACGCCCGAGCAGTCCCTGGAGGCCATGCGCGGGCAGCTCGAACGGCTCGACAAGGCCCTCACGGAGGTCGGGCGGGACGCCGAGCCCATGGAGAAGATCCTGCTGACCGGCTTCACGCCCGAGGCCAACACCGTGCTGGAGTCCCTGGACGCGTTCGTCGACTTCGCCGGCCGCCACCGCGAGCTGGGCTTCACCGAGCTGGTGATCCACGCCCCGATCCCCGACTCGGATTTCGCCGCCGACGAGGCCGTCTTCGAGAAGATCGCCACCGAGGCCCTGGCCCAGCTCGACGGCTGAGCCGCCGGTCGTCTGAGCCGCCGGTCGTCTGACCCACCGGTCGCCGCCGCTTCCGGGAGGAAGCGGCGACGACCGACGCGGGCCCTACGGTGTCGTGTCGGTCAGCTGCGCGAGCAGCCGCTGCGCCGACGGCAGCAGCCAGTCGGGCGCGTCGCCCTCGGCCAGCGCCCGGGCCTCGTCGATCAGCGCGCAGACGCGCGCGGCGCCCGCGCCCACGTCGCCCCGCTCCTGTTCCGTCCAGGCCGCGTTGTTCAGGCACTGGAACCGGTCCCGCAGATGATCGGGGCCGAGATCGCCATAGGTCCGGGCGGCCCGGTCCCACAGCTCGATCTCCTCCAGGCGCAGCGCGTCCACCTCCGCGTGGCTCAACCGGGCGGAGTCGTGGACGTCCTCGTTCGTGTTGACGTACCGGTCGAGCACTTGCGCCAGCTGGTGCCAGGTTTGGGCGAGTTCGGACCGCAGCTCAGGAGCCCCGGGCTCCGCGGCCAGAGCGGCCGCCAGCACCTCGGCGGCCTCGTCCATCCGCGACCGGGCCCGCGTCACCCCCTCGGCGGTGACCTCCTCCCGCAGGCCCAGCCAGGCCAGGGAGCGCAGGACACGCACCTCGGCGACCGGGGCCCGGCCCGTCAGGCGGTGCAGCTCCAGGCCCCGCTCGTAGGCGGCGACCGCCTCCGCGGCCAGCCCCGCGTCGGCCAGGGTGTCGGCGGCCGACTGCGCGAGACTCGCCTGCGGGCGCGGATCCTCCCAGCCCCTGGTCACCTCCGCCGCCAGCAGGTACTGCTCTGCCGCCGCCCGGAGCTCGTTCAGCCCACGCAGCAGATCGCCCAGGAACTCCCGTACGAAGACCGCCTGCTGGTCGCCGTGCTCCAGCAGATCCGGCAGCGCCGACTGCAGCACCTCCGCTGCCTCGGCGGCCCGGCCCTCCCTCGCGTACGCCCGGGCCAGCAACAGCCGGGCCTGCGCACCGCCGTCGGCGCTGAGGCCGGCCCGGTCGAACCAGTGGGCTGCCGCCAGCGCGTGCGCCGCGGCCTCCGCCGCGGCGTCACCCCGTCGCAGCAGGATGTCGGCGAGGGTCAGCCGTACGGCGCCCTGCGCCTCGGCGTCGGTCAGTTCGGCCGCGTGCTCCCACGCGGACCGCGCCGCCTCCTCGGCTTCCTCGGGCCGGTCCAGGGACATCAGCACCCCGGCCCGCAGCACCAGCGGATCCACGGCCTGCCACGGCCGGCCCGCCGCCACGGCCCGCGCGGCGGATGCCGCCAGCAGGGGCACCGCCCGTTCGGGGTCTCCCTGTGTCAGGGCGACCCGGCCGAGCATCTCCTCGGCCTCTGCCACGAGGTCCGCCAGCGTGCCCTCGTAGGCCGATACGAAGGCGGTCAGCTCCGCGACGAGTTCGCCATGACCGTGGTCCTGGCCGTGGCCGTGGCCATGGCCATGGCCGTGGCCCTGCTCGTGCCCGTGGCCCTGCTCGTGCCCGTCCGCGCCGGCCGCTTCTTCGACCGAGCGCAGGTACGACTCGACGCGGATCGCCGACAGTTCCGCGAGCGCGATCCGCCGTGCCCGCAGCGGCTCGGCGCCGTCCAGTCCCTCCGCGGCCCGCAGGGCGACCCGGAGCAGTTCCCGGATCTCCGCGGGCGCGGCCCCGGACTGCGCGGCCACGCTGGCCAGCCGCAGTTCCGCGAGCGCGGCGCGCTCCGGCCTGCCGAGTGCCCGGTAGCCGTCCCGGACCGCGGTCAGCAGCTCCGGCGCCTCCTCGGCCCCGCGCCGCGCGGCTGCCATGGCCCGCTGGTCCGCGAGGTCGGCGAGGACCAGCGGATCGGGCTCCGGCTGCGCGTCCGCCCGTACGGCCACCTCGGCCCACAGCGCGTCCGCACCCGGATGCCCGAGGTCGCGGGCGTGCCGGGCCCGCTCCACCAGCTCGGTGAATCCGGTGGGCGCCACGACCGGCCCGGGCACGGCGGAGGCGGCTCCGCCCCTGACGGCCCCGCCCTGCGGCAGCTCCGCGGTACGCACCCCCAGCGGCAGGTCGTCCACCAGCGGTTCCCGGCCCACCCGCGCGAGGAACCGGTCCGAGACCCGGCTCGTACCGTTGCGCGCGTCGAACTGCCGGGCGATGTCGAGGCAGTCCGCGTACAGCACCTCGTACAGCTCGCGGACCGTGCGGGGGCTTCCGTCGTAGGGGACGGCCGGGATGTGGCCGTGTCCCAGCTCCTCCAGGCGGCGCAGCAGCACGAGGATGCCGCCGTGGAAGGCCAGCCGGTCGTCGAGATTGGCGAGCGGACCCACCTGGGCGGCGTGTTCGGCCAGGATCTCCAGGCCACGCGACTCGTTGCCGGTGAGCGCGCAGAACTCGATGTGCTTGCCGACCGAGGGCAGCAGGCTCTCGTTGCCGCGAGCCATGCGGTAGCCGCGCAGGTGGTTCGAGCGCGCCTCGTCGGCCCGGCCGAGCCGCAGCAGCGGCAGCAGCGAGGTGGCGAGTACCCGGTGCGGCTCTTCGGCGCAGGTCAGCTCCCCCGCGAGCACCGGCTGCCACAGCTCCAGGGCCTCGGCGTCTTCGCCCTGGAGCACGGCGTACTGGCCCTGGCCGTTGAGTTCGCAGGCCTGACAGTCGGTCATGTCGTCGCGTTCCGCGGCCAGCCAGCGCCGGAACGCCCGGTCGGCGCGCTCGTCCTCGCCGATCGCATGGGCGAGCCACAGCTCGGCCTCGCGCACGGGCCGCTCGCTGTAGCCCGCGATCCGGTAGCGGCGCTCCATCTCCTCCAGCCAGCCGACGGCCGATTCCAACGCAATCCCCGGCGAGTCGGAGATGGCCGTGGCCACCCACTTGAACTGCCAGAACAGCGAGTGCGCCTCCCATTCGGAGAAGGCGCCCGGGTCCTTGTCGTACTCCTGGAGCAGCCGGGCGAAGGGCACTAGGATCTTCGGTGACTCGGAGCTGTAGAGATAGGCGTTGATCAGGTTGTCCAGGGCCTCGCGGAACAGGGCCCGGTCACCGTTCGCCTCGGCGGCGCCGGCCAGGGCCTCGGCGTGCGCGTTGCGCGCGGCGCCGTTCGGTGATTCGCGGTTCTCGGCCAGGCCCCGCACGATCTCCTCGCGCGTCAGCGTCGTCACTTCTGGTCCTCCTGGGCGTCGCGGGCATCGGTGGAGTGCGTCGCCCATTCCAGGAGTCCGAGGAAGGCCCGGTTGAGCAGGGTGGAGTCGGCGGGGCGCAGGGGTCGCTGGGACATCAGCAGGGCCTGCCCGTACAGCGATTCGACGGCGGTGCCGGTCAGCGCCTCGTCGGGCAGGGCGGAGATCCGCCGGATCAGCGGGTTGTTGTGGTTGAGGACCAGACGGGCGCGGGGCGCGGAGCCCCGCAGCGCGCCGAGGATGCCGCTCCACAGGGAGTCGGCGCTCTCCAGCGCGGCGGTGCGGTCCCGCTCCTGGCGGGCCTGGCGGTCGTCGAGGTAGAGCGCGGGGACGGCGACGGGCTGGAAGGCGCGCAGCACCACGTCACAGCCCTGGGGTTCCAGTCGGGTGCGCGCGGTGGCCAGGAAGGGGGCGAGCTCGAGTTCGGCGGCGGTCGGCACCGGGTCGAGCCGCTCGGTGACGGCTCCGGCGTCCAGCTCGGTGACCTTGAGCTCCGGCCGTACGGCCGGCAGCAGGGCCAGCAGGTCCGCGTCGTAGGTGTAACCGGCGTTGATGACGCCGAGGCCGTGGGCCGCTGCGATCGGCGCGATCTGGCGGAACTCCTCGACGGTGCGGGTGAAGTGGATGTCCGTGTGGGCGGCCGCGAACTCCTGCAGGCTCATCGAGCCGTCGCTGGTCTCGAACGGCAGCCACGGCAGCATCAGCCCGAGCAGTTCGGAGTCGTGCCGGGCCATGGATTTCACACCGAGGTGGTGGACGCGCAGGAAGGCGGCCAGGCGGTCCGGTTCGCTCGCCGCGAGCTCGGCGAGCCAGCCGCGGACGCGGGCGCCGAGGGCGTCCCGTACGGCGGACAGGGTCTCGTCGTCGTACAGGTTCTCGCGCGAGGCGGTGGGCCGCAGGGTGTCCGTGTCGAGGACGGCGCGGACGAAGAACGCCCAGTCCGGCAGCAGGTTGTCGGCCCGGTCGGTCAGCAGCATGCCCTTGAGGTGGACGCGGTGTCCGGCCCGGTGGGCGGGGCTGGTCGGCTCGGGAAGGACGTACGCCACGCCGCGCACGCCGGCGACCGGCAGGTCGAGGTCGATGCTGTCCAGCGGGGTGAAGCCGAAGAGCTGCGCGCAGTGCCCGGCGAGCGCGGCGCGACGGGCGGCGGGGGTGGGAAAGGGCCGGTCCCACACGGCGGGCCGGTCGGTGACGGGGCGCGGCCCGCCGCCCTCGCCGTCGTCGAAGGTGATGGCGTACGGCAGCAGGGAGCCGTAGTCGCGGGCCAGCTGTTCGACCGTGGCCGGGACGGTCCATTCCGCGGCGCCCGGGCGGGCTTCCAGGACCACGGTGGTGCCGGGCTCCCGGCGTGCCTCGTGGGGCAGTTCGCGGACGGTGTAGGAACCGTCGTCCGTGGCCAGCCATTCGACGGGCGCCGCGTCGGGGTCGCGGGCGGAGCGGGTGACGACGCGGATCTGGCGGGCCACGACGAAGCACGCGAGCAGTCCGATGCCGAACTGGCCGAGGAATTCCCCACGGGTGGCCTCCAGGCCGCGGATCTCATCAGCGGTACCGCCGCCGCGTTTGGAGCTGCGGCCGATGGTGGCGAGGAGGGAGTGGGCCTCGGCGGCGGTCAGACCGATGCCGCTGTCCTCGATGGTGACCCGGCCGCCGGACGCCGAGAGCCGGATGCGGATCTCCGCCTCCGGGTCGAGGGCGTGGCGGGCGGTGACCGCGTCCACCGCGTTCTGCATGAGCTCGCGGACGTAGACGCGCGGGCTGGAGTAGAGGTGGTGGGAGAGGAGATCCACCAGGCCGCGCAGATCGACCTGGAAGCTGTGGGGTGTGGACGTCATAGGGCGTCACCTCGCGTACATGCACGGATGGTTCGGTGATCGCGAGGTCCCCCCTCACGGATCCCGGAGTGGGACACACATTAGGGGGATGGTCCGACAATCTCCGCGTGAATTCGGGCGCCCCTGACAGCACGCGGTGAAGCGCTACTGGAAGCGCAGGAACTGCGGCGGTACGGCGTCCACCAGCCATACCCCGTTGGCGCTGACCCGGAAGACGTGCCCGGCCGCACGCATCGCCCCGGCGTCCACGGCGAGCACGACCGGCCGGCCGCGTCGTGCGCCGACGCGGGTCGCGGTCTCCCGGTCGGGGGACAGGTGCACATGGTGGCGGGCCATCGGGCGCAGGCCCTCGGCGCGGATCGCGTCCAGGGCGGCGGCGACGGTGCCGTGGTAGAGGTACGTGGGTGGTTCGGCCTCCGGAAGGCCCAGATCCACGGCGACGGTGTGCCCCTGGCTGGCCCGGATGCGGGTGCCGTCGACGGCGAACCGCTGCTTGTCGTTGGCGGCGACCACGTGATCGAGCTCGGCGCGGCTGAAGCGGAAGCCGTGGGCGGCAGCCGCGTGCAGCAGGTCGTCGATCTCCACCCAGCCCTGCGGATCGAGCACCAGTCCGATCCGTTCCGGCTGGTGGCGCAGGTGTTTCGAGACGTACTTCGACACCTTCACGGCGCGTCTTTCATCCATGACCCCAGCGTGCCCGGTCGGGCGGTCGCGCGGCAGGGATTTTCGCGCTGCCCAGTGCTGGATGCCCTCTATCGCTATTCCAAGATGCGGAATATATTTTCCGCTGACACTTCTGTTCAGGGGGAGAAACCATGACAGCCCGTACCTCTCTTCCACGCCGTGCGGCTGCCGAGCTGATCGGTACCGCCGGTCTGCTCGTGGTCGTGATCGGCTCCGGACTCCAGGCCGCCGAGCTCAGCCGTGACACCGGCGTCGCCCTCATCGCCAACTCGTTCGCCTCGGCCATCGGCCTCGGGCTGATCATCACCCTCTTCGGGCCGCTGTCCGGCGCCCATCTCAACCCGGTGGTCACCCTCACCTCCTGGTGGGCCCGGCGCACCGGCGGCGAGGGGCTCGGCGGCCGGGAGGCGCTCGTCTACGCCGCGGCCCAGACCGCGGGGGCCATCGGCGGTGCCTGCCTCGCGGAGGCCATGTTCGGCCGGACCCCGGGGACCTTCGCCACCCAGGTGCGCGACGGCGGTCACCTGCTGATCGGCGAGGTGGTCGCCACCGCCGGTCTCGTCCTCGTGATCCAGGGCCTCGGGCGCATCGGGCGCCCCAGGCTCATCCCGGCGGCGGTGGCGGCCTACATCGCCGCCGCGATCTGGTTCACCTCGTCCGGCTCCTTCGCCAACCCGGCCGGCACCATCGGGCGCAGCTTCAGCGATTCCTTCACCGGCATAGCCCCGCAGTCGCTGCCCGGATTCGTCGCCGCCCAGCTGATCGGCGGGATCCTCGGCCTGGCCCTGGCCGCCTTCCTGTACGGGACCCGGGCCACCCGGACCGCGAAGCCCGAGCCGGTCGAGGTGACCCTCCCGGCGGCCCTGCCCGAGACCGGGCCGGTGGACGCGGCGAGCCCCGCCAAGGCGGCGTACGAGACCATTGGCTGAGACGCGGCCTCAGTTGCCCACAGGCGAGGGGTACTTGTCCACAGCCGTTTGGGTGGGTTTTGACGGCAAACGCGTGATCCGCCCTGTGGAACCTGTGGAATAAGCCCGACGGGACGGAGCCGGTCGCCCGGCGCTACCGATCGCCCCCGCGCCAGCGGTCGCCCCGGCGCGCCAGATCGTTCATCGTCCGGGCCTGGAGCTCCCGCTCCGTCGCGGCCCGGACGAACTCCGCCACGTTGTCGGCGCCCACCAGCTCCTGCACCGCCCGTACCGTCCCGGCCGGCAATGCCACCGTCGAGGCCCCCGCCGGCTGCGGTGCGCCGGCCGCCCCCAGGTGCCGCTGCAGATGCCGGGTCGCGAAGAGCCGCATCGCCCGCGCCAGCTCCGCGTCCACGGTCTGCTGGGCCAGCGGCCGCAGCCGCCGCACCATCGTCGCGGCCTCCGCCGCGTCCGCGTCCGTGGGCGGAACCTGGCCGAGGTAACGCGCGAAGACGTGCTCGGTGGTGAACTCCAGGAACCGCGAGGCGATGTGTTCCACCTGTCCGCGCAGTTCCCGCAGGTGCCCGGTGATCGCCGACAGCGGCACCCCGGCCGCGTACAGCTCGGCGGCCACCGCCAGCTCCTGCGGGGAGGGCACCAGGAACTGGTCCGGGCGCCCCGGGATCCGCTCCAGCACGCCCAGTTCGCACGCCTCGGTCACCGCGTCGTCGTCCGGCCGCCCGCCGAACCGTTCGTTCAGCTCCTCCCGGCTGATCCGGGCCGCCTCCTCGTCGGTCCACGGCCCGTGCACCTCGGCCACCAGTCCCAGTACGCCGCCCAGTCCGCGCCCTGCGTCCCAGGCCTCCAGCAGTTCCTTGATGGAGGCCAGCGTGTAGCCGCGGTCCAGCAGGTCCGCGATCTGGCGCAGTCGTGCCAGATGCGTGTCCCGGTAGACGTTGGAGCGGCCGCGCCGCTCCGGCTTCGGCAGCAGACCGCGGTCCTGGTACGCCCGGATCGTGCGCACCGTCGCCCCGCTGTGGTGCGCCAGATCCTCGATCCGGTACTCGGCTACCGCCTGATCGGACAATCCCGGCTCCCTACGACATCGCGGCTCGGCCGACCGCGCCCGCCGCGGCCCGGGCGGCAGGTGAAGCCGCGAGGTACTCGACCGCCCTGCGCAGCGAGCCCTCCTGCGAGGGATGGTACGACCGCCGGAAGTAGCGGGGTATGGCCGTGCCGAGCTCTCTCCACGTGGGCAGCAGTCCCTTGGCCACCGCCCGGTTGTGCGCGCGGAGCGAATAGCGCAGCCGGCCGCCCAGTTCCGGGTCGTTGCGTATGAGGTAGGAGGCTCCCCACACCCACAGCCACGCCAGCACGGGCGCGACCACGACCATCCCCTCGATGCGCCGCGCGTAGCGGGGCAGGCCGGCTCCCCCGCAGTGCTGGTACATGTCGAAGGCGACGGAGCGGTGCTCCACCTCCTCCGCGCCGTGCCAGCGCAACAGGTCCAGCATGATCCCGTCCGCCCCTGCCCGGTCGAGCCCCTCCGCGCGCAGCACCCAGTCCCCGAGGACCGCCGTGAACTGCTCGATCGCGGCGACCAGCGCGAGCCGGAAGCGCAGCCACTCCTGCGCCGTGACGGGCGCTCCGAAGGGCGGGCTCTCCCCGAGCAGCTTCTCGAAGAGGAAGTCCACGTACCTCGTGTACGCCTCCGTCGGCAGCCGCTGCTCGGCCAGGTGGTCCAGTACGTAGGAGTGCTGGACGCTGTGCGTGGCCTCCTGGCCCATGAACCCCTTGACGTCACTGCGCAGTCCGGGGTCCGTGACCAGCGGCAGACCCTCCTTGAAGACCTTCACGAACCATCGCTCCCCGGCGGGCAGCAGCAGGTGCAGCACGTTGATGACGTGGGTGGCGGTGGGCTCGTCCGGTATCCAGTGCAGCGGGGTGCTCTTCCAGTCGAAGGCCACCCGGCGCGGACTGATCGGGTACGAGGTCCCGCTCACAGCTTGGGCTCCAGCCTCGCGAGCCGCCGCAGGGTGCGCGGGGCGTAGCGGGACAGCCACAGCGCGCCCTTGGATTCCGGAGTCACCGGTACGACGGCCTCGTTGTGCACGACGGCCCGCAGGATCGCGTCCGCGACCTTCTCCGGCGGGAAGTTGCGCAGCCCGTACAGGCGTGAGGAGCGTTCCTGACGGCGCTTCTCCTCGGCCTCGTCCACCCCGGCGAAGCGCGAGGTGGTGGTGATGTTGGTGTTGACGATGCCGGGGCAGATCGCGGAGACACCGATCGACCTCGAGGCCAGTTCCGCGCGCAGGCACTCCGACAGCATCAGCACCGCGGCCTTCGACGTGCTGTAGGCGGGCAGGGTCCTGGAGGGCAGATAGGCCGCGGCGGAGGCGGTGTTGACGATGTGCCCGCCCTGGCCGCGCTCGGCCATCTGCTTCCCGAAGATGCGGCAGCCGTGGATGACGCCCCACAGATTGACGTCCAGGACCTTCTTCCAGTCCTCGGCACTGGTGTCGAGGAAGGCTCCGGACAGGCCGATCCCGGCGTTGTTGACCAGGACGTCCACGATCCCGTACTCGGCGGCGACCTTCGCCGCGAGCTTCTCCATCGCCTGCTCGTCGCTGACGTCCACGCACTCGGCCCAAGCCTCGGAGGCGCCGACGAGGCGGGCCATGTCGGCCGTGCGCGCCGCGCCTTCGGCGTCGCGGTCGACGGCCACCACCCGGGCCCCGGCCTCGGCGAAGGCGAAGGCGGTGGCCCGGCCGATGCCGCTGGCCGCGCCGGTGACCAGGACCAGCTGCCCGCCGAAGCGGTCGGCGTACCTGGCCGCGGCCTTGCGCTCCGGTACCCGAGTGGCCGGTTCCTCCCGGGCGGTGACGAACTCGGTGATCCAGGCGGCCAACTGGTCGGGCCGGGTCCGGGGAACCCAGTGCTTGGCGGGCAGGGTCCGCCGCAACAGGTCAGGGGCCCACCGCTCCAGGCCGTCGTAGAGCCGCTCGGACAAGAAGGCGTCCCCGGTCGGGGTGATCAGCTGCACCGGTACGTGGGCGTACGCGTCGGGGCGCGGCCGACGCAGCCGCGGCCGCACGTTGTCGCGGTAGAGCCAGGCGCCGTGCGCCGCGTCCGAAGGCAGCGAGGCCGTCGGGTAGGAGCCGGCCGGAACCTTCTCGACGCGCTGGAGGATCGCGGGCCACCGCTTGCCGAGCGGCCCGCGCCAGGCGAGCTCCGGCAGCACGGGGGTGTGCAGCATGTAGACGTACCAGGACTTGGCTCCCTGGCCGAGGAGCTGCGCCGCCGCGCGCGGGGTGGGCCGCGCCATCCGCTTCTTGATCCAGTGCCCGAAGTGGTCGAGGGAGGGTCCCGACATCGAGGTGAAGGAGGCGATCCGCCCCTCGGTGCGGCCGACCGTCGCGAACTCCCAGCCCTGTACGGAGCCCCAGTCGTGGCCGACCACATGCACGGGCCGGTCGGGGCTGACCGCGTCCGCCACCGCCAGGAAGTCGTCGGTCAGCTTCTCGAGGGTGAAGCCACCGCGCAGCGGCTGCGGCGCGGTGGAGCGCCCGTGGCCGCGTACGTCGTAGAGCACCACGTGGAAGCGAGCGGCGAGCCGCTCGGCGACCTCCGACCAGACCTCCTTGCTGTCCGGGTAGCCGTGCACCAGCAGCACGGTCGGGCGGTCCGCCTCGCCGAGCTCGACGACGCACAGCTCGATCCCTCCGGTGCTCACCCAGCGCTCGCGCGCACCCGCCAGCCCCGTCACTCCTGCTCCGCTCTTGCCGGTCATGGCGCTCATGCTGCCTTCTCCTCGGCCCAGCGCCGCACGTGCGGCAGGTCGTCGTCCAGCCAGAACGCGCTCTCCTCGGGGTCCCGGGAGTCGGTGACGACCAGGATCTCCTCGAACTTCGCGCCGGTGCCCCGGAATCCCAGATGTGGTTCCACCGCCCACAGGCCGGGCTGCGGCGGGTGGTCGGAGAAGTGGTACGGGCTCCACAGCGGGGACCAGCCCTCACGGTGTCCGTGCAGGGCGTCACTGGCCAGTCCCTTGAGGGCCTGGGTGCCGAATCCGAACGCGGTCGGGGACCAGCGCCGTTCCTTGACCCGGTCGATCTTGTGCGCGATCACGCCGAAGGGGTAGGCGCGGTGCCGGTTGGCGTACCCCTGCCGGTTCATCAGCCGCTCGACGTTCTCGTAGATCTCGCGCAGGGAGCGGCCCTCCCGCACCTGTTCCAGGATCAGCACGCGGTGCGCCTGAAGATCGGACATGAGCCGGTCCTGCACCGGATTCAGCCCGAGGCTGCCCGAGTAACCGATGTCGGCCGTGTAGCCCTTGAAGACCGGTGCCATGTCGAGGATGAAGGGCATCCCCGGCTCCAGCTTCCGGTTGGTCGGGAAGAACTGCAGCGGAATCCTGAAGTTCGCGAAGGCGGTGCGGTCCCCGAACCAGGCGAACGGCAGGTGGAACCAGTCGCGCACCCCACGCTCGCGCAGCCATGCGCGCTGCATGCGCGCGGCCTCGCGCTCGGTCACCCCCGGCCGCAGCTGGGCCGCGACGGCCTCGGCGCACTCGTACGCGAGGCGCTGTACCTCCCTGAAGCCGCTCAGATCGGCGCAGAGCCGTGCGGAGAGTCGCGCGGTGCGTTGCTTGGTGTCCCCAGCCATGTCAGCCGTCCATCCGTATAGCCGTACGCGCCCGTAACTTGACACTGATGAATGTGACAATGACCGGAGATCACGTCAAGGGTCGTGCACGGACCTGTGGACAAAGTTGTCGGGGCCACATCAGCCTCCAGTACGGGTATGTACGCCGGAAGGCTGAGACGGGATCCAGCTCCAGGTCTGACGTTTCGCGCGTGGCGCGCCACTAACGTCGAACCCGTGACTGTCATCGCGACCGAAAGCCTGAGCAAGCGGTACCCCCGAGTGACCGCCCTCGACCGGCTCTCCCTGGACATCGGGCCTGGTGTGACCGGCCTCGTGGGTGCCAACGGAGCCGGCAAGTCCACGCTGATCAAAATTCTGCTGGGACTGTCCCCCGCTACCGAGGGCAGCGCCGCCGTGCTCGGCCTCGACGTCCATACGCATGGCAGCGCCATCCGTGAACGCGTCGGCTACATGCCCGAGCACGACTGCCTGCCACCCGACGTCTCGGCCACCGAGTTCGTCGTCCACATGGCGCGCATGTCAGGGCTGCCGCCCACCGCGGCCCGTGAGCGCACCGCCGACACCCTGCGCCACGTCGGGCTGTACGAGGAGCGCTACCGCCCCATCGGCGGCTACTCCACCGGTATGAAGCAGCGCGTCAAACTCGCCCAGGCGCTCGTCCACGACCCCCAGCTGGTCCTCCTCGACGAACCGACCAACGGCCTGGACCCGGTCGGCCGTGACGAGATGCTCGGCCTGATCCGCCGCGTCTACACGGACTTCGGCATCTCCGTCCTCGTCACCTCCCACCTGCTCGGCGAGTTGGAGCGGACCTGCGACCACGTGGTGGTCGTCGACGGCGGCAAGCTGCTGCGCTCCAGCTCCACCAGCGACTTCACCCAGACCACCACGACCCTCGCGGTCGAGGTCACCGACTCCGACACCCACCCCGACGGCACCGCCGCCCTGCGCAAGGCGCTCAGCGAGGCGGGCGTCACCCTGCACGAGGGCGGGGAGCAGGGCCTGCCCGGCGCCGGCCACATCCTCCTCGTCGAGGCCACCGGCGAGCACACCTACGACACCGTCCGCGACACCGTCGCCGACCTGGGCATCGGCCTGGTCCGCATGGAACAGCGCCGCCACCACATCGCGGAGGTCTTCCGCGACGACGACCAGCCCTCCCACACCGTCCAGCAGAAGGGAGCCGGTTCCGATGGCGCCTGACACCTCGACCCAGATCCACAACATCGGCTACCGGTCCTACGACGGACCCCGGCTCGGCCGTGCCTACGCCCGCAAGTCGCTGTTCTCGCAGTCCCTGCGCGGCGCCTACGGACTCGGCCGGTCCGCCAAGTCCAAGGTCCTCCCGATGATCCTCTTCGCGGTGATGTGCGTCCCCGCGCTGATCATCGTCGCGATCGCCATCGCGGTGCCCGGCTCCACCGATCTGCCGATCAAGTACACGACGTACGCCCTGACCACCCAGGTGGTCATCGGCCTCTACCTCGCCTCCCAGGCGCCGCAATCCGTATCGCGGGACCTGCGCTTCAAGACGGTGCCGCTCTACTTCTCGCGGCCCATCGAACGCGTCGACTACGTCGTGGCCAAGTACGCGGCCATGGCCTCGGCCCTGTTCATCCTCACCGCGACCCCGCTCCTGATCATGTGGATCGGCGCGCTCCTGGCGAAGTTCGACTTCGCCGACCAGACCAAGGGATTCGGGCAGGGACTCGTGTCGGTTCTGCTGCTGTCGCTGCTCTTCGCAGGCCTCGGCCTGGTCATGGCCGCGCTCACCCCGCGCCGGGGGTTCGGCGTCGCCGCCATCATCGCGGTGCTCCTGATCCCCTACGGCGCGGTGACCGCGGTCCAGGGCATCGCCTACAGCACCGGGAACTCCGGAGCCATCGACTGGATGGGCCTGTTCTCCCCCATCACCCTGATCGACGGCATGCAGACCGCGTTCCTCAACGCCACCTCCGCCTTCCCCGGTGGCGAAGGCCCCTCGGCCGGTACCGGCTTCGTGTACCTGCTCGTCATCCTCGGCCTCATCGCCGGCTCCTACGCCGCCCTGATGGCCCGCTACCGGAAGGCCGGGCTGTGACCACCATCGACATCGACCACACCTCCCGCTGGTTCGGGAACGTCGTCGCCGTCAACGACGTGACCATGCGCATCGGCCCCGGCGTCACCGGACTGCTGGGCCCCAACGGAGCGGGCAAGTCCACCCTCATCAACATGATGGGCGGCTTCCTCGCCCCCTCCACAGGCACCGTCACCCTCGACGGCGCTCCGATCTGGCGCAACGAGCAGATCTACAAGCAGGTGGGCGTCGTTCCCGAGCGCGAGGCGATGTACGACTTCCTCACCGGCCGGGAGTTCGTCGTCGCGAACGCCGAGCTCCACGGCCTCGACGACGCGGCCGCCCAGCGGGCGCTCGCCACAGTCGAGATGGAGTACGCCCAGGACCGCAAGATCTCGACCTACTCCAAGGGCATGCGCCAGCGCGTGAAGATGGCGTCCGCCCTCGTCCACGAACCGTCCGTGCTGCTCCTGGACGAGCCGTTCAACGGTATGGACCCGCGCCAGCGCATGCAGCTGATGGACCTGCTGCGACGCATGGGCGACGAGGGGCGCACCGTCCTGTTCTCCTCCCACATCCTCGAGGAGGTCGAGCAGCTCGCCTCGCACATCGAGGTGGTCGTGGCCGGCCGGCACGCCGCTTCCGGCGACTTCCGCAAGATCCGCCGCCTGATGACGGACCGCCCGCACCGCTACCTCGTCCGCTCCTCCGACGACCGGGCCCTCGCCGCGGCCCTGATCGCCGACCCGTCCACCGCCGGCATCGAGGTGGACCTGAAGGAAGGCGCGCTGCGCATCCAGGCCGTCGACTTCGGCCGCTTCACGGAACTGCTGCCCCGCGTGGCCCGTGAGCACGGCATCCGACTGCTGACCGTCTCGCCTTCCGACGAGTCCCTCGAGTCGGTCTTCTCCTACCTCGTCGCGGCCTGAAAGGAGCTGGCACCCATGTACGACCCCACCGTTGCCCGGCTCACCTACCGGGCCCTGCTCGGCCGGCGCCGCGCGCTGATCCTCTTCGCGCTGCCCGCCCTGCTGATCGTCATCGCCCTCGCCGTCCGTGCCTTCGCCGGTGTGGACGACAAGGTCGCCGCAGACCTCCTCGGCGGCTTCGCCCTCGCCACCATGGTTCCGCTGATCGGCGTCATCGCCGGCACCGGCGCCATCGGTCCCGAGATCGACGACGGCTCCATCGTCTACCTGCTCGCCAAGCCGGTGAAGCGCCCGACGATCATCATGACCAAACTGATCGTGGCGATCGCCGTCACGATGGCCTTCTCGGCGATCCCCACCCTGATCGCCGGATTCATCCTCAACGGCAACGGTCAGCAGATCGCCGTCGCCTACACCATCGCCGCCCTCGTGGCCTCGATCGCCTACAGCGCGCTGTTCCTGCTGCTCGGCACCGTCAGCCGGCACGCGGTCGTCTTCGGCCTGGTCTACGCCCTGATCTGGGAATCGCTCTTCGGCAGCCTGGTCTCCGGCGCCAAGACCCTCAGCGTCCAGCAGTGGGCTCTGGCCCTCGCCGAGAAGGTCGCCGGGAACGGGTACGTCGACGCCACCGTCGGCCTGCCCACCGCGGCGGTCCTGCTCTGTGCGGTCACCGTCGGCGCCACCGTCTACGCAGGTCAGAAGCTGCGCCGCCTCACGCTGGCCGGCGAGGAGTAAGCCCGCCCCAGCGCTCCTTGAAGTCGTGCCCCGCCCGGCCCACCGGCCAGGCGGGGCACAGCTTTGCGCGTCATCATCGGTGCATGATCGAGCCCACCGAGCCGGAGCCGTCCAGGCCCTTGCGGTCCTGGATACGTTCCTCGCCCGGAACGCACATCTGGCTGCTGATCATCGCCGTTACGAGCCTCATCGTCGTGATCGCGCCCGATCGGATCGAGCACGTCCTGCTCCACCGCAACAGCAGCAATATTCACCAGCTCGACAAATATCCCGTCCGCGCGCTGCTCAGCAGCGCGTTCTGGATCGAGAACCCGGCCTCGCTCGCGCTGTACGCCGTGCTCTTCGAGCTGTTCCACGCCCCCGTCGAACGCTGGCTCGGCACCTTGCGCTGGCTCCTGATCGTGGCGAGCGCCCATGTCGTCGCCACCTTGGTCAGCCAGAAGGTCCTGCTGATGGCCATCCAGGACCACCGCGCCCCGCGCAGCATGACCCATGTCGTCGACATCGGCGTCAGCTACGGGCTCGCGGCCGCCATCGGCGTCCTCACCTACCGGCTTCCCCGGCCCTGGAGATGGATCTACCTGGTGGGAGCTGTCGCCTTCTTCGGGCTCCCCCTCGCCACCGGCGGCACGTTCACCGACCTCGGCCACGCCATCGCACTCGCCGTCGGCCTGCTCGCCTGGCCGCTCACCCGCCACCTTGTTTCACGTGAAACACCTGCTGGTTCCCCGTGAAACGACTCACGGCTGATGCGCGGAAATTCGCTGGTACGGGACTTCGGCCCGGGGCAGAGTGAGTCGTGCGGGGAGCAACAAAGGGTCCGGGGCAGCCACTTCGAGCGCGCCTTCTGGCGCGGGCTGCCCCGGACCCTCGTACGTCTGGCGTGTTACGCGGCGCCGAGCAGACGCTCCAGCACCACCGCGATGCCGTCCTCCTCGTTGGAGCTCGTCACCTCGTCGGCCACGGTCTTGAGCTCGGCATGGGCATTGGCCATCGCGACCCCGTGCGCGGCCCAGCCGAACATGGGGATGTCGTTGGGCATGTCACCGAAGGCGATCGTCTCCGCCGCCTTCACCCCCAGCCGGCGCGCCGCCAGCGACAGGCCGGTGGCCTTGGTCAGCCCGAGCGGCAGGATCTCGACGATGCCGGGGCCCGCCATCACGATGTCGACCAGGCTGCCCACGGTCTGCCGGGCCACCTGGACGAGCGCGTCCTCGTCCAGCTCGGGGTGCTGGATGTAGAGCTTGTTGAGCGGAGCCGTCCACACCGCGGCGGTGTCCTCCAGGTATATCGCCGGGAGGCCCTCCTGCCCCTGGTATCCGGGCCCGAACAGAACCTCGCCGTCCACTCCGTCCCGGCTGGCCGCGATGGCCAGCGGACCGACCTCGGCTTCCAGCTTCGACAGCGCCAGACCGGCCAGCTGCCGGTCCAGCGTCACCGAGGTCAGCAGACGGTGCGCACCCGCGTCGTAGACCTGCGCGCCCTGCCCGCAGACGGCGATCCCCTCGTAGCCGAGATCGTCCAGTATGTGCCGGGTCCAGGGCACGGCCCGGCCGGTGACGACGATGTGCGCCGCGCCCGCCGCGGTGGCCGCGACGAGCGCTTCACGGGTGCGTTCCGAGACGGTGCCGTCGCCACGCAGCAGCGTGCCGTCGAGATCGGTCGCGACGAGCTTGTACGGGAACGGGGCCGGGCTCACTTGGTGACCGGCTCCAGGACCTCGCGGCCGCCGAGGTAGGGACGGAGCACCGGCGGCACCCGCACCGAACCGTCGGCCAGCTGGTGGTTCTCGAGGATCGCGACGATCGTGCGCGGTACGGCGCACAGCGTGCCGTTCAGCGTGGACAGCGGCTGGGTCTTCTTGCCGTCGCGGTAGCGGATCGACAGACGGCGGGCCTGGAAGCTGTCGCAGTTCGAGGCGGAGGTCAGCTCGCGGTACTTGCCCTGGGTCGGGATCCACGCCTCGCAGTCGAACTTGCGCGAGGCGGAGGCGCCCAGGTCACCGGTGGCGACGTCGATCACCTGGAACGGCAGCTCCAGGCTGGTCAGCCACTGCTTCTCCCATTCCAGGAGCCGCTGGTGCTCGGCCTCGGCGTCCTCCGGCGCGACGTACGAGAACATCTCGACCTTGTCGAACTGGTGGACGCGGAAGATGCCGCGGGTGTCCTTGCCGTACGTACCGGCCTCGCGGCGGAAGCACGGGGAGAAGCCGGCGTACCGCAGCGGCAGCTTCTCACCGTCGATGATCTCGTCCATGTGGTACGCGGCCAGCGGGACCTCGGAGGTGCCGACCAGGTAGAAGTCGTCCTTCTCCAGGTGGTAGACGTTCTCCGCGGCCTGACCGAGGAAGCCGGTGCCCTCCATGGCGCGCGGGCGGACCAGCGCCGGGGTCAGCATCGGGATGAAGCCGGCCTCGGTGGCCTGGGCGATGGCCGCGTTGACCAGCGCCAGCTCCAGCAGGGCGCCCACACCGGTCAGGTAGTAGAAGCGCGAGCCCGAGACCTTGGCGCCGCGCTCGACGTCGATGGCGCCCAGCGATTCGCCGAGCTCCAGGTGGTCTTTGGGCTCGAAGCCCTCGGCGGCGAAATCGCGGATGGTGCCGTGCGTCTCCAGGACGGTGAAGTCTTCTTCGCCGCCGACCGGGACGTCCTCGTGGACGATGTTGCCGAGCTGGAGGAGCAGCTGCTTGGCAGCCTCGTCGGCCTCGTTCTGCTCGGCCTCGGCGGCCTTGACGTCCTGCTTCAGCTGCTCGGCCTTCTTCAGCAGCTCGGCCCGCTCCTCGGGGGAGGCCTTCGGGATGAGCTTGCCGAGCGACTTCTGCTCATTACGCAGTTCGTCGAAGCGCATGCCTGAGGACCTGCGGCGCTCGTCGGCGGAGAGCAGTGCGTCGACGAGTTCGACGTCCTCTCCACGGGCGCGCTGCGAGGCGCGGACACGGTCAGGGTCTTCACGGAGCAGCCGGAGGTCAATCACCCCTCCAGGCTACCGGGCTGGCGTTCCTGGGATCACACCGATATCACGCTGCGTGTCGCTATGTCCCAATTGCAACGAATGGATAAGTCTTGGCGGCTGACCGGAAGTGATCCCTCTTGACGCGTCAATAAAAGCGGTCCCATTCGCCGAAAAGGGGCACAATGCCGGGTCGCCGGGCAGGCCTGAGCAGGGCGGGAGAGAGTTCTTGTCCACAGGAATTGCCCGGGCCGGCAGCTTATCCACAGGCTGTGTGCTGCATCTGTGGATACAGGAATAGATCATTCCTGACCGCCGGATGGTCGAGGCGAATCAGGGTTCAAACCACCCTCACACACTCATTCGGGTGGGAATGACTCGCCCCAAAGAGTTGATCGGTGATGCGCGGGTGACACCGTTCACCTCCCGCTCCCCAGCGCGAAACCTGGGCCGCCCGACCGATTTGTCGACCTTGTCATGCCGTTCTGTCGACTTGTCCCCAGGTCCCCATCTCGCCCTGTGGATAACTCTGTGGACAGTGGACGACGCCCTACGCCCGGCCGTCGAGGCAGCGACCCAGCCAGTCGGAGGCGGCCGTGAAGTCCCCGTCGGAGGTGCCGGGCCGAGGCGCGCGGACATCACCCTGAGCGACACCGGCGCGCGGGTAGGACCCGAGGAAGCGGACCTGGGGGCAGGTCCGCTTGAGGCCCATGAGCGCCTCGCTGACCCGCCGGTCGGAGATGTGGCCCTCGGCGTCGACGGCGAAGCAGTAGTTGCCGATGCCCTGCCCGGTCGGACGGGACTGGATGAGCATCAGGTTGACGCCGCGGACCGCGAATTCCTGGAGGAGTTCAAGCAGCGCACCCGGGTGGTCGTCGCCGAGCCACAGCACGACGGAGGTCTTGTCGGCGCCGGTGGGCGCCGCCGGCCGCGCGGGGCGTCCCACCAGCACGAACCGGGTCTCGGCGTTCTCCGCGTCGTGGATCTCGGTGACCAGCGGGACGAGCCCGTAGGTCGCAGCCGCGAACTCGCCCGCGAAGGCGGCGTCGAAGCGGCCCTCCTGGACCAGCCGGGCGCCGTCGGCGTTCGAGGCGGCCGACTCCCATACCGCGTCGGGCAGGTTCGCGCGCAGCCAGTTGCGCACCTGGGGCTGGGCGACCGGGTGCCCGGTGACGGTCTTGACGTCCGACAGGGCGGTCCCGGGCCGCACGAGCAGCGCGAAGGCGATGGGCAGCAGCACCTCGCGGTAGATCATCAGCGGTTCGCCCGAGGCCAGCTCGTCGAGAGTGGCGGTGACCCCGCCCTCCACCGAGTTCTCGATCGGGACGAGGGCGGCCGCCGCCTCGCCGTTGCGCACGGCGTCCAGGGCGGCCGGGACCGACACCATCGGGACGAGCTCCCGGGTCGCGGCTTCCGGCAGGGTGCGCAGGGCGGCCTCGGTGAAAGTGCCCTCGGGACCGAGATACGTGAAGCGGGTGGCTGACATGCGATCAGCGTAATGCCGGGGTGCCGCCCACCGGGTTGCTGTTCATCCTTCGAGCAGCCTCTGGCCCACGTACTCACCGCTGCGGGGGCCGGGCGGAACCGCGTACAGGCCGCTGGACTCGTGGCGGATGAACTCCGACAGCGCGTCGCCGCGGTCGAGCTTGCGCTGAACGGGTACGAACCCACGCAGTGGATCGGCCTGCCAGCAGACGAAGAGGAGCCCGGCGTCGGGAGCGCCGTCGGGGCCTATGCCGTCGTGGAAGGAGAAGGGGCGCCGCAGCATGGCGGCTCCGCCGTTCTGCTCGGGAGCGGAGATCCGGGCGTGGGCATTGGCCGGGATGACGGGCTTGCCGTCGGCGCCGAGCTTGTCGAGCGCCATTTCGGTGGTCTCGCTGCCTCCGGTGAGCGGGGCGCCGGTGGCCTTGGTACGGCCGATGACCTGCTCCTGCTGGGTGAGGGACTGCTTGTCCCAGTCGTCGAGGAGCATGCGGATGCGCCGGACGACGGCGTACGACCCCCCGGCCATCCAGGCGTGCTCGGCGGGCCCTGGGCCTGCGCCGGGCACGAAGATCCGCTTGTCGAAGTCGGACTCCGAGGGCTTCGGATTGCCAGTGCCGTCGATCTGGCCCATGAGGTTGCGGGCGGTCATCGGGGTGCCGGTGGCGCCGGGGGACCGGTTGAAGCCGTTCATCTGCCAGCGGACGCTGGCGGCGTCCCCGGCGTCCTTCTGCAGCGCGCGCAGGGCGTGGAAGGCGACGAGACCGTCGTTCGCGCCGATCTGGATCCACAGGTCGCCATTGCTGCGCCGGGCGTCGAGCTGGTCGGAGGAGAAGTCCGGCAGCGGGTCGAGGGCGGTGGGGCGGCGAGCGGTGAGGCCGGTGCGCTCGAAGAAGGAATGTCCGAAGCCGAAGGTGACGGTGAGGGAGGAGGGACCGGCATCGAGGGCGATACCGCTGTCCGAGGTCCCTGCGGTCTCGCCCGCCATGAGCCGCCGGGCGGTGTCGGACCAGCGTCGCAGCAGCGCGGCCGCCTCCGTACGGCCCGCCCCGGTGGCGAGGTCGAAGGCGACCAGGTGTCCCTTGGCCTGCAGGGGTGTGGTGATGCCGGCCTGGTGGTCTCCGTGGAAGGGCACCTGGGTGGCGCCGAGGGAGGACAGGCTTCCGGCGGCGCCTGGGGCGGAGCCGCTCCCGGAGTCGGCGAGCGCGGTGTGCGCGAGGGCGCCGCCTGCGGCGCCGAGGGCGAGTCCGGCGGCGCCCGCGGCGCCGACGGTGCCGAGCAGCCGGCGCCGGGAGATCTCGATGTCGGGGTTGTTCTCGGTCACGCTGGTCAGCCGATCTTCACGGTCTTCTGGACAGTGGTCTGGTCGATGTCGGAGGTACGGACGGTCACGTCGATGCGCCATTCGCCCGCGAGCGGCAGCTGGACGCCCGAAGAGGTCCAGTGTCCGGGGCCGGCCTGGTCGGGGACGAGCGGCAAGGGGCCGATGTCCTTGGCGGGGAGGGTGAAGGCGACCTTGACCTCGGGGAGGTCGAAGGGCTTGCCGTCGCCGGTGTCGGCCCAGAGGTGGAGGGTGTTGGCGCCGACCCGGCCCGGGTCGAGTTCGAGCCGGATCGACCCCTTGCCGTTCTGGCCGCCTGTGTCGAAAGGCAGAGTGATTTTGACGGCGCGGTCGGGGACGGCGGTGGCGGTGGAGCCACGGCCCGCCTCCTGCTCCACGGTGCGCCCGGGCTCGGTACTGGTGAGGACCGTGGTGACGGCGAGAAGGACCACGGCGACGCCCGCCTCGGCGAGGACGGAGCGACGCAGGCCGGCGCGGTCCGGATCGGCGTCGCGGAGCTGCTTCTCGCGCGCGCTCTGGCGGGCGGCACGCTGGCGGGCGAGCTGGGCGGCACGCTCCGGGTCCGCGGGGACGGCGACGTGCTGCGGTTCTGTTTCACGTGAAACATCGGCGCCTGTTTCACGTGAAACATCGGGCGCGACGCCCACCTCGACGCCCACCTCGGCGACCTCCTTCGAGGCCGGCCCGGCGGAGGCCGGGTGGCCGTCGCCGAGCCGTGCGGTCCACTTCCGGGACAGGTAGGCGATGCCGAGGAGGAGGGCGACCAGGCCGACCTTCAGGAGCAGCAGCCGTCCGTACTCGGTGCCGGTGAGGGCGGACCAGCTGCCGAGCTGGCGCCAGGACTGGTAGACGCCGGTGACGGCGAGCACCAGGACGCTGACGAAGGCGACCCGGGAGAAGCGCTGGACCGCCGCGCGCTCGATCCCGGGAACCTTGTGGAGGGCGACGAGCAGGGCCGCGAGACCGCCGAGCCAGGTGGCGACGGCCAGCAGGTGCAGGATGTCGGCGGGCATGGCGATACCGGGCTGGACACCGGTGGAGGCGTGCTCGGACAGGGCCCAGGTGGCGGCGATACCGCCGGACACGACGGCGCCGCCGATGGCCAGGCCGAAGGTGAGGTCGCTGGTCTCCTTCGCCTCCGCCTCGGTTTCGGCGTCCTGCTGGCGGCGCGCGTAGACGCCGAAGAGGACCGCGACGAAGAGGGCGGCGGCACCCAGCAGGAGCAGCCGCGAGACCAGTGAGGCGCCTGTCTTGGTCTCCAGGACGGCCCTGAGCCCGTTGAGGTCGAAGGCGTCGGTGAACTTCCCGGACCCCGTGTAGGGGGTCCGGAGTACCAGCATCGCGAGGGTGGCGGCGGTCAGGGTGACCCAGGCGCGTACGACGAGCTTCTGGAGCGGCCGTTCGGCGGCTCCCCGGCGCCAGCACAGCAGGATGAAGGCGGCGCCGCCCACGAGGACGGTGAAGCCGGCGTAGGCGGCGTAGCGGGCGATCCCGTAGGCGATACCGACGGGTCCGCCGCCCGCCTGAGAGCTGGGGAGGGTGACCGCGGTGGCCGAGGGCGCGCCGACGGAGAAGGTGAAGGCACCGGAGATCGGATGGCTGTCGGCCGAGACGGCCTGCCAGGCGACGGTGTAGGTGCCGTTGGGCAGGCCGGCGTGCAGGGCGGTGCCGTAGCGGATGGTGTTCCCGCTGCACATGTCGCGCAGCTCGCCCGTGTCCACGCGTTTGCCCTGGGGGTCGAGGACGCGGATGGAGTCGTCGCCCATGGCGACCTGCTCCGAGAAGGAGAGCGTGACCTGGGCGGGGGCCGTGGCGACCACCGCCCCGTCCTTGGGGTCGCTCGCGGTGAGTGCGGCGTGCGCCGTGGCCGGTGAGGCCGCGGTGAACAGGGTTGCCAGCAGTGCTGCGAGGACCAGCGCGAGCCGTGGCAGGAATGCCGTGGCACCGGCGCGGGCCGTGGAGGGGGTGGTGGCCGTCATGGCGTGTGAGTTCCTCGGTCCGTCAGTGGCCGTTGGCGGCCGTGGATTTCGGAGCCTGCGCGTTGTACGTCCGTTCCTTCACGTCCAGTTCGACCTTGACGGGGCCGGCCTTCTCGAAGCGGAGTTCGACGGTGACCTTGTCGCCGACCTTGGGAGTGCTCTTGAGCCCCATGAACATGATGTGGTTGCCGCCGCGCTCCAGCTTGAGCTCGCCGTTCGCCGGCACGTTCATCGACTGGACCTGCTGCATCTTCTGGTCCTTGGTCTCGTGGATCTGGAGATCGTCGGAGAGCGAGGAGGTGGCGCCGGTGAGCTTGTCGGCGATCGCGGAGTCGTTCCTGATGACCATGAAGCCGCCGGCCATCTCGTCGTTCACGGGCTGGGGCATGAAGGCGCCGCTGACGGTCATCTTCGGCCCGCTGTCGCCGGAGCAGCCGGATATGGCGAGTGCTGCCGTCAGGGAGAGGGCGGCGGCGAGGGCGCGGGTGGTGCGGGCGTTCACGGGTTCTCTCCCTTGATGAGCTTCGGCAGGTCCTTGGTGTAGTCGTCGACGGTGGTGCCCTCGCCGTAGAGGACGTAGCCCTCGTCGGTCTTGGGCGAGAACGCGATGACCTGGGCGCCGTGCATGGAGACGACTGTGCCGTCGGTCTCCTTCTTGGCGGCCTCGATACCGATGCCGAGCGTGCGCGCGGCAGCCTGGATGGTGGCGAAGTCCCCGGTGAGTCCGATGAAGGACGGGTCCTGGGCCTTGAGCCACGCGCCGAGGGACTCGGGAGTGTCCCGTTCAGGGTCGGTGGTGACGAAGACGACCCGGAGGTTGTCCTGGTCGGCCTTCGGGAGTGCCTTCTTGGCGACGGCGATGTTGCTCATCGTCAACGGACACACGTCGGGGCACTTGGTGTAGCCGAAGTAGATGAGCGTCGGCTTGCCCTTGGTCTGCTCACGCAGGTTCCACGGCTGGCCGGTGGTGTCGGTGAGGACGAGCTCCGGCTTGTCGAAGGGGCGGTCCAGGACGGTTGCGGCCTTGGTGCTGCTCTGGCCGCCGGAGATCTGCTGGACCGAGCCGGGCTTGGCGGTTTCGCCGCCGCAGGCGGTGAGGGTGAGTGCGGCCGCCGCCAGGAGGGCGGCGACCGTCACACGTGTGGTGCGCATGGAGAGATGTCCCTGGGATCGGGGGGTGTGAGGACGTAAGGAGGCGCAGCGCCCACGGGCGCGGCGGATCAGGCGGAGCGGCGGCGCGAGGCGATGCCGAAGGCGACACCGCCGAGTCCGATGACGATGCCGGCGATGCCGAGGGCGCGTGCGGTGGTGTCGGAGCCGTGTTCGGCGGAGGCCTTGTCGTGGCCGTGCACGGCGTCCTCGTCGGCGTTCTTCCCGTCGTCGGCCTTGGCGCCACCGCCGTGGTGGTCGTCGCCCTTCGGGGCGGTCAGCTTCAGGACGGGCGCCGGGTTCTGCGGTTCCGCGGCGCCCGCCTTGGCCTCCTCGATCCAGCGGACGACCTCGCCGTTGTCGTACGTCTGGATGGACTTGAAGACCATCTGGTCGGCGCTCTCGGGCAGCTTGCCCACGGAGAGCGGGAACTGCTGGAACTTCCCGGGCTCGATCTTGCCGCCGGACCAGGTGACCTTGGTGACGGCCTCGTTGATCTGCTTGCCGTGCACCGTGAGCGGCTTGTCGAGCTTGCTCTTCTCGACCGCCACGGTCCAGCCGGGAACGTCCTGCGGCATGACGGAGGTGAGCGGCTGGTCGATCGGGAAGTTGACCTCCAGCTGGGTGGTCGACGCGTTGTCGCGCTCGTTGGGGACCTTGAAGTTGATCGTCGCGTAGCCGCCCTTGGTGGCCTCGCCGGGCTGGACGCCGACGTGGGCGGACGCAGGCCCTGAGAGGACGAGGACGGTACCGGCGGCGAGGGCGGCGGCGATGGAGACGCGAGAGGTCTTCATGGCAGAAACACTCCACGGAAGCAGTGGTGGCGATGGCCCCGCGCACGGGCGCGCGCGGAGTTCGCGGCACCGGCGCTCCCGCTGTGTGTCCCGGGGAGGAGGGTGCCGCGTCAGGCTGCGAGGGCGAGGGCCACGGGCGGCCCGCGCCTGATCACCGTGTGCTGGAGCGCTTCCCGGCCGGTGGAGGCAGCGGGGTCGGCTCCGGTCCGCGGGGCCTGCGGGGTACGGGCAGGCGCGCCCGGCAGTCCGGCACCGAGGGCGCGTGCGAAGGCCAGTGCGGCACGCAGCGGGCGTATCGGGGCGGCTTCGGCTGACAGCCGGGACAGCTCGACGAGCCGGAAGAGCGCGGCGTCGCCGCGGCTGAGGAGCCAGCCGGCGGCGAGCGCGGCCAACAGGTGGCCGATCAGCATGGCAGGGCTGAACAGGCCGGTCGAGGGTGCCGTGGTGACGGCCTGGGCCACGTGCGCGTGCGCCCCGTGGCCCTGCGCCGCGACCTGTCCGGCCTGCGCGACCTGTCCGGTCTGTTGGGCCAGGGCGGCCGGATCCAGGCCCGCGGCCTCAATGATCCGCCGGGCGTCGGCCGGGCTGAGCGGTACGGAGTTGCCCCCGCACACCAGCCGGGCGGCGAGCGCCGCGAGCGAACTGTCGGAGGCCCCGGCGGGCGCCTGCGCGGCCACGGCGCTGTGCTGGCCGAGGCCGAACAGCGCGTGCAGGGCGAGTTGTCCGGTGGTGAGACCGGCGGCGATGCCGGGCAGCGTACGCCGGCGTCCCGCGAGCGGGGCCGCGACCGCGAAGACGGCGAGGAAGCCGAGGCAGAGGGACCACCAGGGCACGGTGGCGCAGGACGCCAGGGCGTGCCCGGCCGCGGACAGCACGACACAGACCGCGGTGAACACCGCGGCCCGGATCAGCCGGAGGCCGGCTCCGGCGTGCGTCGCGTGGGGGTCAGACATGGCCGGGCCATCATCGCACTGCGCTCAGGCCCTCCATACGGCAGGTCCGGAAGGTCCCATGAGTCCCCTCTGCGAAGAGACCCGGACCAAGACCGGACCAGGACCGGACCCACCCGGAACCAGACCGGACGGCCGTGATCAGCACCGTGTGCCCCGCCGGACATACACCGCCCGCCGGGAGAGCCGCATCGGCCGAACGAGGGGAATGCGGTCTCGGACGGTCGCAGAGCGCTTACCACCCCTCGCGGGCGGCAATACGTAACCGTATGAGCATCTGGTGGTCTCTCCACTTGAGGCGCGAAGCCGCGAGCGTGCCGCTCGCCAGGCGACTGCTGCTGGGGACGATGGAGACCGCGGGGGTGGACCCGGACATCTCCTTCGATCTCTCGATGGCGCTGAGCGAGGCGTGTGCGAACGCGGTCGAGCACGGCGGGCGTGGCGATATCCCGGACGAGACCGAGGCGTACCACGTCACGGCCTATCTGGACGGGGATTGCTGCCGCATCGAGGTGACCGATTCGGGTCCCGGGTTCCCGCCCGCGACGGTGGCCCGCCGTAGATCCTCCCTGGCCGAACACGGCCGGGGCCTGCACCTGATCGCTGAACTCGCCGACCACGTCCGCTTCCGCAACCGGCCGGGCCGCGGGGCGGTGGTGAGCTTCGACAAGATGCTGAAGTGGCGCGACGACGCGCTGCTGAAGGTGTCGTAGAGACGCCGACGCGACGACAGCCCTACGCGACGACGCGACGACACGACGACGCGCGAACACGACGATGGGCGGGACCCGTAAGGATCCCGCCCACCCACGAGCAGCGCCGGAGCGTCAGCCCTTCAGACGCGCCATCCAGGCCTCGACCTCGGTCGACGAGCGGGGCAGCCCGGCCGACAGGTTCCGGTTGCCGTCCTCGGTGACCAGGATGTCGTCCTCGATCCGGACGCCGATGCCGCGGTACTCCTCGGGCACGGTCAGGTCGTCGGCCTGGAAGTACAGACCCGGCTCCACGGTGAGGCACATGCCCGGCTCCAGCGTCCCGTCGACGTACGCCTCACGGCGGGCGGCGGCGCAGTCGTGGACGTCCATGCCGAGCATGTGGCCGGTGCCGTGCAGGGTCCAGCGGCGCTGCAGGCCCAGCTCCAGTACGCGCTCGACCGGGCCGTCCAGCAGGCCCCATTCGACGAGCTTCTCGGCCAGCACGTGCTGGGAGGCGTCGTGGAAGTCGCGGAACTTGGCACCCGGCTTCACGGCGGCGATGCCGGCTTCCTGGGACTCGTAGACCGCGTCGTAGATCTTGCGCTGGATGTCGGTGTAGGTGCCGTTGATCGGCAGCGTGCGCGTGACATCGGCGGTGTAGAGGGAGTGGGTCTCCACGCCGGCGTCGAGCAGGAGCAGGTCGCCGGAGCGGACGTCGCCGTCGTTGCGGACCCAGTGCAGGGTGCAGGCGTGCGGGCCGGCGGCGCAGATGGAGCCGTAGCCGACGTCGTTGCCCTCGACGCGGGCCCGCAGGAAGAAGGTGCCCTCGATGTAGCGCTCGGACGTGGCCTCGGCCTTGTCGAGGACCTTCACGACGTCCTCGAAACCGCGGACGGTGGAGTCGACGGCCTTCTGCAGCTCGCCGATCTCGAACTCGTCCTTCACCGCGCGGGCCTCGGAGAGGTAAACGCGCAGTTCCTCGTCGCGCTCCTTGGTCACCTTGTCGGTGAGGGCGGACTCGATCACCGAGTCGTGGCCGCGTACGGCCCGGACCGGGCCCTCGGCCTCGGCGAGGGCCTCGGCGAGCTCACGGACGTCCTTGGCGGGAATGCCCAGGAGCTGCTCGGCCTCGGTGAGGGAGTGGCGGCGGCCGACCCACAGCTCGCCCTGGCCGGACAGCCAGAATTCGCCGTTCTCCCGGTCGGAGCGCGGCAGCAGGTAGATCGTGGCGGTGTGCCCGGCCGGCCCGGTGGGCTCCAGGACCAGGACGCCGTTCTCGCTCTGGTCACCCGTGAGGTACGCGTACTCGGTCGAGGCGCGGAAGGGGTACTCGGTGTCGTTCGAGCGGGTCTTCAGACGGCCCGCGGGAATGACCAGGCGCTCGCCGGGGAACCGTGCCGACAGCGCGGCGCGGCGGTCGGCGGTGTGCGCGGCCTGTGCGATGGGCTCCAGTCCGTGCAGCTCGGTGTCGGCCCAGCCGGTGCGCATGTTCTCGGCGAGTTCGTCGCTGACGCCCGGGTACAGACCGTTCTTGCGCTGCTTGTGCGTCTTCTTGGGCTGCTCTTCTTCCGGGGTCTCCGGGGTGAGCTCGTCAGCCACGTCTTCTCCTCAGCTACGACGGTACGGACCTGGGTACGGACCTGGGTGTGGACCGCATCCATCGTATGCGTGTGCGGAGAAGTGTGTCCCGAATCGCGTCGTCGGCCTCCGGTCAGGGGCCACCGTGCGTACCGCGGCTCACTCGAAGCGGGCGGCGAGCAGCACGATGTCCTCCGGGGCGTCGGCCGGCTCCCCGTCGGGCAGCACGGTGCGCAGGATGTGCTCGCACAGGGCCGCCGGGTCGTCCCGGGCACTACGGGGCACCCCGACGGCCGCCGCGTGCAGCCGGGCGTAGGCCCGGTCCATCGGGTCGCCGGTGTGGCGCAGCAGCCCGTCGGTGTAGAGCAGCACCGTTTCTCCGGATGCGGGCTCGATCTCCACGCTGGGCGCCTCCCAGCAGGACAGCATGCCCAGCGGCGCCGAGAGCGAGGTCTCCACGTACTCGGTGCGGTGCCCGCCGATGAGGAGCGGCGGGGTGTGTCCGGCGCCCGCCAGGATGATCTTCGCGCCCTGGCCGTCGGACTGAGGGCCGCCCGTGGGCTCGCAGTAGGCGAAGAGCGCGGTGGCCGAGCGCGCGGGCTCGGTGAGGCGCAGCAGCAGCTCCAGGTCGGACAGGACCGCTACGGGGTCCTCGCCCTCCATGACGGCATAGGCGCGCAGCGACGCGCGCAGCCTGCCCATGGCGGCGACGGCGCTCGGCCCCGATCCGGTGACGGAGCCGACGGCCAGTCCCAGGGCGCCCTCGGGCAGCGGCAGGGCGTCGTACCAGTCGCCCCCGCCGCGCGGCCCGGTGTGGTGGCGGGCCGCGAGCTGCACCCCGGGGATCCGGGGGAGCCGGCTGGGCAGCAGCTCTTCCGAGACGGTGGCCAGGCGTGCGCGGGAGCGCTCCACCTCCAGCATCCGGGCCAGGTGCTCGGCGGCGTGCCGTACGTACAGCCCGGCGAGGTCGCGCTGGCGGTCGCTCGGCTCGGCCTGCTCGTCGTAGAGCCAGACGACCGCGCCGAGCCGGCCGGTGGCCTCGGCGGTCAGCGGGAGCGCGTAGCTGGCGGCGTAGCCGAGACGGGCCGCGACCTCACGGTGACGGGGGTCGACGGAGGCGGCGAAACCCCCGGTGTCGGGGGGCGCGCCCGGTTCGGGAAGGACCTCGGAGCCACCCTGGGCGTCGGGCAGTCCGTCGAGGATCCGTCCGTAGGAGGTGGCGCTGCGCGGCACGGTCTCGATGTGGCCGAGTTCGGCGTGGCCGAGTCCGAGGCCGATCGTGCTGCTGGGGCCGAGCCCGTCGGAGGGCTCCAGCACGATCAGGCCGCGGCGGGCGCCGACGAGTGCGGCTCCGGCGCGCAGGAACTCGTGGAGGGAGGTGTCGAGGTCGCCGGCGCGGGCCAGTCGCTCGGTGAGCTCGTGCAGGGTGGTGAGATCCGAGACCATGCCCGCCAGCCGGTCCTGGATGAGGCTGCCCGGGGCGGGCGGAGGGGCCGGTGCGGGGGCGGTCCGGGCGGGCGTGGGCGCCGCAGTGTGCGGTGACGCCGTAGCTGCTGGATCGATTCCAGCCACTTTCGGCAGATGCGGGGCGCTCATGGCGTCCGCCTTTCCACCTGGTGCGATTCGCCAAATAGCATCGCAAACCCCCAGATCGTGCTGCGCCGCCATCAAGGAATCCACATCTACACGCACACGTGGATACATGTCCAGCATTGCCCAGGTGGGAATCCTGGTGTCCGTGGGACGGCAACTCACTGTCGGGCCAAGGCTAGAACTTGGCCGGAAAAAGCTGGAAGCAGTCGGTTTTTGCGGTCGACTGGACGGGCTGCACAGGAGGCCCGGGTACGTATTCGATGATGCCCGGGGCCAGTTGCGCCGCCGGGAACCAGCCGGCACAGGCCGTCGTCCTTAGCGGCGGCAGCCGGTTTCGGCAGTCGTGCGGGTCGTGCTCGACCCCGCCGGACGTTTGATGGACCCGTAAGAAAACTGCACGAACCGTGTGAACCTCCTTCTGGCGGACAGTGACGCGAAACCTGTACGTGTGGTGAGACACCGGTTACATGGTGTGATGTGGCCCTCGGCGTTCAACGGAAAGGAACGAGCGCTCATGCGCGAGATCCTCGGAAGGCGTCTCCAGCGGCTCCGCGATCGCTTTCAATCCCTGCGCCCCGACCCGGGACAGAGCGGCGGCACGTCCGAACTCCTCGAAGCGGCGCTCACCTGCGCCACCACATGGCAGTGGCCCGTCCTGCCCGGTGTCGGCCGGTCCGGCAGCGACGGCTCGCGATGCGCCTGCCCCGACCCCGACTGCGTCGTCCCCGGCGCGCACCCCTTCGACCCCGGGCTGCTCGCCGCCACCACCGATCCCCGGATGGTGGCCTGGTGGTGGACCAACCGGCCCACCGCCCCCGTCCTGATGGCCACCGGCGGGACCGCCCCGTGCGCGGTGAGCCTGCCGGCGGCCGCGGCCGCACGGGCGCTCGTACGACTCGACGCGCAGGGCATGCGGCTCGGGCCGATCGTGGCCACCTCCACCCGCTGGTCACTGCTGGTGGCGCCGTACTCGCTGGAGCGGCTCGGCGAACTCCTCTACGCGAAGGATCACGTGCCCTCCTCGCTGCGCTTTCACGGCGAGGGCGGCTACCTGTTGCTGCCCCCCTCCGCCGCGTCCAGTGGCGGCCAGGTGCGCTGGGAACGGGAGCCGCGGCCGCCGCTCCGGACCCAGTCGAAGCCATCGGCGGACCCGCGGTCGCGGAGCGGGGCGGCCAACCCCTGGCTGCCCGAGGTCGAGGCGGTCGTGGACGCGCTGGTCGAGGCCAGCAGCGGTGCGCCCGGCGGCGGCAGCCGACTCGCGTACTGACCCGCCGGGGCGCCGGAGGATCACTCGTACGGGTGCCGCAGGGACGAGTTTCCAAGGGAATTGGGCGCGGGGATCTCCGTGCCCCATTCCCACATCGCTATCTTCGGCGAATGAATCTCCGCCTGATCGGTATCGGCGCCGGTGTGTTGATCATCTTGTCGCTCCCGCTCGCTGGAGCGATCGCCGGGCCGGATTTCGCCGGTCAGGATGACGGAAAAGGCGGCAGCCTGTTCTCGACGCTCGGGCTTTCGGACGCTCCTCGTACCTCACCGGCGCCGCCCGCGCGCCCGCCGGCGGCGCCGCCCGAGCCCGAGCAGCCCGGCCCGGCCGAGCAGCCCCGTACGGATTCGCGCTGCGGCCCCGAACTGTCCTCGCCGCACGGCGTGGAGGCGCAGACCTGCGTGCTGGTGGCCGAGGGCCGGACGTGGGGCCGGAGTTACTACCGAAACACCAGTGGCCGCCCGCTGGACGCAGTGCTGACGGTGATGGGCCCGGCGGGGCGCACGGTGCAGATCCGGTGCACGATCGGCGCGGGCGACGAGCCGGGCCTGTGCGAGACGCCCAAAGAGGCCTCGGCCGGGGAGCCGGACAGTTACTCGGCCGTAGCGGAATTTGCAGTTCCGGATGAAGAAGGGGAGCTGTTGTTGCGGTCCGGGAGCAACTCACCGGTACCGGGTGACGGTTGAGTACCGCCGGTAATGGAAGGGCCCGGTCGCTGGCGACGGGGGATGCACCAGCGACCGGGCTACAAGAACGGTAACAAGAGATCGCCTGTTCGCAAATTCGATCTCTGATATTCAGACACCGATTTGCAGACGATTAGCGGGAGTTGTGACTCCGGTCACCGGCTCCCCGCGTGCGCGCGGTCAGCTGAGGGTGACCTGTCGGTTGGTGAGCCCACCGCGTGCCCGGCGCTCCTCCGCGGTCAGCGGGGCGTCCGTGGCCAGAGCCCCGGCCAGCCGCTCCGCGAACTCCGCCGCGGGCTTCTCGACATCGTCGGCCGTGACCCCGGTGGGCAGGTCCCAGACGGGGACCATGAGGCCGTGCGCGCGGAAGGAACCGACGAGCTTGGTGCCCTCGCCGAGCGAGGACGTGCCGGCCGCGTGCAGCCGCGCGAGGGCGTCGAGCAGCTTCTCCTCGGGGTGCGGCATGACCCAGCGCAGGTGGTTCTTCTCCGGGGTCTCGCACCAGTAGGCGGCGTCGACGCCGGTCAGCTTGACGGTGGGAATGGCGGCCGCGTTGGCGCGCTCCAGCGAGGCGGCGATCTCCGGGGAGGCGTTCTGGGCGTTCTCGGATTCCGGAATCCAGAATTCGAAGCCGCTGTGCACAACCGGCTCGAAACCGCCGTCGGTGTCCAGGAGATCCTGAAGTCGCGGACCCTCGGCAGGAACGCGGCGGGCGGGAACCGGAGTCCCCGGGTCCGCTACGAGGGCGCGCTCCAGGGTGTCGGCCATGTCCCGGCTGAGGTCCCCGGTGGACGACTCGTTCTGCAGGCCGAGCAGGACGGACCCGTCCTCGCGGCGCAGCGCCGGCCAGGCCATGGGCAGTACGGTCACCAGCGTGACGGAGGGGACGCCCTCGGGCAGGCCGCCCTTGAGGGACAGCGGGACGGTGGCCGCGGGCACCAGCTCGCGCAGCGCGACCCAGTCGCACTCGCCCGGCAGGCCCTCGAAGGGGCGCTGTACGTGCTCCGTGACGGCGTGCGCGGCGGCTGCGCCGTGGCAGGCCTTGTAGCGGCGCCCGGATCCGCAGGGGCAGGGCTCGCGGGCACCCACAACGGGGATTTCACCGCTGTTGAGCTGCGGCTTTGCAGTCTTGGCTGCGGGGCGCTTCTTGGCCATCGTGGGTGTCTCCCGGTTGCGGCGGTACGGCGTCGTGTCTGGGCGCGAGCCTAGCCGTTCGTACCGCCGAAACCGGTGGGGTGCGGCCGGGAGCACGGTCGGCGTGCGCTCCCGGACGGCCGCCTGTGCGGATGACCGGAACTGTTGTGCTGTCAGGGATCCCGGGTCATGGATCCAGATCGTCGAACGCCGTGCTGAAGTCGATCGCCGGGGGCGCAACGCGCGTAGCGAAATCCTCGTGCCGGGGCCCACAGGCAACGATCACCCAGACGGTGACCTCACCCGCCGCTCCGTCCCGGACACCCCAGTCCTGGGCAAGGGCGCTGATGATGTTCAGCCCCCGGCCGCCGTGTGCGGTGACCGAGGGCGTGGCAGGAACAGGGCGGGTGGGCCCGCCCCCGTCCGTGACCTCGACCGTCAGCCGCCCCGCGCTGTCGACGCGCCATGCGGCGCGTATCTCCCCGTCCCCGACTTCCCGCGCGCCCAACGGCCTGCCGTGTCGACAGGCGTTGCTGAGCAGTTCGGAAAGGATCAGTACGGCATCGTCCACGACCGATTCGGGCACCCCGCTGATACGCAGTTGTTCGCGCATCCGGTGTCTCGCCTCGCCCACGCCCGCAGGACCATGGCGTACGTCCATGCACGACGACGTGGGCACTTCCTGTGCCACCACCAACGCCACCCCCGGAACCTCCTTAGCCCCACGCATGGTCTGGATGCCCCAATGGCCTGGACCGGAAACCGCCGCAAGGAGCCCCTCTGACGCATTCATGCCGAACGAATGCGGAGTGGATGCGCCGGAGCACACCCTGTTACTGGCGGGTCACGGGTGGTGGGCGCGCAAAGGGGGACGTCAGCGCCCCAGCTGGGACAGAACTTGGCGGGGCCTGTTCGTGATGATTGCTTCCACGCCCAGATCAGCGCAGAGCTGAACGTCTTCCGGCTCGTTCACTGTCCATACGTGAACGGAGTGCCCAAAGTCCTGGAGCTTGCGGATGTAGCCGGGGTGGTTGCGCACGATCCGTATCCCGGGACCGGCGATCGTCACCCCGACCGGCAGGCGCCCGTCCCGCATCCGGGGCGAGATGAACTGCATCAGGTACACAGTCGGGATCGTCGGTGCGGCCGCCCGCACCCGGTGCAGGGAGCGTGCGGAGAAGCTCATGACCCGGACCGGGTGCGGGCCCTCGGCCGGCGGGGCGTCCAGGCCGAAGCGCTTGAGGAGGTGGAGGAGGCGCTCCTCCACCTGTCCGGCCCAGCGGGTCGGGTGCTTCGTCTCGATCGCGAGCTGCACCGGCCGTCCGGCGTCGGAGACCAGCTCCAGCAGGCGCTCCAGGGTGAGGACGGAGGTGAGCTCGGGATCCGCTTCCCAGTCCGGGGATTCCTCGCGGTCCTTCCAGGAGCCGAAGTCGAGGGCGGCGAGATCGGCCAGCTCCAGGGCGGAGACGGCGCCGCGGCCGTTCGAGGTGCGGTTCACCCGGCGGTCGTGGACCAGGACCAGATGGCCGTCCGCGGTGAGCCGCACATCGCATTCGAGGGCGTCGGCGCCGGCCTCGATGGCCTTGCGATAGGCGGCCAGGGTGTGCTCGGGGGCATCCTCCGAGGCGCCGCGGTGGGCGACGACCTGGATGGTGCGCGGCATTGCGTGGGTCACCGGGTCATGGTGCCACCGAGACGGCCCCGGGCGTCGAAGTCCGGCCCAGCAGGTTCGTCCGAAATGTCGGATATAAAGAATAGGAGGAGATGCACAGGTCCGGCTTACAGTGCTCTGACGGGTCATGGGAAAGGCTTTGCCCAGGAACTTGTACGGCACGTCGAACGTTCAGTCGGACCGATATCGCCATAGATTTTCTGAAGCCGTGTGTGACGAGGAGAGAGCGCTGTGAGCACCGAGAACGAGGGCACCGCGGCCCCGACACCCCCCGCGGCCCCGTCCGTACCCCCTGCTCCGGCCTCCGAGACGCAGGGGGCGGCATCCGCACCTGCTCCGCAGCAGGCCGACGCACCGCAGGCCCCGGCCGCACCGCAGGCCCCGGCCGCGGCTCCGGTTCCCGTTCCGCCCGCGGCTCCCGCGCCCGGCGCCGCCGAGACGGTGACCCAGAAGCTTCCGCCGCCGCCCGCGCCCGGCACCGAGCCGACCCAGCAGATCCCGCCCACTCCGGCGCCCCCGGCTCCGGCCCACGGCCAGGCTCCCGCCCCGGCCGCGCACGGAGCCGGGGGCTGGCCGCCCCCGCCGCCCACGGTGCCGGCGTACGGTGCGGGCAGCGGCTACGGCGGCGGAGCCTGGGGTGCCCCCCTGACCACCGACGGCGCCCCCGCGCCCAAGCGGAAGGGCAAGGGCGGCCTGATCGCGGGCGTCCTCGCGGCGGCGCTCCTCGCGGGCGGCGTCGGCGGCGGCGTCGGCTACTGGGCCGCCGAGCGCAGCAACGACGGCACCGGCTCGACGACGATCAGCGCCGCCAACACCCCCAAGGACCTCAAGCGCGAGGCCGGCTCCATCGCCGGCCTCGCTGCGGGCGCACTGCCCAGCGTCGTCACCATCGAGGCCTCGGCCGGCGACGGCGAGGCCGGCACCGGCACCGGGTTCGTCTACGACCAGCAGGGCCACATCCTCACCAACAACCACGTCGTGGCCTCCGCGGCGAACGGCGGGAAGCTCTTCGCGACCTTCTCCGACGGCAAGCGGTACGACGCCGAGGTAGTGGGCCGCGCCCAGGGCTACGACGTCGCCGTCCTCAAGCTGAAGAACCCGCCGGCCGGCCTCAAGCCGCTTCCGCTCGGCGACTCCGACAAGGTCGCCGTCGGCGACTCGACCATCGCGATCGGTGCCCCCTTCGGCCTGTCCAACACGGTCACCACCGGCATCGTCAGCGCCAAGAACCGCCCCGTCGCCTCCGGAGACGGCACCGGCAGCAAGAACTCGTACATGAGCGCGCTGCAGACGGACGCCTCGATCAACCCGGGCAACTCCGGCGGCCCGCTGCTCGACGGACGTGGCGCGGTCATCGGCATCAACTCGGCGATCCAGTCGGCCGGCAACGGCGGCTTCGGTGGCGGCCAGGCCGGCTCCATCGGCCTCGGCTTCGCCATTCCGATCAACCAGGCGAAGAACGTCGCCGAATCGCTGATCAAGACGGGCAAGCCGGTCTACCCGGTGATCTCGGTCTCCGTGGACCTCCAGTCCAAGGTCGAGGGCGCCAAGATCTCCGAGCAGGGTGCGGCGGCGAACGAGCTGGTCGACCCGAACGGCCCGGCCGGCAAGGCCGGCCTGAAGCCGGGCGACATCATCACCGAGTTCGGCGGCAAGCCGGTCGACAGCGGCCCGACCCTGATCAGCATGATCTGGACGTACAAGCCCGGCGACACCGTGAAGCTGACCTACCTGCGCGATGGCAAGCCGACCACGGTCGACATCACGCTGGGCTCGCGGGTCGGCGACAAGTAGGACCACCGGCCACCGCGGTGGCCTGATGGAGAGGGGCCGTAGGCGCGATTGTGCCTACGGCCCCTCCAACGTCCGCTTATGCTTCAGTGGTGTTCGATTCCCGGCACATACGGACGTTCCACGCGGTGGTCGCCTCCGGGTCGTACTCGGCGGCCGCCCGCGTGCTGGGGTACACCCAGCCCGCCATCACCCAGCAGATGAAGGCGCTCGAACGTGCCGTCGGCACCCCGCTGTTCACCCGCGTGGGCCGCAAGATGCAGCTCACCGAGGCCGGGGAGTCCCTTTCCCGGCACGCCGAGACCATCCTCGGCAACCTCTCCGCCGCCGAGGCCCAGCTGAGGGCCTACGCCCGCCTGCGCACCGGGCGCGTCAGACTGTGCGGCTTCCCCAGCGCCAATGTCACCCTCGTCCCGGAGGCCCTGAGCGGCCTGGCCAAGGACCATCCGGGCGTCCAGGTGGAACTGCTGGAGGGAGAGCCCCCGGAGTCGCTGCGCCGGCTGGAGCGCGGGGAGTGCGACATCACGCTGGCCTTCACCTATCCCGGCCTGCACGAGGAGGTCCCGGAGGAGGTCGCCGAGGTCAGGCTGCTCGAGGACCAGCTGACGGTGCTGCTCCCGACCGGGCATCCGCTGGCCCGGCGCCGCGCCGTGCACCTGGCCGATCTCGCCGAGGAACGGTGGATCGCGGGCTGTCCGCGCTGCCGGGCGAACCTGCTGCACGAGTGTGCGGAGCTGGGCTTCGTGCCCGACATCCGCTTCGCCACCGACGACAACCTGGTGGTGCAGAGCCTGGTCGCGCAGGGTCTGGGCGTGGCGATGATGCCCGCGCTGGTGCTGCCCTCCCTCTCGCTGAACCGGGTCTGCGGGCGGGCGCTCCAGCCAGCCGCGCGCCGGCACATCGCGGCCTACGTCTACCGGGACCATCTGCGGATACCGGCGACGGCCGTGGTGCTCGACGCGCTCAGGCAGGTGGCGGCGAACCGGGTCGGCTGCTGACCAACCCATAAGCGGTGCTTGGGATTTCAGGTCACAACTGTCGTTGGACGTGATGGAAGGACGGCAGCACGCTGCCGATATGACCACCACCACACCGGCCCGTACCACCACGAGGATGGCCGCCCTCGTCAGTGAGATCCGCACGGTCGTGGAGCGGGGGCTGGCTCCCGACCTCACCGCATACCTGGTGGGCGAACGGCTCGCCCCGCACCTGGGGGCGCCCGACCTCCTGGCGCCGGCGCAGCGGGAAGGCGACCCGGAGCGGTACCGGCAGCACATCCTGCACGCCGAGGCCGACGGCAGCTTCTCGGTGGTGGCACTGGTGTGGCTGCCGGGACAGGAGACCTGCATCCACGACCACGTGTCGTGGTGCGTGGCCGGGGTGCACCAGGGCGAGGAGAGCGAACGCCGCTTCCGGCTCGCGCCCGGCGCCGGCCCCGCCCGGCTGGTGGCCACCGAGGACGTGGTCAACGCCCAGGGTGACGTCTGCGGGTTCGCCCCACCCGGTGACATCCACAAGGTGCGCAACTCCTGTCCCACCAAAGCGATATCCGTGCACGTGTACGGCGCGGACGTGTCCCGGCTGGGCACCAGCATCCGACGTGTCTACACGCTCCCCGTCGACTGATGGCCCTCCTCCACCGCCCCCAGGGCACGGCGGTACGGCATGTTTCACGTGAAACATCCACTCCCTGGCCCGGGTTGGCGATGGCCGCGGGCGGAGCGCTGACCGCATGGTGCATCCACCGCCTCGCGCCCGCCGTGCCGATGCTGACCGCATCGGTGGTGCTCGGCATCGCGGTGGCGCATCTCCCCGGCCTACGGACTTTCGTACGCGGAACCGCGCGCCCGGGCCTCTCCCTGGCCGGCCGACGGCTGATGCGGATAGGCATCGTCCTGCTGGGCCTCGGCCTGGGGCTGGACCAGGTACTCCGGCTGGGCTGGGCCACGGTTGCCATGGTGGCCGGGGTGGTCGCGGCCACCTTCTTCGGTACCGTCTGGCTGGGCGGGCGGCTGGGACTCCCCGGAGATCAGCCGCTGTTGATCGCCACGGGGTACTCGATCTGCGGGGCCTCGGCGATCGGCGCGGTGAGCGAGGTCTCGGGCAGCAAGGAGGAGGACGTGGCGGCCTCCGTGGCGCTGGTCACCCTGTGCGGGACCCTCGCCATAGCGGTACTCCCCCTCCTTCAGGGCCCGTTGGGGCTCTCCGACCCGGCCTTCGGGCGGTGGGTCGGCGCCGGCGTCCACGACGTCGGCCAGGTGGTCGCGACGGCGCAGACCGCCGGCCCGGCGGCGCTGGGTGAGGCGGTGCTGGTCAAGCTGATGCGGGTGGCGCTGCTCGCCCCGCTGGTGGCGGCCGTGGCCTTCTCGGTACGGGCCCGGCGGCGCGGGGTGCGCAAGGCCTCGGGGCGTCGGCCGGCTCCGGTGCCGCTGTTCGTGGCCGGGTTCCTGGCCGCCGCCGCGCTGCGCGCCACGGGGGCACTACCCGATGTGGCGCTGGAATGGGCGCGCACCGCGCAGGAGGCACTGCTGGCGGCGGCCCTCTTCGGCCTGGGGAGTGCGGTGCACCTGCCGACGCTGGCCCGGACCGGTGGGCGGGCCGCGGTGCTGGGGCTCGGGGCGTGGGTGGTGGTGGCGGGGGTCTCGTACGCGGGTGTGATGCTCACCGTATGACGGCGCAACGGCCGCGAGTTGGCCAATTCCTGGCCGGAACCGACCGAACGTTCTGACTGCCCGCTGACATCGACGCGTGGCCGTGCCACTCTGCCCCGGCAAGCCGCACCACGCACCACGCACGGCCGATCCGCACCGACCGTTCTTCACCCCCACCCTGCCCTGATCCGACCGACAGGACCGGACCGGGCACGGCAGAAGGAGTCATGCGTGAATCGTCATCGCACGGCACTGTCCGTCCTCCTCTCGGCAGGCGCACTGATCGCGGGCGCCCTGACGGCGGCCACCCCCTCGATCGCGGCCGAGGCCCCCGCGTCCTTCCGGCAGCAGCACACCCAGGGCTTCTGGACCGCCGAGCGGATGCGGGGCGCCACCCCGCTCGACGTGACGGCGGTCCCCGGCGCGTCCCGCACGCCGGTCGCCACCTCGGCGGCCCCCACCAGGATTGCCCCGACGCCTGCCGCGTCCCCCACGGCGTTCCCGCAGGCGGGCGGTGCCTGGACGGGCGCCGGCGCGGTCGTGAAGACCTCGGGCCGGGTCTTCTTCACGATGGGCAACCGGACCGCTTCCTGTTCCGGCGACTCGGTCACCAGCGCCAACGGCAGCACGGTCATGACGGCCGGCCACTGCGTGAAGTACCAGGGGGCCTGGCACACGAACTGGGTGTTCGTCCCCGCCTACAACAACGGTTCCGCGCCCTACGGCCAGTGGCCGGCCACCAAGACCTTCGCCACCGACCAGTGGGCCGCGAGCGAGGACATGAACATGGACGTCGGTCTCGCCGTGGTCGCCCCGCTGAACGGGCAGACCCTCAGCCAGACCGTGGGCGCCCAGGGCATCCTCTTCAACGGTGGCTACAACAAGAAGATGTACTCCTTCGGCTTCCCCGCGGCGGCCCCGTACGACGGCACGAAGCTGGTCTACTGCAGCGGCAACAGCGGCAAGGACTTCCTGCTGACCCGGGACCACAGCCTGGCCTGCAACATGACCGGCGGCTCCAGCGGCGGCCCCTGGTTCCAGGACTTCAACGAGGCCACGGGCCTGGGCACCCAGGTCTCGGTCAACAGCTTCGGCTACACCTTCCTGCCGAACCGGATGTACGGCCCGTACTTCGGCAACGAGGCGAAGGCGGCCTACGACAAGGCCCAGACCGCCTGACCCCACAGTCGCCCCGCCACCCCCGCCTGCCCGGTACTCTGTACCGGCCAGGTGGGTTGCCCGAGCGGCCTAAGGGAACGGTCTTGAAAACCGTCGTGGCGCGAGTCACCGTGGGTTCAAATCCCACACCCACCGCAGGTGAACGGCTCCTGACCAGGATCTATGGTCGGGAGCCGTTCACGTTCATGTAGCTGTTTGTGACCGCTAGCCCCCGTGGTTCCCCGTCCGCCGGGGCACGTGAAGGGCACGCATGTAGCTGGATGGGGGACAAGGTGAACGAGGACGAGGTGGCGCGCGCTGTGCGGCGCGGGATGATCGAGTACCACAACCGTGTGGCCGCACAGCAGGCCGCAGCCCGGGAGCGGCAGGACAGAGGGTGCCTTGGCTGCATGCTCATGTTCATTGCAATCGGCGTGATCGTGATTGTGATTGCTGCCAAGGGATAGGGCTGGGAAGGCACCTTCCGCTGGGGCGGCCGCTCCAGCCACAGCGGACCCCGCTGTCATCCCGTCTGCCGTCGTCCCACACGGAGTGGTAGCAGGGCAGTCGCCAGGGGCCCAGGTGGAGCGCCCCGCTGGACGAACGACCTGGGCCCCTGGTGGCTGGTCTGCTACGGCTTGCCCTGGGACGACGGCAGGCGGGATGACAGCCTCCAACTCGAACCACAACGCAGCCGCGGCCGCACGACTGGCCCCCGCCATCCCAGAGTCAGAGCGCCCCCGCCGGAGGCATCTGTCCTGACATACGGTTCACCGATCAGGCCAGGCCCATCCCATCAAGCCCTTAGCCATTGGCGCGCGGCCGGCGCCCCGGGCTGGAGCGGGGCGCAGACAGGAGCGCAGGCCCGGGGGGACGGGCGCGCGACGCCGCCCTGGCGGCGGAAGCGCCCTTGATGAGGTAGAGAAACCTGTAACAGCCCCAGGCCCCAGGACAGTTCGTGAGCCCACTGGCACTTTTCCTGACAGTGCCTCCTAGTGGCGCGGGTACCTTCGTAGTGTCGAAGGGAGCCCATCATGGGGGCGGATCTGAGCACGGGGCAAAGGGTGGCACGGGCACGCCGCCGACTTGGCTGGGACCAGGCGCAGCTAGCCGCTGCTGTAGATCGCTCAGTGAGCTGGGTGTCCAAGGTGGAGACTGGGCGGCTTCCGCTCGACCGTATGAGCGTCGTCGGCCAGCTTGCCGAAGCCCTCGGCATCGAGGTCATCGAGCTGACCGGTCAGCCCTACCGTCACGAGTCCTCCGAACTCGACTCGGGCCACGCCGCGATTCCGGGCCTTCGTCTCGCGCTCCAGCAGGCAACCATGCCGGGCGGTGCACTCCTGCTCGGGGCCATCGAGCCGCCTTCGCTTGACGATGTCTCCGCTCGGGTGATGGCTGCTGAGCGGCTTCGCCAGGACGCCAAATTCACGGCCCTTGGGGACGTCCTCCCCCAGATCCTGCGAGACCTCATCGTCGCCTGCGACATCGCGGAGGGTGATGACCTCCGGCGGGCAGAAGCGCTCATGCTCCGCGCAAGCCACATGGCCCGGGTCTCTTCGAACCTGCTGGGTCACCACGACCTTGGTTGGAGCGCGGTTCAGCGTGAGCTGGTCGCGGCTGAGCGCGCCGAGTCCCCGACACTTCGAGCAGCCGCCCGATGGGATCTCTGCGGAGTCTGGCTGTACGAAGGGGAGGTAGCCGCGGCGCGGGACATGGCGCTCCGGGCTCTCGATGACCTCGAACCCGATCTCTCCACTGCTGATGAAAGCGTCCGCTCTTTGTGGGGTGCGATGCACCTCCGGGCCGCCGTCGCCTGGTCCCGACTCTGGGACCGCACTGAGGCGGAATCTCACCTGACGGAAGCACGTCGAATAGCGGCGGACCTGCCCGCTGACGGGAATGTCTTTCAGACCCAGTTCAACGCGGTCAACACCGAGATTCACAGCGTGGAAGTCAGCCTGGAGCTGGGGCACCCGCGCGACGTGGTGTCCCGGTCCGAACTGGTCGACGTCATGCGCATTGCGTCCGGCGAGCGGAAGTCTCACTTCTGGGTCTGCACGGCGGCCGGCCAGATGATGAACGGCAAGGCCGAGGCTGCGGCAGCGTCCATCCTTCAGGCCGACGCGGTCGCTCCTCAGCACGTACGCAACCGACCCGTAGCCCGCAACCTCGTGGACGACCTGCGGTCCACCAACAGGAACGCGCGCACGGAGGAGATCCGGCGCCTGGCCGGACACATGAAGCTCGGCTGATCAGCCCGGACGGAGAGGGGGCCGTTGTCGTGAGGGTGGCAGAGAAAGCGCGATTACTCGTGGAGCTGCACGAGATCCGGAAGAAGTTATCCGAGGCTGCACAGCGTGTGGATCGGCTGTCCACTGCGGTCACGGCAGATCGGCAACGTGCCCTTCGAGGCGATCGAGCCGCGAGTTGATCACATCCAATGCGGCCTTGATCTCGGCCAGCTCGCTGGCCAAGGTCGCGGCCTGCTCCACCTCGACGCTCGGCGGGTCGCTGGCGACGAAGGTCCCACGTCCCTGCTGACTCACAATCAAGCCTTCATCGCGAAGGATGTCCAATGCGTGCCGAACGGTCATGGCTGCAACGCCATACCGCTCGGCCAGCTTGGCGTTCCCGTCCAGCCGCTGGCCGGCCGTCAGCACGCCGCGCGCGATCTGCCTCCGAAGGTCGTCGGCAACCTGCGCGTAGGCGCTGCGGGGATCATCTGGGCTCACGGTCACAAACCCAGGTTATCTAAGTGATCTAAAGAAGTCTCCCCAAAGGGCTTGTGCTCTTCGCCATCACTACTAATCTAGGTAACACAAGAGAAGTTAGAGATGTCGAGAGCGGCGCCCTACCGCCAAGCAGTCCGCCGCTCCCGTCCCCGTGAAGGGAGCTTCCATCATGCCCGCAATGCTCAAGGCCGTGCAGTCTCCGAAGGTCTTCGTCCGGGACCTGTCGACCATGGAACGGGCTGTCGCGCTGTACGCCTCGGACATGCCCACCACCTACCGCCACCGCGTGGCCGACGACGCGAAGCTGTGCGACTGGATCGTTCAGGGCGCCTCTCGGCTGGGTCTGGATGAGCTGTACCGCTCGGCGGCCTTCACCAGCGGCTACCTGAGGCTCTGGATCGAGGACGGCGCCACTCTGGGGCAGGCTGCCGCTCACCTCGCGCGCTTCGCTGACCAACCGCGATTCAACCTTGCCCAGCGGATGGCATCCTCGGTCTCGCTGTGGATCGTCAAGGAGATCAGCCCTGCTGCTCGCGCCCGTGCTGACCGGCCGATGGTCGAGACGGCTGACGTGGTCTCGGCGGTGGCGGCGTGACGACTCCGAGTCTGGCCCCGCTGCCGGGTCTGCCTACTCCGCCGGTACAGCCTCTCCGGAGCGCTCTTCGTGCGCCGGACTCTCCGCTCGGGCGCGCCCGTGTGGAGCGCGGTTGGTCCCAGCACAAGTTGGTGCGGGCGCTGATGCTGCTCGCCGAGTCCTGGGGCTGGGACATCGCGGCCGAGAACTCCTTGAAGGTCTACGTGTCCCGCTGGGAGAACGGCACCGCTCAGCCCGGCGAGACGTATCAGGCCCTGCTCTGTGCGGTCCTCGGCATGACCCGGGACCAGCTTGCCTTCACCCCGCCCAACGATGCGGCGGCCCTGGTCGACCGCGTTGCCGCTCTGGAGTCCCTCGTCGTCCAGCTCACCGACCGACTCTCGGCGGTGGCCGCGTGACCGTCTTCCCCGTACCTCCGGCTGCCGTCGCTGATGTGGCGGCGGCCGTGGGCACCGACCCCCTGACCCTCGCTGATCTCCTGCGGGTCGCCTCTGCTCCGGGCTTCGACCGCTGGCGTGACCAGATCCGCCGTACCGGGGGCTGCTCAGACCCGATCCACCTCTCCGGCTCCACGGTCACCCGGGACCGCCGGACCGGTGATGTCCTCTACTCGTACTCGACCGCCGCTGAGCCTGGCGGCCGGTTACGGATCGCGTGCGGCAACCGGCGAGCCTCCCGCTGTCCCTCCTGCGCCTGGACCTACGCCGGAGACACCTACCACCTGATCCGGGCCGGGATCACGGGTGATGAGCGCAAGGACGTCCCTGTGACGGTCCGCTCACACCCTCGGGTGTTCGCGACGCTGACGGCGCCGTCGTTCGGTCCGGTGCACAACCGCCCGGCCTCTGGCCGCTGCCGCTGTGGCACCGTCCACGGCGAGCAGGACCCCGTACTTGGTACGGCGTTGAACCCTGAGCGGTACGACTACGCGGGCGCGGTGCTCTGGAACAACTTCGCCGGGCAGCTCTGGCAGCGCTTCACGATCTACCTGCGCCGGGAGATCGCTGCCCGCGCGGGCCTGTCCCAGCGGGCCCTGGCCGAGTGCTGCCGGGTCTCGTTCGGGAAGGTTGCCGAGTTCCAGAAGCGCGGAGCGGTCCACTTCCACACGGTAGTGCGCCTCGACGGACCGGATGGACCCGGCACCGCTCCACCGTCCTGGGCGTCGGTCACCCTGCTCGATGACGCGATCCGGGCCGCCGCCGGCCGAGTCGCCGTGAGCGTCCCGGCCTCCGCCGACTTCCCTGCCCGCACCCTTGGTTGGGGCACTCAGGTGGACGTGCAGCCCATCGGCGGACTTGGGCATGAAGACCTGACTGAAGCAGCCGTGGCGTCGTACGTCGCGAAGTACGCGACCAAGGCCGCCGAGACCACGGGCACGGCGGACCGCCGGATCGGGGAACTCGCCGAGCTGGACAAGCTTCGGCTGCCCGGCCACACGCGGCGCCTGATCGAAGCCTGCTGGGCGCTCGATGAGGCGTATCCGGATCGGCTGTTGGCGCGCTGGTCGCACATGCTCGGCTTCCGGGGCCACTTCTCCACCAAGTCCCGCGCCTACTCCACCACCCTCGGCGCCCTCCGCCAGACCCGCGCCGACTACCGCGCCGCGCAGGAACGCCGCGAACGGGGCCTGCCCGACCCGGACGACTCCTTGGAGGACTCCACGCTCGTCCTCGCCCACTGGACCTACGCCGGACACGGACACACCCCCGGTGAATCCTGGCTCGCCGCCACCATCGCCGAGGGCATCAAGACCAACCGCACCACCGCCCGCGAAGCCCTCGCGGAGCTGGACCAGACGAATGCTGAGGGGGAGTGATGGCCGTGGACCGACTCCTCACCGTGGACCAGGTCGCCGACTTGCTCGGGACAACCGTGCGGTTCCCTCGGCGTCTGATCGAGGAGCGGCGCATCACCTTCGTCAAGGTCGGCCGACACGTCCGCATCCCCGAAGCCGCGGTGCAGACCTTCATCCAGGAGCACACCGTTAACCCCGTACCGGCTGTCCGGTCCCGGCTGAGGAGCGTGGCCTGATGGCTGGGAAGCGTAAGCAACGACGTGGGTTCGGTCGGGTCCGCAAGCTGCCCTCAGGGCGCTATCAGGTTCGGTACCCGGGGCCGGATGGAGTCCTTCGGCCGGCGGATCGCACCTTCGCCACCGTGACGGACGCTGATCTCTGGCTGACTCGGAAGCGGATCGAGATCGAGGATGGTCAGTGGCTCGACCCGGCCGAGGGCAAGACTACGGTCCGGGACTGGGGCGCCCGGTGGTTGGCGGCGGTGTCTCCGCAGCTCAAGCACAAGACGCAGGCGTCGTACCGGTCTCTCATCACTTCGCAGATCAACCCGGCACTGGGAGACCGTGAGCTGTCTAGCCTGCGGCCGATCACGGTCACGGAATGGGTCGGCTCGATGAAGACCATGGGGCTGAGCGCGTCACGGATCCGGCAGGCGTACCGCGTGCTGTCGCAACTCATGAGGTCGGCGGTGGACAACGGGCTGATTGCCCAAACCCCATGCCGTGGTGTCCGGCTGCCTCGGATGCCCGAGACGGAGCCGCACATCCTGACGCAGGCAGAGGCGTCCAGCGTCGTCCGGCACGCCGACAAGCCGCACGACCTGCTGATCGCGTTGCTGGCCTTCGGAGGCCTGCGGATCGGGGAGGCGTTCGCGCTTCGGCGGATGGACATCGACCTGGCCGGCCGTTTGGTCCTCGTGGACGAGAACCTCGCCGAGGCGAACGGCAAGCTCGTCTTCGACACCCCGAAGTCCCACCAGAAGAGGGTTCTGCGGATCGCACCTTCGCTGGCCAAGCGGCTCGGTGCTCACCTCGCCGGGCTAGCGCCTGGCGACGACGTACTTCTGTTTGCCAACTCCAAGGGCGGCCCGCTGCGCTACAACCAGTGGCGCAAGGCGTGCTTCGACCCGGCCGTGAAGGCTGCTGGCCTGACCGACGTCACCCCGCATGACCTAAGGGCCTCACACGGAACCTGGGTGGCGGACAAGTTCGGCGTCATGACCGCTGCCCGGCGCCTCGGCCACTCGAATGCCAGCGTTACCACTCGGCACTACGCCCGGCCAGTTGACGGGCGTGATGCTCAGGTGGCCGATGCCTCGGATGGTTGGCTCAACGGGCACGGCGACGGCCCTGGGGCACGGGACGGGCACGCTGCCCCCGCCGACTCCGACGAAAGTGCCTCATAGGGCCCCTGACCTGGCCTTGAGTCGGACCCACCTGGGTCGCGCAAAAGGTCTTGAAAACCGTCGTGGCAGCGATGTCACCGTGGGTTCAAATCCCACACCCACCGCCACAGGTCAGAGAACGCGCTGATCAGAAGGGGTGTCCCGAGAGCGGGGCGCCCCTTCGCCGTGTGCCTGTCTCACCTCGAATCGCCCCTGTACCGCTTTGGGTCACTGTCTGTGGACCAGGTGTGGACCACGGTCCACCGGTCCACAGGTCACTGACCTGTACTTACGCGGGTATGCGAAAGGGGCGTCCGCCCCGGGGCGCCCCTTGTGTCGACTGCTGCCACTATCTGTCGACGGTTTGAGCGGTGACGCTGTTACATGTCCATCGCGTCGGCTTTGTCGTTCCAGGTGCCACCGTGGACGTAGTTGATATTGGTCAGGTTGTGGCAGTTTGTGGCCCCAATGGACATGGTGGGGTCCACCATGAAGTCTCGGTAGTCGATCAGGGTCGCCCCGTAAGTCGGCCGGGCGACGCAGATGGAGGTCGCTTGGTCTCGGAAGCCCCAGTCAGCGAACTTCTTGTGGCCGCCAGCACTCCACTGAAGCTTGCGACCCTCGTAGTTGATGTCCTGCCAAACGCAGACCCACCCGTACCCGCAGTCGCTGGCCGCCATTACTGAGGCCGGAGCCTCTTGGGCCGCCTTCGAGCCGAGCACCTTGCGTGCTTCTTCCGTCGCCTTCTTGGCGACTGCGGCGTTGTCCTTGACCAGGACGGCGTCCGCTTCGGCCTGGCTGTCGAAACACTTGACTTCGAGGTTCAGCGTCTCAGCGCGTTTGCGCATCCTTGCGCCTGTTCATCAGCGGCGGGGCTCAGCGCCCCGGCCGAAGGTGCTACCGACGTCGGAGCAGGCGTCGTGGCACTGGCCGTCGGCGTGGTGAACGCATCGCCCCTCCCCTGATTGTCCGCCCGTTGGCGGTTCTGCCTACACACACTGCACGCGCAGTCACAACTTGTGTGGCTGCGCGTGCGGGAGGCTACGACTTGATCGGAGAGCCGTATGCGGCGAGGATCGCATGGATGTTCGAATTGGCGGCGAGTCGGACGGGATCGCAGGGCTTTTGACCTGAACACCCATCATTCGCGGGGTAGTTGTCCGGCGCGATCCGTGACTCCCTGGGCGACGATGGCCCGCGTGGACAGTGTCTCGCCGGCCTTGCCCCAAGTGCTGTCCTTGAGGGCGACCGTGCGGGAGCCGAGGAGCCGCAGGCTCTGCTTGTCGAAGATCCACTCGGTGCGCTCGTTGTTGTGGACCCGTGCGACCGCAACGCCCGTTCGACCCGCGGCGTCCTTCGCCTCAGGGACCAGGACGACACCCGGAATGCGCGCCGCCGCGCGGTAGAGCGCCGCGCTCAAACCGGGCGGGGCCTGGAACTGCCGCAGAAGATCGCCGATGGCGACGAACGCCTGCTGATCGGGTCCGGTGGTCGAACCGGACCCGGCCCCGTGTTGCTTGCGCGTGTCCTCGTAGATCAACTTCAACAGCCGGTCGGGATCGGTCGGCAGCGATTCGAGGAATCGATAGGTGGGGTTGTTGAGATTCGGCGAACCCTCGGGGGGGAACGTCTCGGACCCTCGCACGGTACGCATCGTCCATCCCGCCGAGCCGTCGACCGAGAACCAGCGTTCGGCCGAATCGTCTGAGGGGATCGCCTCCATCTTCCCCCCTCCGCCCGGGATCTCGGAGAGGGTGACGGACCGTCCGACGGACTTCGTGTACAGGAACTGCCCGTCGCGCACCACCGGGGCTGGCGCGGATCCGGCCGCCAGGGCGACGCGGTCCAAGAGCTGCACGGCCGCAGGCTCAGGGCGGGCGGCCTTGGTGGGTTCCTCCGGACTGTTGCCGCTCAGGGTGAAGGTGACGGCCACCGCGCACGCTGCCGCCACCACCCCCAGGGAAAGGAACAGAGGGCGCCTGGACCGCCGGCGCGTGGTCTGCTCCGCTTGTGCGATTTCACGCATCAGATGCTCCTTGATCGGGCGCTGGGCGCGGAAGGGCAGGTCCCCATCGGAGATCCCGTCCAGGCGCCGCAGGAGTTCGTCGTGCTCGGATCGTTCGGTCCGTGCGTCATCAGCGGCGTTCACAGGTGTCCCTCCCGTGCGGTGCGAGACGTGGACACACGCCCCGCGGCTGGGTCCGCGGCCAGATTGGCGGTGGTGAGTTTGCGAAGGCGGCTGCGTGCCCGTGACAGCCGGGAGCGAACGGTCGACTCACTGACACCGCACGCCTTTGCCACTTCGCCATGGCTGAGCCCGGACCAGACGGACAGGACGATGACTTCACGGTCGGCACGTCGGAGCTGATCCAATGCGGCCAGGGCGGCCGCCGCCTCCGCGGTGTCCGTGATCCGGGACACCACTCGGTCGGCCGGGTCCGGGACGGCATCCGGTAGGGGTAAGCGCGTCAGCGCCTCGCTGTGTCGCCGTGCGGCCCGACGGGTGTTGCGTATGACATTGCTGGCGACCCCGAGCAGCCAGGCGCGGTGACTTGTGACTTCGTCGAGCTTCCCCCGCAATCGCCAAGCTTCGAGGAACGTGAGGGAGACGATGTCATCCGCCCCCGCACGGTCGGAAGTCATGCGGACGACATGCGCGTACACCGCCTGGGCGTGCGCGTCATAGAGTTCCGCGAACAGTTGCTGGTCCACACTGAGTAATGTCCGTTAGCTGCCTCTCGTTGCATGTGACGTCGGTCATGCAATAAAGGCGGGGGGCGACCGTCACTCGGCTACCCGGCTTCTGGCTGGCCCGTACGCAGCTCCAGCGGGGCAAGCTCGACCAGGCGTGCAAGCAGGTCAGAGGGCGGGCACCCGATCAGGGTGCCCGCCCTCTCTGCTCATGCTGTCTCACCTTGTGCACCCGTATCCCGCTGTTGACCAGCGCGTATGGGCCATCTGTGGGCCGGGATCATGGCGCTAGACCTGCGCACTCCTGGCGTCGCGCCGCCGTGCCACGTAGCGGAGCAGGGCCCAGATCGCCGCGGCGTTGACCAGGGCGCTGACCAGGACCGCGCCGTAGAAGCCGAATTCGGACCACATGTCGAGCTTGGTGTCGAAGGACGTGTCCGGTGCCACCCAGTCCGAGGGGCGCGGGGCGGACTCCGGTACGAACTCCGTGGGCAGCGGCTCGGGAGGCGGCTCCGAGCGGTGGTAGGTGGGCTCCACGACCGGGGCCGACTCGTCCAGGGCATCCGCCGCGGGTACGAACGTGCTCAGCAGCAGGACGCTGACCGGCGCGGTGGCGAGGATCGGGAAGGCTGCGAAGAGCCCGATGTCCCCGGTTCGGCTGCCGACCGCGACGTAGACCAGCATCGCGACCACCAGGGCCAGGTATCCACCGGGCACCCACATCTCAGGCTTCGACCAGCGCCGCACCATGACGTTCCCCGTTCCGTTCCGCTTCGTTCGACCTGCGCCCAGTCTCGAAGCCGCCGAGGACCGCCACCTGAGTACGCCTACTCATCCTGCTCGGCGCTGAGTACCTGGTCAGAGCCGTGCACGGCAAGCACGCCGGGACACCCCGCAACGTATCCCCCTTGTCCGGCACACGGCGCCGGAAGGATTCCGCGACTAGCCGCCGTTGAGGCCCCGCTCGATCAGTTCGTTCGCACGCGTCTGCTGTCCCCTGAGGATCTTGGCGAAGAACCGGAACAGAACCGTCAGGCTGTGCCCGGCTCGGCGGGCCACTTCCACCGGGTCGACCCAGCCGAAGAACCCCGCCATCTGCTCCCCGCGTGTGCTGAGCCGTCGTACCGCAGCGATCAGCTCCGCTGCCTGCTGAGGGTTCGGGACATAGCGGAAGTCGACCTCGTCGTCCTTGGTCGGCGCGCTCCAATTGATGAGGCCAAGCGGGTTGGTGGGCAGAATCCCGCGCTCCACCGCGTACCGCGGCGCGTTGCTCAGGACCATGCGCTTGCGGACACAGCGTCCCTCCGGTCATCCGCGGCCTTGGGCCTTCCGAGTGGTGTTTGTCGGAAGATCGGCGCGGGCGGTGGGGGTGGTGCGGTTGCGGCCACATCATGACGAATGTATGCAGATCCGCCCTTCGGAACATCGCGAATCGAGGCACTCCGTCATGGCTCACCGCAGCGTCCTCACGTCGATCTGGACCTCCCTCCTCGCTGTCCTCATGGCCCTCCTCTCCTCCCTCCGTCCCGGTGGGAAGGCCGCGGCCGCCGCCTCCGTCTCGGCTCCCGTCGTTCCGGCCCCCGCGGCCGCCTGCCCGGCCCGGCCGGCTTTCGCGGTCCGGCGGACCTGGCGGGCGATGATGCGGGGTGGTTCGCTGCCGCCGACCCTCAAGCAGCGGATCCGCGCCGAAGCCCACGGCAAGAGCCCCTCCGTCCGCCGCTCGACCACCGCCGCGGCCATGGGCGCCGGAGTGGGGACCGCTGCCCGGCCCCTGACCTCGGTCGCGGCCACCACCGAAGGCTCCCCCGCCCGTACCGCAGCCCGTACCGCTGCCCGCGCCGGGGCGAGCGCCGGTCCCGCCCGAGAAGCGCTCGCGCTCGCCGCGTAGCCCCGTAGACGCAGTCCGGCAGCGCCGAGAGCAGGCGCTGGAGCCCGGTCGGTCGCTCGTGACCGTGGATCGCGCCGCGTGGTGCCCCGGAGCGGGGCACGGATAGACAGTACCGGCGTGCGCCGGGCGTGCAGGTGGGCGTAAGGCTTGGTGTTGCAGGGCCGCAGGCCCGGGAGACGGTGGGGTTCCCGGACGGCGCGGCCTTTTCGGCATGTCCGGACGCGGCGGTCTGGAGGAACGATTCATCCCTTGTGTGGCGCGGGTGCCAGCCGGTTCCAGAGTGCTGATCTGGGGCTCCAGGGGCGCGAATCAGGTTTATCCGATGTTGGTCATACTTGCGGGGGAATCGGGGACTCCGGGGTGGTTCGCCGGGGATTCGGTGGGCAATTCTGATCTCGCGACGTCGTCACCACACGGAACGACCGAGGCGGTCGGCCAACTGCCTTGGAGCAAGTCCCACTTCGGTTTCTGGAGGATAAAGACATGGCAAGCATCCGTACCGCCCGCGCCATCGCCGCCGTCGCCGCTCTCCCCCTCGCCCTCGCACTCTTCGGCGGGGTCGCATCGGCCGACAACGGCTCCTTCGCGAACGACGGATCGAATGCGAGCGTCGCCAGCATCATCGGCAGCGGCGTGGGCGGTGGCAACCACGGCAACTCGTCCACCTCGCAGCAGGTGGCCACCGGCTCCGGTGCCTCCAACCAGAACAACACCGCGCAGGTCAACGGCTCGGCCTTCACGGCTATCCACCAGGACAACTCGAACGTAGAGGTCAATTTCTACCCCTGGTGGTAGCCGCGGCCTGAGCCGCTCCGATTCTTGAGGGCGTCTGTGCGACCGGACCGGCTGGGGTCCGGTAGCGCAGGCGCCCTCGCGCATGCCCGCGTACCCGAGGTGCACGGCGCTGCCTCCCGACCTTGACACCACGGGCAAATCTGACGGACAGTCAGGTTCCCTCGATGTTGTGATGCCGGGAGGCCAGCGCCGTGCACCTCGCCCCGACCGAAGGCCAGTTGCGGCTCCGCGCCGAACTGCGGGAGTACTTCCACGATCTGCTGCCGGACCCGGTCCCCGAGGACCCGGCCCGCCAGCGCGAACTGCTGCGCCGCATCGGCGCCGACGGGCTGCTCGGCCTCGGCTGGCCCGTCGAGTACGGCGGCCAAGGCCGCGGCGCCGACGAACAGTTCCTCTTCTTCGACGAGGCCTACCGGGCCGGCGCCCCCGTCTCCATGGTCACGCTCAACACCGTCGGCCCGACCCTGATGAAGTACGGGACCCGGGAACAGAAGGACTACTTCCTGCCCCGGATCCTCACCGGCGACATCGTCTTCGCCATCGGCTACTCCGAGCCCGAGGCCGGCACCGACCTCGCCTCACTGCGCACCCGCGCGGTCCGCGACGGAGCCGACTGGCTGATCGACGGACAGAAGATCTTCACCTCCAACGCGCAGAACGCGGACTGGATCTGGCTCGCCTGCCGCACCGACCCGCAGGCCCCCAAGCACAAGGGCATCTCGATCATCCTGGTGCCCACCGACTCCCCCGGCTTCGCGTGGACCCCCATCGACACCGTCGGCGGACTCACGACCACGGCGACGTACTACGACTCCGTCCGCGTACCCGCAGGCAACCTCGTCGGCCCGGAGCACGGCGGTTGGAGCCTGATCACCAACCAGCTCAACCACGAGCGCGTCGCCCTCGCCGCCATAGGCATGCAGGCGGAGGACTTCTACACGGGTGCGCTCAGCCATGCCCGCACCCCCGACCCGGTCACCGGCGACCGGCCCGCCGACCTCCCCTGGGTGCGTTCCCGGCTTGCCGAGGCGCACGCCCGGCTGGCCGCCGTACGCCTCCTCAACTGGCGTCTCGTCCAGGACGTGGCCGACGGCACCCTGGCCCCCGGCGACGCCAGCGGTGTGAAGTTCCTAGGCACCGAGTCCGCCGTCGAGGTGTACCGGATGTGCCAGGAGGTGGTCGGGGAGGAAGCCCTGATACGGGGACCCGCGGCCTTCGCGGGCGGCGAGCTCGAGCGGATGAACCGGTCCGCCCAGATCAACACCTTCGGCGGCGGGGTCAGCGAGGTCCAGCGGGAGATCGTCGCCATGATGCGGCTCGGCATGAAGGGGAGGAAGCGATGACGGCGGACGCAACCGGCACCGCCGAGGAGGCAGCCCGGTTCCACGCGCTGCTCCTGGCCTTCGAGGGACAGCCGGCCGCGACCGGCGGCCGGGGCAAGGACGCGGTCAACGCGCCGATGATCCGCCACTGGTGCGAGGCGATGGGCGATGCCAACCCCGCCTACACCGGGCCGGACGCCATCGCTCCACCCACCATGCTCCAGGCCTGGACGATGGGCGGGCTCTCCGGCCACTCGGACCGCTCCTCCTCCTACGACGAGCTCTTCGCCCTCCTCGACGGCGCCGGCTTCACCTCAGTGGTCGCCACCGACTGCGAGCAGGAGTACCTCCGCCCGCTCCGGCCCGGCGACGAGATCACCTTCGACGCCGTCATCGAGTCCGTCTCGCCCCGCAAGACGACCAAGCTGGGCACCGGCCACTTCGTGACGACCCGGATGGACGTCCAGGTGGACGGGGAGCCCGCCGGCACCCACCGCTTCCGGATACTCAAGTACGAGCCCACCGCCAGGCCGCAGAAGAAGCCCCCGGCGCGGCGCCCCCGCCCGGTGATCAACCGCGACAACCAGGGATTCTGGGACGGCGTCCGGGACCACAAGCTGCTGATCCAGCGCTGCACTTCCTGCGCCACCCTCCGCTTCCCGTGGCTCCCCGGCTGCAACGCCTGCGCGAGCCCCGACTGGGACACCGTCGAGGCGTCCGGCGCGGCCACGGTCTTCTCGTACGTCGTCATGCACCACCCGCCCTTCCCGGCCTTCGACCCTCCCTACGCGGTCGCCCTCGTCGAGCTCGTCGAGGGGGTCCGGATGATCAGCAACATCACCGGTGTCCCGTACGACAAGGTGCGCATCGGCCTGCCCGTCCAACTGGAGTTCCTGCGCGTCGACGACGACCTCGAACTCCCCGTCTTCCGCGGGAGCGAGGGCTGATGGACTTCCACCCCACCGAGGAGCAGGCCGCCGCGGCCTCTCTCGCCGCCCGGATCTTCTCCGATCTCGCCACCCACGAACGCCTCGCCGCGGCCGGCACCGGCAGCGACGCCGAGTTGTGGAAGGCACTCACCACGGCCGGACTGACCGCCGCCGTCGAGGAGGTCGGCCTGCTCGGGCTGGTCCTGCTGCTGGAGGAGCAGGGCCGCACCACCGCGCAGGTCCCGTACGCCGCCACCTGCGCGTACGGGATCCTCCCCGTCGTCGCGCACGGCAGCCCCGAACAGCGCGCCCGCCTGCTGCCCGCCCTCGGCAGCGGCGAGGCGGTGGCCACCGGCGCCTTCCCGGCCCGGGGCCGGATCACCTCCGACGCGGGCCGGCTCACCGGGACCGCGCCCGCCGTGCCCTGGCTGCGCGACGCCACGCACGTGCTGGTCCCGGACGCGGACCGCGCGCTGTGGCTCGTACGGACGGACGCGCCCGGCGTGCGGACCTCCCCGGTGGAGACCACCGCCCCCTGGTCGGCGGGCCGGCTGACCCTGACCGGAGCCGAGGCCGAGCGCATCGGGTCCGACAGCGCCTACGAGGACACCCTCGCCGCTGCCCGCACCGCCTTCGCCGGGCTCCAGGCGGGCGTCTGCGCGGGCTCGCTCGCCCGGGCGGTGGAGTACACCTCCACCCGTGAGCAGTTCGGCCGGCCGCTTTCCACCAACCAGGGAGTGATGCTGCGCGCGGCCGACGCGTACATGGACACCGAGGCCATCCGGGTCACCGCGTACGAGGCGGCCTGGCGCATCGACCAGGGCCTTCCGGCGCGCGAGCACGCACTGACGGCGGCCTGGTGGGCGTCGGAGGCGGGCAAACGGGTCGTGCACGCGGGCCAGCACCTGCACGGCGGCCTGGGCGCCGACCTCGACCACCCCGTCCACCGGCACTTCCTGTGGGGGCGCCAACTGGACGCCTACCTGGGCTGCGGGAGCGAACTGCTGGCCGAACTGGGAGCTTCGATAGCCGAGGGAGAGCAGGCATGAACGTCGGCGACACGCTGCCGCCGCTGGAGATTCCGGTCACCCGCACCCTGATCGTCGCGGGCGCGATCGCCTCCCGCGACTACCAGGACGTGCACCACGACGCGGCGCTCGCGCGGGAGAAGGGCTCCCCGGACGTCTTCATGAACATCCTGACCACGAACGGCCTGGTCGGCCGGTACATCACCGATCACCTCGGGCCGCACGCCATCCTGCGCAAGGTGGCCATCCGCCTCGGCGCACCCAACTACCCGGGCGACACCATGACCCTCACCGGCACCGTCACGGCCGTGTACGCCAGCACCGTCGAGATCCGGGTCGTCGGTGCCAACGGCATCGGCCACCACGTAACGGGGACGGTCACCGCGGAGGTGCCGGCATGAGCGTTCGCACCCGGGACGAGCTGGGCGGCCGGGCCGCCATCGCCGGCATCGGCGCGACCGAGTTCTCCAAGGACTCCGGCCGCAGCGAGCTCAAGCTCGCCGTCGAGGCCGTGCACGCCGCACTCGACGACGCCGGGCTCACCCCCGCCGACGTCGACGGCATGGTCACCTTCACGATGGACACCAGTCCGGAGATCACCGTCGCCCAGGCGGCGGGCATCGGGGACCTGTCCTTCTTCTCCCGCGTCCACTACGGCGGCGGCGCCGCCTGCGCCACCGTCCAGCAGGCCGCCCTCGCCGTCGCCACCGGGGTCGCGGAGGTCGTGGTCTGCTACCGCGCCTTCAACGAGCGCTCCGGGCGCCGCTTCGGCGCCGGAGTCCAGCAGCGGGAACCCTCGGCGGAGGGGGCGGCGCTCGGCTGGTCGCTGCCCTGGGGGCTGCTGACCCCCGCCTCGTGGGTGGCCATGACGGCCCAGCGCTACCTGCACACCTACCACCTCACCCCCGAGGCCTTCGGGCACGTCGCGGTCACCGACCGCCGGCACGCCGCGAACAACCCCGCCGCCTACTTCCACGGCAAGCCCATCACCCTCGCCGACCACGCCGCCTCGCGCTGGATCGTGGAGCCGCTGCGGCTGCTGGACTGCTGTCAGGAGACCGACGGCGGCCAGGCCGTCGTCGTCACCACGACCGAGCGGGCCCGGGACCTGCGGCACGCGCCTGCCGTGATCACCGCGGCCGCGCAGGGCGCCGGACGCCGCCAGGAGGGCATGACCTCCTTCTACCGCGACGACCTCACCGGGCTGCCGGAGATGGACGTGGTCGCGCGCCAGCTGTGGCGGACCAGCGGACTGCGCCCCTCGGACATCGACGTCGGCATCCTCTACGACCACTTCACTCCCTTCGTGCTGATGCAGCTGGAGGAGTTCGGCTTCTGCAAGCCGGGTGAGGCCGCCGATTTCGTGGCCGCGGACGCGCTGCCGCTCAACACCCACGGCGGCCAGCTCGGGGAGGCGTACCTGCACGGCATGAACGGCATCGCCGAGGCCGTCCGCCAGCTGCGCGGCACCTCCGTCAACCAGGTCGCGGGGGCGGCGCACGCGCTCGTCACGGCCGGTACCGGGGTACCGACCTCCGGACTGATCCTCGGCGCCGACGCCTGAGATCCGGTCGCTGTGGGCCCTCGCCCCCTCCACCTTCAGGGGGTGGGGATGGCCCTACTCCTACAACCTGAGATGGATCCCCCATCGGCACCTGCGGCCGATTCCAGGGCGGGCGGGCGCTCCTAGCGTGGAGACATGACCACGCCTGTGTGCACGCTCGCCTCGAATCCGACGCCGTACCCGTCGTTCTCGGCGTACGTCCGGACCCGCGGCACGGTCCTGATGCGCACCGCGCGCTCCCTCACCGCCAACCCGTGCGACGCGGAGGACCTGCTCCAGACGGCCCTCACGAAGACGTACGTAGCCTGGGACCGCATCGAGGACCACCGTGCCCTGGACGGCTATGTCCGACGGACCTTGGTCAACACCCGCACCTCCCAGTGGCGCAAGCGCAAGGTCGACGAGTTCGTATGCGACGAGCTCCCGGAGACGGAGGAGGCCCCGGCCTCCGACCCGGCGGAGGCGCAGGCGCTGCGCGACGCGATGTGGCGTGCGGTGACCCGGCTGCCCGACCGGCAGCGGGCCATGGTCGTCCTGCGCTACTACGAGGACCTGAGCGAGGTGCAGACCGCGGAGCTGCTGGGCGTCTCGGTCGGCACGGTCAAGAGCGCTGTCTCCCGAGCCCTGGGCAAGCTCCGCGAGGACCCGGAACTCACGCCGGTCCGCTGAGACGGAGCATGTTTCACGTGAAACCAGAGCCTGTTTCACGTGACCAGAGCATGTTTCACGTGAAACACGAGCGGGTTTCTACCCCCGGGTAGTGACATGCCGACTGGTACGTGCGCAGAATCGGCAGCATCCGTAGCCGCCGCAGCGCCGCAGCGCTCACCGGGAGGACGCTTTGCTCAGCACCATGCAGGACGTACCGCTCCTCGTCACCCGCATACTCCGACACGGAATGACGATCCACGGGAAGTCCCAGGTCACGACCTGGACCGGGGAGGCTGAGCCGCACCGCCGCAGCTTCGCCGAGATCGGCACCCGCGCCACCCGCCTCGCCGGCGCCCTGCGCGACGAGCTCGGAGTGCAGCAGGACGACCGGGTCGCCACCCTCATGTGGAACAACGCCGAGCACGTCGAGGCGTACTTCGCGATCCCCTCCATGGGCGCGGTTCTGCACACACTCAACCTGCGGCTCCCTCCTGAGCAGCTGGTCTTCATCGTCAACCACGCCGCCGACCGGGTCGTGCTGGTCAACGGCACCCTGCTGCCCCTGCTCGCGCCGCTGCTGCCGCACCTGCCGACCATCGAGCACGTCGTGGTCTCCGGCATCGGCGACCGTTCCGCGCTCGATGGCCTGAACGTGCGCGTGCACGAGTACGAGGAGCTCCTGGAAGGCCGCTCCGACAGCTACGACTGGCCCGAGCTGGACGAGCGCCAGGCAGCCGCTATGTGCTACACCTCCGGCACCACCGGGGACCCCAAGGGCGTCGTCTACTCCCACCGCTCGCTCTACCTGCACTCCATGCAGGTCAACATGGCCGAGTCGATGGGGCTGACCGACAAGGACACCACCCTCATCGTGGTCCCGCAGTTCCACGTGAACGCCTGGGGGCTGCCGCACGCCACCTTCATGACCGGTATCAACATGCTGATGCCGGACCGCTTCCTGCAGCCGGCCCCGCTCGCCGAGATGATCGAGCGGGAGAAGCCCACGCACGCCGCGGCCGTCCCCACCATCTGGCAGGGGCTGTTGGCCGAGGTCACCGCCAACCCGCGCGACCTGACCTCGATGAAGCAGGTCACCATCGGCGGAGCGGCCTGTCCGCCCTCCCTGATGGAGGCCTACGACAAGCTCGGCGTCCGCGTCTGCCACGCCTGGGGCATGACCGAGACCTCCCCGCTCGGCACGATGGCGCACCCGCCGGCCGGTCTGAGCGCCGAGGAGGAGTGGCCCTACCGGATCACGCAGGGTCGTTTCCCGGCGGGTGTCGAAGCCCGCCTGGTCGGACCCGGCGGCGACCACCTGCCCTGGGACGGCGAGTCGGCGGGCGAGCTGGAAGTGCGCGGCAACTGGATCGCGAGTGCCTACTACGGCGGTGCGTCCGGCGAACCCTTCCGCCCCGAGGACAAGTTCAGCGCCGACGGGTGGCTCAAGACCGGGGACGTCGGCGTCATAAGCACCGACGGCTTCCTCACGCTCACCGACCGCGCCAAGGACGTCATCAAGTCCGGCGGTGAGTGGATCTCCAGCGTGGAGCTGGAGAACGCGCTCATGGCGCACCCCGAGGTCGCCGAGGCCGCCGTCGTCGCCGTCCCGGACGAGAAGTGGGGCGAGCGCCCGCTGGCCACCGTCGTCCTCAAGGAAGGCGCGACCGTGAACTACACGGGGCTGCGCGACTTCCTCTCGCAGTCCATCGCCAAGTGGCAGCTGCCGGAGCGCTGGACGGTCCTCGAAGCCGTGCCGAAGACCAGTGTCGGCAAGTTCGACAAGAAGGTGATCCGCAAGCAGTACGCGGACGGCGCACTGGACGTCACCAAGCTCGACTGACGCCGGCGCCGGCCTAACCGCGGGTGAGCCATGGCCGCAGCAGCTTGCTGACGGCGGGCATGGCCACGTAGGTCATCAAGGTGCTGAAGACGACGGCGAAGGCGGCCGTCCGCAGCACGAAGTGCAGATCCACCAGGTACGGCCCGAGCACCGCGTTGCCGATCAGCGAGATCGGGAAGATGGCCAGCCCCGAGCTGATCGCCATCTTCCACCGCGGCGGCGCGGGCCGGGTCGTACCCGGCTTGGCGAACCAGGTCTCCATGCCGTGCAGTTCCCGGCGGGCTATCTCCGTGTGGTGGTGGCCGAGGCAGTTGGAGAACCACTCCGCCCTCTCCGCGGAGTCCTGCCAGCGCTGGAACGCCGCCTGGTTGCGGAACCGGTGGACCAGGAACCACGGCCCGCCCTCCGACGCGGGGCGGAAGAGCCCGTACCCGAGGTGGTCCGGGAAGCCCGCGGCCGTCTCCAGGATCCCGTGGGCCCAGGCCTCGAAGGTCTCCTCGTGCCCCGGCTCCACCTGCCGAGCGATGAGCAGGTTCACCTCCCCGTTGTCGGCGGGGACGGTGTGCTCGGTCGTGTTGATGATGGCCATCCGGCCAGGATTACTAGTTGGTGCCGATCTTGGCGAGCAGGTCCACGATGCGGCCCTGTACGTCCGTCGTGGTGGCACGCTCGGCGAGGAAGAGCACGCTCTCGCCGGATGCCAGCCGGGGCAGTTCCGCCGGGTCGATGCCGGTCGCCGTATAGACGACCAGCGGGGTGCGGTTCAGCTGCCCGTTGGCGCGCAGCCAGTCCACGATCCCGGCCCGCCGACGGCGTACCTGCATCAGGTCCATGACGACGAGGTTGGGCCGCATCCGCGTCGCCAGTTCCACGGCATCGGTGTCGGCGCCCGCCCGGGCGACCTGGAGGCCGCGCCGCTCCAGGGCGGCGGTCAGCGCGGTCGCGATCTCGTCGTGCTCCTCGATCAGCAGCACCCGGGAGGGGTGCTGCTCGCTGTCGCGCGGAGCCAGCGCCTTGAGCAGGACGGCCGGATCGGCGCCGTACGCGGCTTCGCGCGTGGCGTGCCCGAGCCCGGCCGTGACCAGTACGGGGACCTCGGCGGCCACCGCGGCCTGGCGCAGGGACTGGAGGGCGGTCCGGGTGATCGGCCCGGTCAGCGGGTCGACGAAGAGCGCGGCGGGGAACGCGGCGATCTGCGCGTCCACCTCCTCGCGGGAGTGCACGATCACCGGTCGGTAGCCGCGGTCGCTGAGCGCCTGCTGCGTCTGCACATCGGGCGCGGGCCACACCAGGAGCCGGCGCGGGTTGTCCAGGGGCTCCGGCGGAAGCTCGTCGTCCACGGGCGCGGGCACGGGCCGGTTGACCACCTCGACGGCGCCGCCCGGGCCGTCCAGCGGCTCGGGACCCTCGTCGGAGCCCGCCTCGGGGGCTCCTATGGCGAAGGCCCTGCCCTGCGGGGCGGGCTCGGCGAGCCGGCGACGTCGGCCGGAGCCCGAGCCGGTCGGGTCCACGGAGATGCCCTGGCCCAGGGTGCCGAGGGCGCGCACGCTGATCGGCTGCGCGGCCGGGCCCTCCGCCGGGGTGTCCTGCGGCTGGCGCGCCCCGGGGACCGCGACCTGGCCGGAGGCGTCGTCCTCGGGAGCGGTACGGGCCGCCGGAACCGGCCACGCCGGGGCGCCGGACAGTGCGCGCCGCCGCCCGGTCGGATTCTCGGCGGACTCTGCGGGCTGCGCCGCGGCCGCTTCGGGCTCACCTACCGGGGCGCCCAGCACTCGGCGCCCGCGCCGCCCGGCCGGGGCGTCGGTGTCGCCCTCGCCGGGAGCGGCGGCCGAGCCGGCCATCGCGGGGGTCTGCGCAGCGGAGGGAGCCCGGGTCGGCCCGGCGGGGAGCGCGAAGCCGCCCTCGGGGGCGATGGGCCGCGCGGGCGCGGGCGTCGGCCCGAGCCCGGTCGCCGGGACGGGACCGCCGGGCTGCGCCGGACCGGCCGGCCCCAGTGCCCGGCGCCGCCCGGCGGGATGCTCGGTCACCGGAACCGGGGGCACCGCGGGCACGGGCGGGAGGGCGGCCATGGCGGTGCCCTGCGGGGGTACGGGCCGCCCGGGGCCACCCTGGCCCGCGGGACCCGCGGGACCCGCGGGACCCGCGTGGCCGTGCGGACCGCCCGGGCCCCCGATGGCACCCGGACCACCCGTGGCCCCGCCGCTGTCGTCGCCGGCCCGGCCGCGTCGGCGACCGGTGCCGAGTCCCGCCGGGTTCACCGGGGACTGCGCGAGCTCCGGACCCGCACCCGGGAGGCCGTCGGCCTCGCCCCCACGCCGTCGCCCGGAAGGCAGTGCCAGCGCGCCGCTGCCCTGGGCGGCCTGAGCCGCCTCCGGGCCGGCGGCCTCGTCGTCCAGGAAGGCATCCACCCCGCGCCGGGCCCGCCGACCACCGGAGACCTTGCCGGGGGCGGCGCCACCGGCCGGCCCGGCGCCGTCCGTGCCCGGCCCCGCCGGGGGCTCCTCCGGCGGCTCCGTCAAGGTCACCGTCCCTGCGCCCGCGCCGAGCGGGAGCTCCAGCACGTACGCCCCGCCGGGCGCGCCCGGCACCTCCACCGTCTGCAGCACACCTCCGTGCGCGGCCACGATCCCTCGGACGATCGGCTCGTGGACCGGGTTCCCGCCTTCGTAGGGACCGCGCACCTCGATCCGTACGACATCGCCCCGCTGCGCCGCGGCCACCACGATCGTCGAGTCGCTGTACCCGCTGCCCTGGCGGGTCTTGCCGGTGGCGTCCACCCCGGCGACGTCCGCGACCAGGTGGGCGAGCGCGGTCGCGATCCGGTCCGCGTCCACCTCGGCCTCGATGGTCGGCGCGTGGACGGCGAACTGCGCGCGCCCCGGACCGATCAGCTCGATCGCGCCGTCGACGCCGGCCGCGACGACGGTGTTGATCAGGACTTTCTTCTTCGTGAGCCGGTCGCCGCCGGAGTCCAGGCGCTGGAAGGCGAGCACGTTGTCCACCAGTGTGGTCATCCGCGAGTACCCGGCGGCCAGGTGGTGCAGCAACTGGTTGGCCTCGGGCCACAGCTGTCCGGCGTCGTCGGCGGCCAGTGTCGCCAGCTCACCGCGCAGCTCGTCGAGCGGACCGCGCAGTGATTGACCGAGGACGGCCAGCAGCTGCGCGTGCCGCGCGGCGAGGGCGTCGTAGGGCCGCCGGTCGGTGAAGGTCATGACGGCGCCGACGAGCTGCTCCCCGTCCCGTACGGGCGAGGTGGTCAGGTCCACGGCGACCGGCTGTCCTGCTTTGTTCCACAGCACCTGCCCGCGGACGCGGTGCTTGCGCCCGCTGCGCAGGGTGTCGGCGAGCGGGGACTCCTCGAAGGGGAAGGGAGAGCCGTCGGCGCGGGAGTGCTGGACCAGGCCGTGCAGTTCGCGGTTGCCGAGGTCGGTGGCGCGGTAGCCGAGGATCTGGGCGGCGGCCGGGTTGACCAGCACCACTCGCCCCTCGGTGTCGGTGCCCACCACGCCCTCGGCCGCGGCGCGCAGGATCATCTCGGTCTGCCGCTGGGAGCGGGCCAGCTCGGCCTCGGTGTCCACGGTTTGCGAGAGGTCCCGGACCACCAGCATCAGCAGCTCGTCACCGGTGTACGAGGGTTGCGGCTCGCGGTAGGCGTCGCGTCCGTCGAGATGGGCGCTGGTGACCTCGACGGGGAACTCGGAGCCGTCGGTGCGCCGCGCGATCATCCGCGTGGGCTTGGTGCGGCCGCCGTCGTCCTCGCCGGGCCGGCGCATGGAGCCGGGGATCAGCTTGGAGTCGAACTCGGGCAGGAGGTCGAGCACGCCGCGGCCGACGAGCCCGGTGCCGGGGCTCTCCATGACCTCGAGGGCGATCGAATTGGCGTTGACGACCGTGCCGTTGGCGTTGACGAGCAACAGCGCGTCCGGAAGAGCGTCGAGTATTGCTGCGAGGCGAGCAGCGCCTCGGGATGGCCTGCTGCTCACGACGAGCTTCCTCCCTGACCACAACTACCGGCAAGTCACGGGAGGAGTCTAAGGCCACAGGCCCGCGGCGGGGTGGCCGATGAGGGGTGGATTCCGCCCATCCCGCGCATCCTCCCAGGTCAGGAACGCCCACTCGGAAGCAGAGGTTCCAACTCGTCCCAGCGGCTGATTTCGCATCCGTTCGTCCGCCGGAAGGTGGCGTCCACCTTGTGTCCGTTCCAGGTTCCGGTGATGCGGGCGGTGGCCGGGCCCCCGTGCTGCATGCTGCAGATCCGCCGCTTGGAGACGGGTGCGAACGGGTCCTTCCCCTGCTGGGCGAGCTCGTTCAGCTTCGCGCAGGCCTGCTCCTTCTCGAGGTGGTCACCGCCGACGGGGTTGCACTGGAGATGGAACTCGCGGTCCAGCAGGCGGTTGCCGGTGTGGGCCATGGAGATGGTGAGGCGGTCGGGTGTCGCCAGCAGCCGTCCCAGGGGCAGCGGGGGCAGGGGCCCGGCGGCCGCGGCGGCCAGGGCGGAGGTGACGGCGAAGGCGGCGAGACGCAGCATGGGGCACTCCAGGTCGTCCGTACGTCGTACGCCTGACCAACGACGTGGGACCGCCGACGTTGCGTGCCGCGGGGGCTTTAAGGCTTTGCTCTCCGCCCGTCCCTCCTAGTACCGTGGGAGCAGATTGGTGAGGGGCCCTGCGCCTGTGTCATCATCTGCACGCACCCTTGTACGCGAGGGTGTGCTGGAGGCGTCGCCTAGTCCGGTCTATGGCGCCGCACTGCTAATGCGGTTTGGGTCTTACCACCCATCGAGGGTTCAAATCCCTCCGCCTCCGCACCTCATCGAAGCCCCGGTCCTGACGGACCGGGGCTTCGGTGCGTTCCGGGGCAATCCGGTCCGCCCCGACCTTTGTACGAGCCCATCCGGACGATCTTCGTCCGGCTCGTTTCCGCAGGTCAGCAGCGGTTTGGGTAATGGATTTCGCGTCCCGGCGAGGTCCATGTATTGTTGTTCTCGCAAGGCCAACGGGGCGCAAAACCCCGCGAAGCCCAAGCACTCGTAGCTTAACGGATAGAGCATCTGACTACGGATCAGAAGGTTGCAGGTTCGAATCCTGCCGAGTGCACAGCAGCCAGAGGCCCCGGACGAAAGTCCGGGGCCTCTGGCGTTTAGGCCGTACAGCAGCGAAGTACCGCAACCGCGTCGACCGCTGCTAGCCGGTGCCGCCCATCGCCTCGGACAGCTTGCCGATCGCGGCACGCACCTGCTCCTCGCTCGCCTCGGCGTAGACCTCCATCGTCATGGCGATCTGTGAGGAGGCCGGCCCCGAGCTGCTGAGCGTGGCGCATCCGGAGCGCCTTGAGGCAGAGCGCCGGCAGGGGAAGGAAGTCGTCGTAATCCTCCGTCTCGGTCTCGCGGTGCAGGATCTGCCGCCCGGCCCGCTGGATCTGGTGGTCCACGTACAGCTCGCCCGTCTGGAAATCGATCTTCGTGTCGAGGTGCGGCGCTGACGCGTTCTTCGGGTACTACCCGATCCGCCCCGAAAGGGTCGTCGCCCAGGGCCAGACGATCGAGATCTATGACCTTGTGGGCAAGGACGCCACACGTCGTCTTCTTCGCCTTCGACGCCCCCATGTGCGACGTGTTCGCCGGGTTGCCCGCCCCCAGTCACCGAGCAGCTCACAGCGGGGCGCGCTGTGATGAAGCAGGTTGGCGCGAGTTTCGGCCAATTCATGCCCATGCCTGCACCGATGATTTACCCGTATTGCCCAGATCGTCCAGCGCATGAAAGGGTCCTTGGCATATGACGCCAGGGCCTTTCGGGACACCTCTGGCATATGCCGGGAGAATATTCGCAGCTCAGCTAGGTTCACTTACGCTTTGGCTTTGTAATCCGTGAATGATTTCGCGGTGGCGAATAGCTATTGCCGACGACGTGCCGGATTACATGTCTGCACGCCTGGCTGATGCCCACGCGCTGTTAGGTTCGCTCACGAAAAGTGGCCCCGCCCCAGTCTGGCGAGACGTGAGGGGGCGAGGCCGATCGACGCGAGCCCATTGGGTGCGCCAACAGTAAGGAGGTCCTTATGGCTAAGCCGGACACACCTACCGAACCTGAGCCTAGCGACCGGAGCGCCAGCGTCAACACCCGATCCCTGGCACCTCTCTTGACAGCCATCGGGACACTCCTCCTAGGAGCGGGGGCAGTCGTGGCAGCCTTGCGGTAGAGGTACAGCAGAGGCGTACCGTGCAGGTTCGAATCCTGCCGAGCACAGCAGGACAGAGGCCCCCAGGAGAAATCCTGGGGGCCTCTGTCGTATGGCCTGACGGGGGGCGTCCTCCTTGGTGGGGAGGGGGTCCCCCGGAGGAACTCAGGGGTGGAATGGCTCTGGCGGGGGACGCGGACTACACGGCGGCCTCGGTACGGTTTTTAAAGATCGTTCGAAGCTGGAAAACGGGGGCAATCATGGGACTGTTCGGGAACGCGCACACCGTCGACCCTGTGTCGGCGCAGCGGGACTACGCGCGGCTGCTGGGGCAGGGGGAGCAGGTGCATGCCGCGTACCTGCTGATTCGGGACACCATCCTGTTCACCGACAGGCGGCTGGTGCTGGTCGACAAGCAGGGGCTCACGGGGAAGAAGGTGGAGTACCACTCCATCCCGTACCGGAGCATCACGCACTTCGCCGTGGAGACCGCCGGCCATTTCGATCTCGACGCCGAGCTCAAGATCTGGATATCCGGCAGCTCGGTGCCGATCGAGAAGACCTTCACCAAGGGTGTCGACATCTACGAGGTGCAGGCGATCCTGACGCAGTTCGTCGCCCGGTAGCCGGAGAGCGGCAGCCCTCAGAGGACCCGGGGGAGGCCGGTCACCGACATCACCAGGGAGTAGAGGGAGGTGGTGGCGGTGATGAAGAGGCGGTTGTTCTTGGCGCCGCCGAAGGCGATGTTCGAGACCGGTTCGGGGACGCGGACGCGGCCGATCAGGGTGCCGTCCGCGGCGTAGCACTGGACGCCGTTCTCCATGGCGGCCGCCCACAGCCGGCCCTGATCGTCGAAGCGGATGTTGTCGACCTTGGGACAGGTGGTGAAGATCCGGTCGTCGGTGAGGGTGCCGTCGTCGGTGACCTTGAAGGCGCGGATGTGGCCGGCCCGGGTGTCCGCGGCGTAGAGCTCGCTCTCGTCGGGGGAGAAGACGAGGCCGTTGGGGCCGAGGAAGCCGTCGGCGACCATCCGGACTGAGCCGGTCGAGGGGTCGGCCCGGTAAAGGTTGCAGGCTCCTATCTCGCTGGGTGCGCGGTGGCCCTCGTAGTCGTTGGTGATGCCGAAGTCCGGGTCGGAGAACCAGACGGAGCCGTCCGAGCGGACGACCGCGTCGTTCGGGCTGTTGAGCCGCTTGCCGTCGAAGCGGTCGGCGATGACGGTGAGGCTGCCGTTCGGTTCGGTGCGGGTGACGCGCCGGTTGCCCTGCTCACAGGTGATCAGGCGGCCTTCGCGGTCCAGGGTGTTGCCGTTGGAGTGGCCGGCCGGAGAGCGGAAGACGGAGACAGCGCCGGTCGCTTCGTCCCACCGCAGCATCCGGTCGTTGGGGATGTCGCTCCACACCAGTTGCCGCCAGGCGGGGAGGTACAGCGGGCCCTCCGCCCATCGGCAGTCGTCGTAGAGCCGGTCCAGCCGGGCGTCGCCGTTGGCGCAGCGGCCGGTCTGGAAGCGCTCGTCCAGAATCTCGTACAAGGTGAGGTCGGCTATGCCTGACATGGTTCTCCCCGAGAGCATGTCGCCGAATTTTGTTCGGTTCGAGAGTGAGATTGCAGGATCAGGTACCGTCTTCGCAAGGGTCGACAGGCCCAGGAGAGGAAGATTGCGTGGACGACATCGACCGGGCGCTCGTCCTGCGCCTGCAGCAGGACGCCGGCCAGTCGTACGCCGCTCTCGGCACGGCCGTCGGGCTCTCGGCCGGGGCCACCCACGAGCGCGTACGCAAACTGCGCGAGCGCGGGGTGATCCGGCGGACCACCATCGACGTCGATCCGGCCGCCGTCGGCAGTGGGGTCCTGGCCTACGTGATGGTCGACTCCAACGCCTGGATGGGCGAGTCCAGCGCCGACTTCGCCGCGATCCCCGAGATCCAGGAGGCGCACATCATCGCGGGCAGCGCGTCCGTTCTGGTCAAGGTGCGCACGGCCTCGACGGGGCAGTTGCAGGACGTCCTGCGCCGCCTCTACGCCATCGAAGGCGTCAGCGGTACGCACGCCACGGTCGTCCTGGATACCTTCTTCGAGCGGCCGCTCCCGCTGTGACCTGGTGGTGCACCGGGATCCGGTGGAAGGACGGCCGCCCGGCCATCGGGTGGTACGCGGAGGGGCGCGGCGAGCGGACGAGCCTGCTCGCGTACGGGCAGCGGCTGGCCTTCGCCGCCAGCGGGGAGCGGCATTGTCTCGGCGTGCGGCGGGCCGGGAAGCGGACGTCCTGTCCCACCGCCGCCACTGTGCCCGGCCGCGCCGGGAACGCGCAGTGTCCCGAATGCGCCCGCCTCGACCGGTCGTTCTCCGTGGCCGCCGACACCAACGCCGCCGATCCGCGCACCTACCGGGTCTACCTGGCCTGGTTCGGGCCCGGCATGGTCAAGGTCGGGATCACGGCTGAGGAGCGCGGTTCCGCCCGGCTGCTGGAGCAGGGGGCGGTGGCCTGGGCCTGGCTGGGGCGCGGTCCGCTGATGGCCACCCGGCGCACGGAGGAGCTGCTGCGGGCGGCGCTCGGGGTGCCCGACCGGATCGCGTACGCGCGCAAGCGCGCGGTGCGGGCGCATCTGCCTCCCGGGGTGGAGCGGGCGCGGGAGGTCGCCGAGCTGCACGCCCGGGCGGCGGCGCTGCCCGGGTGGCCCGAGTCGCTGGAACGGGTGGGGTGCGAAGTCACCGACCACGCCGGGGCGTTCGGGTTGGACGGGCTGCCCGCGCCCGCGCGGGTGCTCACCGGGATGGTCCCCGGCAGCGTCGTGGTGGGGCGGCTGGCGGGCGCGGCCGGTCCTGATCTGCACCTCGCGGACGGGCTCGTGGTGGACACCCGGCTGCTGGCCGGCTGGGAGCTCACCGCCCCGGGGGACGAGGCGGTGACATCGGCACCGGTGGCGGAGATCCCGTCCGTTGCCGGCGCCCCCGCCGAGCAGGACGGGCTGTTCTGAGGAGCACCCGGCGACGACGGTGTCCATGGTCAAAACTTGGATCCCTTTGGCCTTCCGGGGCCGATTGTGGTGGACATGCTGGGGGCGTTCCGCCGAGGGTGGGGGCATGAACATTCAGCCGGTACCGCCCTTCGAACCGCCGTACGTGATGGCCGTTTTCAGCAATGTCCGAGTCGCAGACGACGCCGGATACCCCGAGACGCTCGCCCGGATGAACGAGATCGTCAGTGCGAATCCTGGCTTCCTCGGCTACGAGTCCGCGCGCACGCCCGGCGGCCTCGGCATCACCGTCGCCTACTTCCGCGACCACGAGTCCCTCACCGTGTGGCGGGAGGACCTGGAGCACCAGGCGGCCATGAAGAAGGGCCGCGCCGACTGGTACGAGAGCTACACCCTGCACGTCGCGACCGTCGAGCGGAGCCACGGCTTTGCCCGCAACGGCTGAGGCGGTGCGGGCCTTCCGGGAGCGCCTCGGGCTGCCCGGACTGGTCGACGTCCACACCCACTTCATGCCCGAGCGGGTCCTGGACAAGGTGTGGGACTACTTCGACGCGGTCGGCCCGCTGACCGGCGTGGAGTGGCCCATCACCTACCGCCACCAGGAGGAGCAGCGCGTCGCGCTGCTGCGGGAGTTCGGCGTCCGGGCCTTCACCGCCATGCTCTACCCGCACAAACCGGCGATGGCCGCCTGGCTCAACGCCTGGTCCGCCGATTTCGCCGCCCGCACTCCCGACTGCCTGCACACCGCGACCTTCTTCCCGGAGGAGGGCGTGGTCCCGTACGTCCGCCAGGCCGTCGACTCCGGGGCCCGGATCTTCAAAGCACACCTTCAGGTCGGCGGCTACGACCCGAACGACGACCGGCTCGACCCCGTCTGGGGGCTGCTCGCCGAGGCCGGGATCCCGACCGTGATCCACTGCGGCTCCGGGCCCGTCCCGGGCAAGTACACCGGACCCGAGCCGATCGCCCGGCTGCTCGCCCGCCACCCGCGGCTGCCGCTGGTCATCGCCCACATGGGCATGCCCGAGTACGCCGATTTCCTCGACCTCGCCGACCGCTACGCCACGGTGCGCCTGGACACCACCATGGCCTTCACCGACTTCTCCGAGCAGTTCAGCGGCTTCCCGCCCGGGGACCTCGGACGGCTCGCGGATCTGGGCGACCGGATCCTGTTCGGCACCGACTTCCCGAACATCCCCTACCCGTACGAGCACCAGCTCGCCGCCCTCGAACGGCTCGGCCTCGGGGACGACTGGCTGAGGGCGGTCTGTCACGACAACGGCGTCCGGCTGTTCCGCCTCGACGGCTGACCGTCCCTTTCATCGGGGCCGTTTCGTTTCTCAGGTTCGTTTCTCAGGCTCGTTTCTCAGGAAATTCACAGGTAGGGACAAGAACGCTCTCAGAGGTACCGGACAGCGTGGTCGGTATGACTGCGACGACCACCTCCCCCGCGTCCACGTCCACCAGCAACCCCACGGCCCTGGTGCGGCCCGACGGGGGACCCTGCCGGGTGCTCGTCGTCGACGACGAGGCCTCGCTCTCCGAGCTGCTGTCCATGGCCCTGCGCTACGAGGGCTGCGAGGTCCGCAGCGCCGGCGACGGAGCCGGCGCGGTGCGGGCGGCGCGTGACTTCCGGCCGGACGTGGTAGTCCTCGACATCATGCTTCCCGACATGGACGGCCTCGCCGTCCTCGGGCGGCTGCGCCGGGAGATCCCCCACGTCCCCGTCCTGTTCCTGACCGCCAAGGACTCCGTCGAGGACCGCATCGCCGGCCTGACGGCGGGCGGCGACGACTACGTCACCAAGCCCTTCAGCCTGGAGGAGGTCGTGGCCCGGCTGCGCGGCCTGGTCCGGCGCGCGGGCGCGGCGCAGGCGGCCCGCGGCGGTTCGGTGCTGGCCGTCGGCGATCTGCGGCTCGACGAGGACAGCCACGAGGTGCTGCGGGGCGGCCGGGAGATCCACCTGACCGCCACCGAGTTCGAGCTGCTGCGCTACCTGATGCGCAACCCGCGGCGAGTGTTGAGCAAGGCGCAGATCCTGGACCGGGTGTGGTCGTACGACTTCGGCGGCCAGGCCAATGTGGTCGAGCTCTACATCTCCTACCTGCGCAGGAAGCTGGAGAGCGGCCCCGGCATGCCGCCGATGATCCACACCCGGCGCGGCGCCGGGTACCTGATCAAGCCGGCCGAGTAGTGGCCTTCCGCGGGAAGCGGCGACCGCGCGCCCGCCGGCCGTGGTCGCTGCGGACCCGGCTCGTCGTCTCAGCGGTGGCGCTGATCGCGGTGGTGGGCGCGGCCATCGGCACCGTCACCACCCTCGCCCTGCGGTCGTACCTGGTCACCCAGCTCGACGAGCAGCTGATCACCTCCGTGAAGATGGTCTCCCGGATGCCCGGCGGGAAGGCGGCCCGGGAGAGCGGCGGCTTCGTCATGCCGCCCGGCAGCCCGCTGGACGCCGCCGGGATCCGCCTGGATCCCACCGGCGCGATGCTCGGAACCGCCCGCAACACCCGCGTCGAGGGCTGGTCGCCCGACCAGGCACCGCCCCTCCCGGAAAGCCAGAGCGAAGCCCTCGCGCGGGCTGCCCGGAAGGCCGCCAAGGGCTCGCCCGGACCGGTGGACACGGACCTCCCGGGCCTCGGCGCCTACCGCGTGCTGACCTCCTCCGACGGGAGCCTCGTCCTCGGCTTTCCCCTTCGCGAGGTCGACTCCACCGTGCGCACCCTGGTCGTGGTGGAGGTCTGCGTCACCCTGGCCGGGCTGATCGCGGCCTCCCTCGCCGGGCAGGCCATGGTCGCAGTCGCCCTGCGCCCGCTGCGCCGGGTCGCCGCCACCGCCACCCGGGTCTCCGAACTGCCCCTCCACAAGGGCGAGCCCGCCCTCCACGAGCGGGTCCCGGACGCCGAGGCCGACCCCCGCACCGAAGTGGGCCAGGTCGGCGCCGCCATCAACCGGATGCTGGGCCACGTCTCCTCCGCCCTCACCGCCCGTCAGCAGAGCGAGACGCGGGTCCGGCAGTTCGTCGCCGACGCCAGCCACGAGCTGCGCACACCGCTGGCCTCCATCCGTGGTTACGCCGAACTGACCCGCCGCGGAAGGGAGGATCCGGGGCCGGACACCCGGCACGCCCTGGGCCGGATCGAGTCCGAGGCCATCCGGATGACCGGCCTGGTCGAGGACTTGTTGCTGCTGGCCCGGCTCGACGCGGGCCGCCCGCTCTCCACCGGCGAGAGCGACACCGACCTGGCCCCGCTCGTCGTCGACGCCGTCAGCGACGCCCGCGCCGCCGGGCCCGAGCACCACTGGCGCCTGAGCCTGCCCGAAGAGCCCGCGCCCGTCCGGGCCGACCCCGCCCGGATCCAGCAGGTCCTGGTCAACCTGCTCGCGAACGCCCGTACGCACACCCCGCCCGGCACCACCGTCACCGCGCATGTTTCACGTGAAACATCCGCCGTCCGGCTGCGGATCGAGGACGACGGCCCCGGTATCGCGCCCGGCCTGCTCCCCCACGTCTTCGAGCGCTTCGCCCGCGGTGACGCCTCCCGCTCCCGCGCGGCGGGCTCCACCGGCCTGGGGCTCGCCATCGTCCAGGCCGTGGTCACGGCGCACGGCGGGCAGGTCGGCGTGCGGAGCGAACCCGGGCGGACCCGTTTCGAGGTCGTTCTGCCGCTCGCCCGGTCCGCGGGCGCGGCGCAGCCGGGCTCACAGACGGACCACAGCCTCAGCACACACCGGTGACAGCCCGCACCGCGAGGGTCGGGACATGCGAACCGACACCTCTTCCGGGGCCCTCCCGGCGCGGGCGCCCCTCGCGCCCGTGCCCGGCGAGCCCGTTCTCGACGTGGTGATCCCGGTCTTCAACGAGGAGACGGATCTCGGCCCGTGCGTGCGCCGGCTGCACGAGCACCTCACCCGGACCTTCCCCTACCCCTTCCGGATCACGGTCGCCGACAACGCGAGCACCGACCGCACCCCCGAGGTCGCGGCCGGGCTCGCCGCCGCACTGGACTGCGTACGCAGCACCCGGCTGGAGGAGAAGGGCCGGGGCAGGGCCCTGCGCACGGTCTGGTCCGGCTCCGAGGCACCCGTCCTCGCCTATATGGACGTGGACCTCTCCACCGACCTCAACGCTCTGCTGCCGCTGGTGGCACCCCTGATCTCCGGTCACTCCGACCTCGCCATCGGCACGCGCCTGGCCCGTTCCTCACGGGTGGTGCGGGGAGCGAAGCGGGAGTTCGTCTCGCGCGCCTACAACCTCCTGCTGCGTTCCTCGCTCGCCGCCCGGTTCAGCGATGCCCAGTGCGGGTTCAAGGCCATCCGGCGCGAGGTCGCGGAGCGGTTGCTGCCGCTGGTGCAGGACACGGGCTGGTTCTTCGACACCGAACTGCTCGTGCTCGCCGAGCGGGCCGGGCTGCGGATCCACGAGGTGCCGGTGGACTGGGTCGACGACCCCGACTCCACGGTCCACATCGTCAGGACCGCCACCGAGGACCTCAAGGGCGTCTGGCGCGTGGGCCGGGCACTGGCCGCCGGAGCGCTCCCGCTCGACCGGCTCGCCCGCCCCTTCGGTGACGATCCGCGCGACCGCACCGCACTGCCCGGGGTGGACGGCGGACTGGCGCGCCAGCTGCTCGGCTTCTGCGCCGTCGGAGTCCTGTCCACCCTGCTCTACCTGCTGTTGTACTCCGCCTTCCGCAGCGGAACCGGCCCACAGCTCGCCAACGGCGCCGCCCTGCTCCTCTCGGCCGTCGCCAACACCGCGGCCAACCGCCGGCTCACCTTCGGCGTCCCCGGCCGGGACCGGGCCGTGCGCCACCAGGCGCAGGGGCTGGTGGTGTTCGGCATCGGGCTGGCCTTGACCAGTGGCTCCCTCGCCGCGCTCGGAGCGGCCACGGCCGATCCCGCGCGCGGTACCGAACTGGCCGTCCTGATCACCGCGAACCTCGCCGCCACCGTGCTGCGGTTCCTGCTCTTCCGCGCCTGGGTCTTCCCCGAGCGGCGCGGTACGGACCCCAAGACCCCGGCATCCGCCACCCCGGCATCCGCCACCCCGGCATCCGCCACCCCGCCATCCGCCACCCCGACACCGACACCCACGACACCGATGTTCAAGGAGGGCCGATGACCACGGCAGCACTTCCGTTCCTTCCGGCCGCCGCGGCCAGCGCCCGTACCGACCGGCCCCGCTGGGAACGACCCGCCCTCGCCGGGCTGCTGATCGCCACCGCCGCCCTGTTCCTGTGGGACCTGAGCGCCTCCGGCTACGCCAACTTCTTCTACTCGGCCGCCGTGCAGGCGGGCAGCGAGAGCTGGAAGGCCTTCTTCTTCGGCTCCTCCGACGCCGGGAACTCCATCACCGTCGACAAACCCCCGGCCGCCCTGTGGCCGATGATGCTGTCGGTCCGGCTCTTCGGGCTCGGCGCCTGGCAGATCCTCGTCCCCCAGGCCCTGATGGGCGTCGCGACCACCGGCGTGCTGTACGCCGCCGTCCGCCGCCAGTTCGGGCCCGGGGCCGCGCTGCTGAGCGGCGCCGCCTTCGCGCTGACACCCGTCGCCGCGCTGATGTTCCGCTTCAACAACCCCGACGCGCTGCTGACCCTGCTGTTGACCGTCACCGTGTACTGCGTACTGCGGGCCCTCGACGGGGCGCACACCCGGTGGCTGCTCTGGGCCGGGGTCGCGGTCGGTTTCGCCTTTCTCACCAAGACCCTGCAGGCCTTCGTCATCCTGCCGCCGCTCACCCTGCTGTACGCCGTCTGCGCGCCCACCCGGCTGCGCAGGCGGCTCGGCCAGCTGCTGCTCGCCGGGTGCGCGATGGTGGTGGCCGGCGGCTGGTGGGTGGCGATCGTCGAACTGTGGCCCGCGGCCTCCCGCCCGTACATCGGCGGCTCCCAGACCAACTCCTTCCTGGAGCTGACCCTCGGCTACAACGGCCTCGGCCGGATCAACGGCAACGAGACCGGCAGCGTCGGTGGCGGGCGTGGAGGTCCCGGTGGAGGCGGCGGTGGCGGCAGCTGGGGTGAGACCGGCATCGATCGCCTGTTCTCGGCCCACGTCGGCGGGCAGATCTCCTGGTTGCTGCCGGCGGCCCTGGTGCTGCTCGTGGCCGGGGTGGTGGTCACCTGGCGGGCGCGCCGGGCCACCGACTCGCTGGACAGCATGGCCCGGGCGGCCTTCCTGGCCTGGGGCGGCTCGCTGCTGATCACCTTGCTCGTCTTCAGCTACATGCAGGGCATCTTCCACGAGTACTACACCGTGGCGCTGGCGCCGTTCGTGGCCGCGCTGATCGGCATGGGCGTCGCCGTGCTGTGGGAGGAGCGGGGCGCCCTGGCCGCCGCGATCACCCTGTCCGGCACGCTCGCCCTGACGGCGGTCTGGTCGTACGTGCTGCTCGGCCGCGCCACCGGCTATCTGCCGTGGCTGCGCTGGGCGGTCCTGGCGGGCGGACTGCTCGCCGCTGCCGCACTGCCGTTCGCCGCGCGGGCCGGCAGCCGGATGCTGCGGGGGACGGTGGCGCTGGGACTGGCGGCGGCCCTGGCCGGGCCGTTCGCGTACTGCCTGACCACCATCACCACGGCGCACAGTGGTTCCATCGTGACCGCCGGACCAGCGGTGGCGGGCGGCCGGGGCGGGCCCGGCGGCATGATGAGCGGCCTCGGTGCTGCCGGGGGGCCCGGCGAGTTGCTCCAGCGCGGCCCGGGCGGGCAGCCGGACGGTGCACAGCTGGGCGGTGGCCGGCCGAACGGCGGCCAGCCGGGCGGTACCCCGCCGCAGGGCCAAGGAGGACAGGGCGGTACGGGCGCACGCGGTGCCGAGCCCGTCGGCGGCGGCCAGCGCGGGCCGGGCGGCGGCCTGCTGAACGGTGCCCGGGTCGGAGCCGAGGCCAAGGCGGCCCTCACCACCGACGCCGACCAGTACACCTGGGCGGCGGCCGCCATCGGGTCGCAGAACGCGGCGAGTTACCAGCTGGCGTCCGGTGCACCCGTCATGGCGATCGGCGGCTTCAACGGCAGCGACCCCTCGCCGACCCTGGAGCAGTTCAAGAAGTACGTGCGGGACGGGAGGATCCACTGGTTCATCGGCCAGGGCGGTTCCACCGGCGCCACCGAGGGCGGCGCGCGCGCTGCGGGTGTCCCGGGCGGGGGCACCAGCACGGAGATCGAGACGTGGGTCAAGGCCACCTTCGAGGCATCCACGGTCGGCGGAGCCACCTTCTACGACCTCACGTCCTAGCGGCAAGAGGGCGGACCGGGCATTCCGGGCTGACCCACACATGTCGTGAGGAGGGTGCCGGCGACCGCTCAGAGCTTCACAACGGCCCCGGCGGCCTTGGCATCCTCTGCGGAGGCCGCCTCCCCGGCCGCCACGGGGCCGGCCGCCACGGGGCCGGCCGCCACCGGGGCGTGCGCCGCCGGCTTCGACTTCAGCGCGACCTCCTTGATGAACACCACCAGCACCAGTCCGAGGAGCGCGAACGGGGCGGCGTAGAGGAAGACATCGCCGACGCCGTGCCCGTACGCGGACTCGATGACCTGGCGGACCGGCGCGGGCAGCTTGTCGAGGTCGGGGATCCCGCCCCCGGCGGTGCCGCCGTGGCCCAGGGCCGCGGCCTTCGGACCGAGTGCGGCCAGCCCGTCCTGGACGTAGTGCGTGACCCTGTTGGCCATGACCGCGCCCAGCGCGGAGACGCCCACGGCGCCACCGAGGGAGCGGAAGAAGGTGACGACGGAGCTGGCCGCGCCCAGGTCCTCGGGGGCCACCTGGTTCTGGGTGGCGAGCACCAGGTTCTGCATCATCATGCCGAGACCGAGGCCGGTCACCGCCATGTAGATCGCGATGTGCCAGTACGGGGTGTCGTACCGCAGGGTGCCCAGCAGGCCCAGACTGGCCGTCAGCAGCACACCGCCGGAGACGAGCCAGGCCTTCCACCGACCGGTCTTGGTGATCACCTGACCGGAAACGGTGGAGGAGACGAAGAGCCCGCCGATCATCGGAATCGTGAGGATTCCGGACATCGTGGGGGACTCGTCGCGGGCCAACTGGAAGAACTGGCTGAAAAACACGGTCCCCGAGAACATCGCGATGCCCACGAACAGCGAGGCCGCCGAGGCCAGGGTGATGGTCTTGTTGCGGAAGAGCCGCAACGGGATGATCGGGTCGCTCGCGCGGGACTCGACGAGGACGAAGAGCAGGCCGAGCGCCACCGAACCCCCGGTCATCGCCCAGGTCTGCCAGGAGATCCACTCGTAGGAGTCACCGGCCTGCGTGACCCAGATCAGCAGCAGGGAGACGGCCCCGCTGATCAGGAAGGCGCCCAGCCAGTCGACCTTGACGTCGCGCCGCACCACCGGGAGCCGCAGCGTCTTCTGGAGCACGATCAGCGCGATGATCGCGAAGGGCACGCCGACGTAGAAGCACCAGCGCCAGCCGAGCCAGTCGGTGTCGGTGATGACACCGCCCAGCAGCGGACCGCCGACGGTGGCGACGGCGAACACCGCGCCGAGGTAGCCGCTGTACCGGCCGCGCTCGCGCGGGGAGATCATCGCGGCCATGACGATCTGGGCGAGGGCCGACAGGCCGCCGACACCGATGCCCTGCACCACGCGGCAGGCGATGAGCGTGCCGGTGTTCTGGGACAGGCCCGCGACCACGGAGCCGAGGACGTAGATCACGAGGGATATCTGGACCAGCAGCTTCTTGCTGAAGAGGTCGGACAGCTTGCCCCACAGCGGGGTGGCCGCGGTCATCGACAGCAGGGCCGCGGTGACCACCCAGGTGTACGAGGACTGGGTCCCGCCGAGCTCGCTGATGATCTGGGGCAGGGCGTTGGAGACGATCGTGGAGGACAGGATCGCCACGAACATGCCGAGCATCAGCCCGGACAGCGCCTTCATGATCTGCGGATGGGTCATGGTCACGGACCCCGCCGCGGATGTCGCCGCGGAGGGGGCCGTAGAGGAGGATGCCGCGGACGTGGGCGGGTGGTCGGTCGTCGTCTCCGACTGGGCCATGTCTTTCCTTCGTCTAGAAGCTCGATCGGAGTCGGGCCAGCAGGGTGTTGAGTACGTCGATGTCCTGGGCGGACCAGTCGCGGAGGGCTCTTTCCAGCGCTACCGTGTACCGGGCGCCGATCTCGGTGAGCAGCGCCCGTCCGGCCGGGGTGAGCCGCAGGATGCGGCAGCGCCCGTCGCCCGGGTCGGTCTCGCGCTCGATCCAGCCGCGGTCGGCGACGTGCGTGATGTGCCGGCTGGTCACCGAGATGTCCACGGCCATGAGCTCGGCCAGCCGGCTCAGCCGCACCTCTCCCTGCCGGTCGAGCACGGTGAGGACGGCGGCGGCGCCGGGCGGGCAGTCCGGGGGCAGGTTGCGGGCGAGCTCGCGCTTGACCGCGCCGATCCCGGTGAGCCGGCGGGCCAGCTCCTCGTGCGGTGTGGTCCGAGTCGTCTCCACGGTCACCGGGCGGCCCCCATCTTGTTGCTTAAGGCAACCATAGGAGCGAATGGTTGCTACAGGCAAATGAATCCCTGGGTGGGGCGGTAAAGGAATCGGAAAACCGGCTAGGGTCCTGCTCCATGGCTGACAACCACAACTCACAGGTCCCCGAAGGCAACTACGACCCCGCGGGCAGCACTCAGATGTTCCGGGCGTTCGTCGACGAGGCCGCACCGGCCCGGCAGGCGGGCCCGGGAGCCCGTCAGCAGCGCCGCGCGGAGCAGGAGCGGTCCGGGTCCTCGAACCCGGCCGTGAAGCTGGGACTGGCCCTCGCCCTCGTGCTCGTGATCGGCGCGGCCGCCTGGGTGGTCCTGCGCTGACGACCCCGGCAGGGGTCCGCGGGCCTCAGCTCCAGGTGGCGGTGACCTTCTGGGTGTCCACGTGCATGCCCAGCGGTACCCGCCAGGACTCCACGCACACCGTGTAGGTCTGCGTCTTCGCGGCTCCGCCCGCGATGGGCGCGGGAAGCGGCTGGGTCGTGGTGATCGTGGCCCAGTCGATGCCGAGGGCGCCGATGATGTGCGTCGCGAAGCTGACGGTGCCCGAACGCGCCGCCGTGGTGCCCAAGTTGGTGAAGGTCACGGTGACCCGCTCGCACCAGCGGTCGGCCGCGGCCGCCCTGATCGGCGTGGACAGCGTCAGCCGCGCCGGAGTGACGGGCGGGGCCGGCGGCGTCGTGCCGGGTGGGGTGGCCGGGCTCGTCGGCGTATGCGGAGCCGGAGGAGGGGCCGGCGTGTCCGGCGTGTTCGGTGTGCCGGGTGCCGTGGTGGTCCGCCCGGGTCCCGCCGGGGTCCCGGGGGCGCTCGCGGAGCCGCCGGGGCCGGTGGTCGCGGCTCCGCCGTGCGTGGGGCCGCCCGGGGGCTCGGATCCCGGGGGACCAGTCGACGTACTGGATGACACGGAGGATCCGCCCGCCGCGGACGGGCCGCCGAGCTGCTGGAACTCCACCGGGCCCTGCGGTGCCACGTTCTCCCCCGCGCCCCGTTCGGGGCCCGGGGCCGCGGCGCCCACGGCGACGTAGCCGTCCCGCGCCGGGCCGCCGCAGCCGATGAGGCCGGCGGCGGCCGTGCAGCACAGGGCGAGGAGGGTGGTGGCCGCTCGCGATCCCTTTGGCATCGCGCCAGTTTTCCTGACGACGCGTCAATTGGGAAGCGCGCGGCGCCCGGTCACTCTCCGATGAGGCCTACGCGCAGCTGCGCGAGGGTACGGGTCAGCAGCCGGGAGACGTGCATCTGGGAGATGCCGACCTCCTCGCCGATCTGCGACTGCGTCATGTTCGCGAAGAAGCGCAGCATGATGATCTGCCGTTCCCGTGGCGGGAGTTTGGCCAGCAGCGGCTTCAGGGACTCGCGGTACTCGACCCCCTCGAGCGCGGTGTCCTCGTAGCCGAGGCGGTCCGCGAGGGAGCCCTCGCCGCCCTCGTCCTCCGGGGAGGGCGAGTCGAGCGAGGAGGCGGTGTAGGCGTTGCCCACGGCGAGGCCGTCGACGACGTCCTCCTCCGAGACCCCGAGCACGGCGGCGAGCTCCGGCACGGTCGGCGAGCGGTCCAGTTTCTGGGCGAGCTCGTCGCTGGCCTTGGTCAGCGCGAGACGGAGCTCCTGGAGCCGGCGCGGGACGCGGACGGACCAGGAGGTGTCCCTAAAGAATCGTTTGATCTCGCCCACGACGGTCGGCATCGCGAACGTGGGGAACTCCACGCCGCGTTCGCAGTCGAACCGGTCGATCGCCTTGATCAGGCCGATCGTGCCGACTTGGACGATGTCCTCCATCGGCTCGTTGCGGCTGCGGAAGCGGGCGGCCGCGTACCGGACCAGGGGCAGGTTCAGCTCGATCAGGGTGTCGCGTACGTACGCCCGGTCGGGGCTGTCCGCGTCCAGGGCGGCAAGTCGCTGGAAGAGGGAGCGGGAGAGGGTGCGGGTGTCGATGGCTTCCGAGCGGTCGGACACTGCCGGCGGCGTCACGCTCTTGACGAGCGTGAGCACCTTGGAGCTGCCCTGGTCTACGGACATGCCACCCCCTTGAGGTCGCGGACGGTCGCGTACGGCGCGCCCGTCGGAGGAACGCAGCCTCCACCTGAATACCGGAGGCGGGGCTGCGGCAAACGCGGTTCAAGCAGAATGTCACATGTCGGCAACGCGCTGTAGCGCCATGTCGACATATATCTCCAGCGACAGAAGAGGTCGGAAGGCGATCAGCCCGTTCTGTCGGGAAACGCGTGAATGATCTCCACTCGTTCCGGTTACGCCTCGATCCTGTTTGCGGATCTCAGTCGGGCGAAGCTCCGGGCGAGGAGTCGGGAGACGTGCATCTGGGAGACGCCGAGTTCGGCGCTGATCTGCGACTGCGTCAGATTGTTGTAGTACCGCAGGAGCAGGATCCGCTGCTCGCGTTCGGGCAGTTGTACGAGGAGATGGCGGACGAGGTCGCGGTGCTCGACCCCGGCCAGCTCCGGGTCCTCGTAGCCGAGGCGGTCCAGCAGCCCGGGCATGCCGTCGCCCTCCTGGGCGGCCTCCAGCGAGGTCGCGTGGTAGCTGCGCCCGGCCTCGATGCAGGACAGCACCTCGTCCTCGGTGATGCGCAGCCGCTCGGCGATCTCGGCGGTGGTCGGGGTGCGGCCGTGGAGGGTGGTGAGGTCCTCGGTGGCGGCGTTGACCTGGACCCACAGCTCGTGGAGGCGGCGCGGCACGTGGACGGTGCGGACGTTGTCGCGGAAGTACCGCTTGATCTCGCCCACGACGGTCGGCATCGCGAAGGTCGGGAACTGCACGCCGCGGTCCGGGTCGAACCGGTCGATGGCGTTGATCAGCCCGATGGTGCCGACCTGGACCACGTCCTCCATCGGCTCGTTGCGGCTGCGGAAGCGGGCGGCCGCGTACCGGACGAGCGGGAGGTTGGCCTCGATGAGGGCCCCGCGCACCCGGGTGTGCTCGCTGGTGCCCGGCTCCAGGCCCTTCAGCTGACCGAAGAGGACCTGGGTGAGGGCCCGGGTGTCCGCACCCCGGCTCGGAGGTCTCGGCGGGGGCGGGGGCTCCTCGGGCGGCTCCTGGGGGGCTTCTTGGCGGGCTTCCTGACGGTCTTCCCGGTGAGTTTCCTGGCGCGGGTCCTGGCGCGGCTCCTGACGGGGCTCCTGCTGGAGCGGTACCTGGGGGTCCTGTTGGGGTGGCACTTGAGGCGCAGTACTGGCCGGCACGGTCACGCCACCCCTTCAGTCAACTCATCCGTCAAAAGCGGTCATAGCATCACAAGACATGTGCACTGTGTGCAAGCACCGTATATCGCCGTGTTGAGGGCAAGTTGGGCATATCGGGGCATTATGCCCAGTGATGGGTATGCAAAAACCCCCCACCCGTCGGAGTGGGGGGCCGGAAGTCCGGGAACCGCTTCAGCGTACGGGTCAGCGCACCAGTTCGGTCATGAACTCGCCGATGCCGGAGGCGGCATCCGATATCCCCTGGAAGCCGATTTCCACGATCTCGGCAGCCCTCTTCGGCTGGGTGATGATCACGAAGAGGACGAACACGGTGAGGGCACCCGTGATGAGCTTCTTGGTGTCCACGAGCGGGCGGCCTCCCCAACCGGTCCTTGTGAGTCGGGTGAGTCTAACCGGTCAAGATTGGACACTCACCTGTCCTTTAAGGACCAATGACCCGGTACTCCGGGTCCTTTGCCGCTGGGTCCGCGCGTGCGGTGGGCGCAGGATGGGTGTCAGTCCACCGGTTCTGGCAGGAAACCGGTGGGTGAGGACAGGAAGTGGCGTTGTCCCCCCGATGCCACTGCCCCCGTCCCACGCCGAGAAGGCCCCGACCCCCCCGGTCGGGGCCTTCTCGGCCTTCTCGGCGTTCTCGTACGGGGGCGAGTGGCGAGGGGCGAGGGCAGGCGGGGCAGCGGGGCCGGCCGGCGAGGTTACTCGATGCCGCCGGCCAGGTCCGTGAGGGGCTGTACGGGGGCGATCACGGGCGCCAGGTGGTTGGGCAGCTCCATGAGCGCGTTGAGCTGGTTGGCGCCTTCGCTGAGCTTCGACCCGATCTCCTGTACGGAAGCGGGCTGGGCCCCCGCCGGCATCCCCGGGGCGGCCGACGGCAGGTCCGGAAGGGTGAGGGGGGCGATCGGGGAGGCCGAGGCGGCGGGCGCGGCGAGGCCCGCGGCGGCCCCCGCGAGGGCGAAGGCGGCGAGCATGCGCTGGGTCTTGGTCATGCCGTGACAACGGCCGAGCGGCCGGGCGGTCACGCGGCGGTACTCCGGTGAGCGGTGCGGAGAACGCGGCGGAGAACGCCGAGAGCCCCGACCCTTGCGGGGCGGGGCTCTCGATTCGGAGCGGTAGTGGAGGGATTTGAACCCCCGATGGGTTGCCCCATACTCGCTTTCGAGGCGAGCTCCTTCGGCCACTCGGACACACTACCGAGATGGATCCTAGCCTAAGGAGGTGCATTCGCCGAAATCGGTATCCCGGGGCGGCTGGCGGCCGCCCCTCCCGGCCGCCGTTGTCACAGGTCCCGGAAGAAGTCCGTCAGCTGCCGGGCGCATTCCTCGGCGAGAACGCCGCGGACCACTTCGGGGCGGTGGTTGAGCCTGCGGTCCCGTACGAGGTCCCACAGCGAGCCCGCCGCGCCCGCCTTCTCGTCGTCCGCGCCGTAGACGACCCGGGCGACGCGCGACTGCACGAGCGCGCCCGCGCACATCACGCACGGTTCCAGGGTCACCACCAGGGTGCATCCCGGAAGCCGCCATTCCCCGAGCTGGGCGGCCGCCCGGCGCAGCGCCAGTACCTCGGCGTGCGCCGTGGGGTCGCCGGTCGCCTCGCGCTCGTTGTACCCGGTGGCGAGGAGTTCGCCGGCCGGGCCCAGCACGACGGCGCCGACCGGCACATCGCCGGCCGGCACCGCCCGGGCGGCCTCCTGGAGCGCCAGGCGCATGGAGTCCCGCCACGGGTCCCGTACGGGATCGGTGGTGTGCGCGTCGTGCGTGGGGGTCACTAGCGGACGGCCTCCAGGACCTCGGTGGCGCCGAGGGACTCGGCGATCTCCGAGAGGGCGTCCCCGTCCAGGGTCATCAGTTGTTTGTTGGTCACCCCGAGATCGTCCAGCAGCCGGGGGTCGCCGAGCGGACCGGCCGGTACCGGCTCCGCGCCGGTCCCGCCCACCTCGTCCTCGTCGGCGTCCTCGTCCGTGAACGCGGCGACGGCTTCCTCCTCGCCGTCCTCGGTGCCGTCCAGGTCCAGCTCGTCGAGTTCGTCGTCCTCCTCGTCGCTGCCCAGCAGCTCTTTGGTCAGCATCGAGCCGTAGGAGCTGCGGGCGGCCGCGGCGGCGTTGGAAACGAAGTACCGCGGGTCCTCCTCGCCGTCCACGCGGACGACGCCGAACCAGGCGTCCTCCTGCTCGATGAGGGCGACCACCGTGTCGTCGTCGACAGCGGCGGAACGGGCGAGATCGATCAGATCACTGAGGGACTCGACGTCGTCGAGTTCCATGTCGCTCGCTTCCCACCCGTCTTCGGTGCGCGCGAGCAGTGCGGCGAAATACACCGTGACTCTCCCACTGGTCATAGGCGTGCCGGTTGGAGGTCCCCCCGGCCGGAGGTTGGGGCCAAAGCGGCCGTGGTGCTCGCCGCCCGTACCCCGCCCAATCGGCATCGTGGCAGAAACAGCGGCTTTGCGAGAGGTCTTCCGCGCTTGCGTCGTGCCGCGCCGTGCCGTGGCGGGGGCCGTGCGGGGTTGTGGGGGCGGGGTGTCCCGGGGTCGGCGGGGCCGTGTCGGTTGCCGTGCGGGCCGCTCGTGTCGCGCCGGTGCGGGTCCGCTGCCGGGGCTCCGCCCCGGACCCCGCGCCTCAAACGCCGGCGGGGCTGGGTTCGTGCCGGCGGGGCTGGGTTCGTGCTGGTGAGGCGGGTTCGTGCTGGCGAGGCTGGAATGGGCGGTGCTACCAGCGGAAGGTGCGCATGCGCATTTGTTGGCGCATGCGGGCCGCGCGGGCGCGGCGGGGCTGGACGCGGTCGCGCAGCTCGCGCGCCTCCATCAGGTCGCGCAGGAACTGCGCGCGGCGTGCTCGGCGCTGCGCCGCGGTCTCCGGCACATCGTCGCTCGGCTGCGTGTCGGGCATCGGCCACCACCTGGGCTGGTCGGTCGTCCCCCCTGCACCCACCTTCCCCCGGACGGGCCGTTTGATGCCACCCCGTCGCAGGTCAGGCGTCGTCCTTGAGGGTCGGGACGATCGCCACCGGGCCGTGCGCGTGCTGGAGCACCGCATGGGCCACCGAGCCGATCAGCAGCGACATGGCGGTGCGCCGGGGGTGGTGGCGGCCCACCACGACCAGCGCCGCCGACCGGGAGGCGGAGACCAGCCGCCCCGCCGGGTCCCCGGGCACGGCGGCCTGCTCGACCGGGACGTCCGGGTACCGGGCGCGGAAGGGCGCCAGCCGCTCCGTCTGGGACCGCAGCATCTCCCGCTCGGCCGGTACGCCGTCCCCCTCGTCGGCCAGTCCCTCCGGCGGGATCACCGTGAAGGGGCTGTCGATCACCATGGTGGGCGCGGGCGGGATGGCGTACGCGGACACCACCTGGACGGTGGTCCCCCGCACGGCGGCCTCCGCGAACGCGAAGGCCAGTACGTCGTCGGGCGTCTCGGCGGCGTGCAACCCGAGCACCACCCGCCCTGCGGACTCGCCGGAGGCGGTGGCCTCCGCGCTCCGCTTCTCGTGCGGGACCACCACCACCGGGCACGGCGCCGTGGTCGCCACCGCCCGGCTGTTCGAGCCGAGCAGCAGGCTGGCGAAGCCGCCGCGGCCCCGGGAGCCCATCACCAGCATCAGGGCCTCCGCCCCGATCACCCGCAGCGCCTCGGGGACGGAGCCCTCCAGGGCCTCGTACCGGACCCCCTCCGGCAGCGTGGAGCCGCCGCCGAACATGGCCCGGATCCAGTCGCCCACGGGGTCGGCGAACTCCTCCGGCTGCGAGGCGTCGTGCAGGGCCGACCGGCGCCCCGCATACAACTGGGCCTCATCGGGCAGTACATGGGCGATCAGCAGCCCCGTATCGTGCCGGATGGCCGCGGCCCTTGCCCACTCCAGGGCCTTGAGGCTGTGTTCGGATCCGTCGACGGCTGCGATCACCGGTGCGTTGCTCATCAGTCCAGCCTGCTCGGCGTCGGCGCGGGTCGCATCCCCAGGCGGCTGCGGCGTGGCCGCGGCTTCGGACACGAAGGGGCCGCGTCACCGCGTAGCCTTTTGGGTGCAGGTCGCGTCGTGCGGCCGTTTTTGCTGGTCGCAGGCTCAGTTTTGGAGGATGTTGTGCGTTTGCAGGTCGTCGATCACCCCTTGGTGGCGCACAAACTCACCACCCTGCGCGACAAGCGCACCGACTCCGCCACCTTCCGGCGGCTCGCCGACGAGCTGGTGACCCTGCTCGCGTACGAGGCCACCCGGGACGTGCGCACCGAGCAGGCCGACATCGAGACCCCGGTCGGCCCGACCACCGGTGTGAAGCTCTCGCACCCGCGGCCGCTCGTCGTCCCGATCCTGCGCGCCGGCCTCGGCATGCTCGACGGCATGGTGCGGCTGCTGCCGACCGCCGAGGTGGGCTTCCTGGGCATGGTCCGCAACGAGGAGACCCTGGAGGCCTCCACGTACGCGACGCGCATGCCGGAGGACCTCTCCGGACGGCAGGTCTACGTCGTCGACCCGATGCTCGCCACCGGCGGCACGCTGGTCGCGGCGATCCAGGAGCTGATCAAGCGTGGCGCCGACGACGTCACGGCCGTGGTGCTGCTGGCCGCGCCCGAGGGCGTCGAGATCATGGAGCGCGAGCTGGCGGGCACGCCGGTGACGGTGGTGACGGCCGCGGTGGACGAGCGGCTCAACGAGCACGGCTACATCGTGCCGGGCCTGGGTGACGCGGGCGACCGGATGTACGGCTCGGCCGAGTAGCCGACGGTCAGCAGTTCTTGGCGGGCGCGGGCACGGGGTTGGCCAGGAGGGCCAGCGCCTTGTCCGCGTCCTGCTTCGTACTGAGCTCCTTGAAGGCGTCGCCCAGGATCAGGTCGATGTCCGCGGTCTCACGGGTGTCGGTCTGCTGGGTGGTGCCGACGAGCTGTGTGCCGAGTACGGAGAAGGCGGCCTTGTCGGTCGTGGGGGAGCCCAGCAGTATCCCGGTGCCGGGGACCTTCTTGTCGAAGTCGGGCGGGGCGTTGCCGACCTGGCCGATGACGAAGCCGCGCTTGGCGAGCTCGTCGCCGACGGCCTTGGCCAGGCCCGCGCGCGGGGTCGCGTTGTAGACGTTGACGGTGATCTCGCCGGGCGGGGGGAGCACGACCGCCGGTTTGGCGGGTGCCGAGGCGGTGGAGGCGGCCGCGGGGCCGCCCTTGACAGCGGCCTTCGGGGGCGTCGTCGGGCAGTCCTTGGCGCCCGCAGCCGTGTTCCGCTTGGGGCTGTCGCCCCGGAACACGTCGATGAGCTGCAGTGCCCCGTAGCCGACCAGGGCGAGCGCGAGGACCGAGCCGAGCACGGCGAGGACGATCCGACGTCGGCTCCGCTTACGGCTCATGCGGGGGTAGGCGGCTCCCGTGACGCGGTACTTTCCGCCCATGCCGGGGGGAGTGAGCATGCTCATGGGCGCAGCGTAGTGCGGCCCGGTGGCGATGCCTACTAAATGATCTGCTGATAGGTCAATGGTGACCCGAAAGGCGCAATCTACGCGTAGCGTCAGTCCATTTCGAGGACGCGGGCGTGCAGCACCTGGCGCTGCTGCAGGGCGGCGCGCACGGCGCGGTGCAGCCCGTCCTCCAGGTAGAGGTCGCCCCGCCACTTCACGACATGGGCGAAGAGGTCGCCGTAGAAGGTGGAGTCCTCGGCGAGCAGCGTTTCGAGGTCCAGCTGTCCCTTGGTCGTCACGAGCTGGTCGAGCCGGACCGGGCGCGGCGCGACGTCCGCCCACTGCCGGGTGGTTTCCCTGCCGTGGTCGGGGTACGGCCGGCTGCTTCCGATGCGCTTGAAGATCACACGGAAAGCCTACCGGGCCGGTGCGTGCGGGCGCAGCCTCGCGGCGGTGGTGCAAAAGTGGCGAACAGCGCTAATTGGGGAGCCATGCATGAGCGAGAGCACCGACCCTGCCGTCCCGGCGGACTCGACGGACGCTGCCGTCCCGGCGGACCCGGCGGATGCGACGGACCCGGCGGACCCGGCCGGGCAGATCGCCGCCGGGTACGCCTTCACCGGACCCGCGCTCGACCTCGGCGCCCTGCTCTGGGACGGCACCTGCCTGCCCGACCGCCAGATCCGCATCCCGCTGGCGATGCTCAACCGCCACGGGCTGGTCGCCGGCGCCACCGGCACCGGCAAGACCAAGACGCTCCAGCTCATCGCCGAGCAGCTGTCGGCCGGCGGGGTCCCCGTCTTCCTCGCCGACATCAAGGGGGACGTCTCGGGGATCTCGGCGCCCGGCACGGCCAACGGGAGGATCGACGAACGGGCCAGGGACGTGGCCCAGACGTGGGAGCCCACCGGATTCCCCGGCGAGTTCTACTCGCTCGGCGGGATCGGCCCCGGAATCCCGATCCGGTCGACCGTCACCAGCTTCGGACCGGTGCTGCTGTCGAAGGTGCTCCAGCTCAACCAGACGCAGGAGCAGTCCCTCGGCCTGATCTTCCACTACGCCGACGCCAAGGGTCTGGAGCTGATCGACCTCAAGGACCTGCGCGCGGTCGTCGCCTTCCTCGTCTCCGACCAGGGAAAACCGGAACTCAAGGGCATCGGCGGACTGTCCACGGTGACGGCCGGGGTGATCCTGCGGGCGCTGACCGCCTTCGAACAGCAGGGCGCCGCGCAGTTCTTCGGCGAGCCGGAATTCGACACCGCCGGATTCCTCCGCACCGCCGCCGACGGGCGCGGAGTGGTCTCCGTCCTGGAACTCCCCGCCGTCCAGGACAAGCCCCAGCTCTTCTCCACCTTCCTGATGTGGCTGCTGGCCGACCTCTACCACGACCTGCCGGAGGTCGGCGATCTCGAACGGCCCAAGCTCGTCTTCTTCTTCGACGAGGCGCACCTGCTCTTCAAGGGGGCCTCGAAGGCCTTCCTCGCGTCCATCACCCAGACGGTGCGCCTGATCCGTTCCAAGGGCGTCGGCGTCTTCTTCGTCACGCAGACCCCCAAGGACGTACCGGCGGACGTGCTCGCCCAGCTCGGCAACCGGGTGCAGCACGCGCTGCGCGCCTTCACCCCCGACGACGCCAAGGCGCTGAAGGCGACCGTGAAGACCTTCCCGCACTCCGCGTACGACCTGGAGGAGCTGCTCACCCAGCTGGGGACCGGCGAGGCGGTCATCACCGTGCTCAGCGAGAAGGGCGCCCCGACCCCGGTCGCGGCGACCCGGCTGCGGGCCCCGCAGTCACTGATGGGGCCCCTGGAGGCGTCCGCCCTGGAGCAGGCGGTGAAGTCCTCGCCGCTCCACCCGCGCTACGCGGAGCCCGTCGATCGCGAATCGGCGTACGAGAAGATCAGCGCCGAGCAGGCCGCGGCCGAGGCACGGGCGGAGGCCGCCGCGGCCGCCGCCCAGGCGGAGAAGCAGGCGGAGAAGCAGGCCGAGGAGGCGCGGAAGGAGGCCGAGGAGGCGCGGAAGCAGGCCGCGAGGGCCGGGCGCGGCGGCCCCGGGCCGGAACCCTCGCTGGCCGAGCAAGTGGTGGGGAGCGGACTGTTCCGCTCGCTGGCCCGGTCCATCGGGACCCAGCTGGGCCGGGAGATCTCGCGCTCGATCTTCGGGACGGCGCGCAAGCGCAGGTGACGCGGTGACAGACTCGGTACATGCGGACCGAACTCACCGACACCACGTCCAGCAAGATCAACCGGGCCCTGCTCGAAGCCCGCCGGGCCATAGGCAGCCCCACCATGGGTCTGGTGCTGACCCTTGTCGTCGTCACCGACGAGGAGAACGCCTACGACGCCGTACGCACGGCCTCCGAGGCCTCGCGCGAGCATCCGTGCCGCGTCATCGCGGTGATCAGGCGGACCTCGCGCGGCCCGCTCAAGCTGCGCCCGAACCGGGTGGACGCCGAACTGCGGGTCGGCTCGGACGCCGGGACCGGCGAGCTGGTGCTGCTGCGCCTGCACGGGGCGCTGACCGAGCATGCCGGTTCGGTGGTCCTGCCGCTGCTCGTGCCGGACGCGCCCGTGGTGGCGTGGTGGCCGGCCGACGCCCCCGCCGACCTGGCGCGGGACCCGCTGGGAGCACTCGCGCAGCGCCGGATCACGGACGCGGCCGCCGCCTTCGACCCGGTCGGCGTGCTCGACGAGCGGGCCGCCGGCTACCAGCCCGGCGACACCGACCTGGCCTGGACCCGGCTCACGCCGTGGCGGGCCCTGCTGGCCGCCGCCCTGGACCAGAAGCCGCTGCCGGTGACCGGCGCGGCGGTGGAGAGCGAGCCCGACAACGCGAGCGCCGAGCTGCTGGCGCGCTGGCTGGAGGACCGGCTGGAGGTCCCGGTGGCCCGGGTGGCGACCGACGGCCCGGTGATCACCGGGGTCAGCCTGCTGACCACGGCCGGGGAGATCCGGGTGGACCGGCCGGCGGGCGTGCTGGCCACCTTGACCCTGCCGGGCAGCCCGGACCGGAAGGTGGCCCTGAAGATCCGCAGCGGCGCCGAACTGATCGCGGAGGAACTGCGCCGCCTCGACGCGGACGTGGTCTACGGCTCCGCGCTGCGCCGCCGGCCGCTCCAGGCGGGGCTCTCCGCGTAGTGGTTGTCGTAGGTCGCCGAGCTGTCCTTGATGTCCTGCACGGTGGCCTCGCCCGCGTGGACCCGGCCGAGGAGCCGGTAGTAGTCGAAGCGGCCCATGCCGGGGGTGAAGCCGACGAAGACGCTGGCGGTGTGGCCGGCGGCGGGGGCGAAGGCGTGCTTGACGCCCGGCGGGATCGCGATGAAGTCGCCGGCGCCGAGGGTCTGGATCTCCTCGCCGACGAGGACGTCGAGCTGCCCGGCGGTGACGTGGAAGAACTCGGTGGCTTTGGTGTGGAAGTGCACCGGGGCGCCGGCCGCGCCCTCGTCGAAGGTGGCGGTGTTGCAGGTGAGCTCGGCGGTGTCCGTGAGCAGGGTGATGAGGCTGCCGGGAGCGTCGTTGATGGCTTCGGCGGTGGCGGCGCGGGTCGCGATCTTTGTCATGTCCATCAATCTATGCGCCGGACAGACGGCCACACGGGCCGATCGACATGAGCGTGGCCGGTCAATCCGAATCTTTGGCAGGCTTGGCAGGCTTGGCAGGCTTGGCGGCCTTGGCGGCGGCCTTCATCTCCTGCTTGTGCGCCCGCACCTTGGCCAGGGACTCCGGGCCGGTGATGTCGGCCGCCGAACGGTAGACGTCCGCCTCGCCGTACCCGCCCGCCGCCTCCCGCCAGCCCGTCGGGCGCACGCCGAGCCGCTTGCCCAGCAGGGCCAGGAAGATCTGCGCCTTCTGCTCCCCGAAGCCCGGCAGCTCCTTGAGGCGCTTCAGCAGCTCCCGCCCCGTCGCGGCGTCGGCCCAGACCGCCTCGGCGTTCCCGCCGTAGTGCTCCACCAGGTACGCGCACAGCTGCTGGATCCGCGTAGCCATCGACCCGGGGTACCGGTGCACGGCGGGCTTCTGGGAGAGCAGGGCGGCGAAGGCCTCCGGGTCGTACGCGGCGATGGCGTGCGCGTCCAGATCGTCGGAACCCAGCCGCTGAGCGATCGTCCACGGCCCCGAGAACGCCCACTCCATCGGCACCTGCTGGTCCAGCAGCATCCCGACGAGCGCGGCGAGCGGGCTCCGGCTCAGCAGCGCGTCGGCCTCCGGCTGCTGTGCCAGCCGGATGGTGATGTCCTTGTCCATGGCTCCAGCGTCCCGCGTGGGCGCGCTCCCCGCGCGGTCGGCACACCGCGCGCCTAGCGTGAGTACGACGACACGTACGAGTCGAGGAGTCGAGGAGTCGATCGATCATGCATGAGTTCTCCGAGGGCGCGCCGTGCTGGGTGGACGCGATGTTCACCGACGTGGAGGGGGCCAAGACCTTCTACGGCGACGTGCTGGGCTGGACCTTCGGCGAGGCCAGCAGTGAGTACGGCGACTACACGCAGGCCTACTCCGACGGCAAGGCCGTCGCGGCCGTCGTCCCGCCGATGCAGGGAGCCGACGCCCCTTCGCAATGGTGTCTGTACTTCGCCTCGCCCGACGCGGCGGCCACCGCGCAGAAGGTCACCTCGAACGGCGGAGACGTGCTGATGGGCCCGATGCAGGTGGGCACCTTCGGCACGATGCTGATCGCGAAGGAGCCGAGCGGCGCGGTCTTCGGCGTATGGCAGCCGGGCGACCACAAGGGCTTCGAGAAGATGGGCGAGCCGGGCTCGTTCGCCTGGGCGGAGGTCTTCACCCGGGAACCGGCCAAGGCGGACGCGTTCCTGCCGAAGGTCTTCCCGTACGCCGCCCAGCAGATGGACCCGGGCGACGACCCCGAGACGGCCGACATGGATTTCAAGGTCTTCAGCGTCGGCGGCCCCGAGAACCCGGTGCTGGGCCGGATGAAGATGGACGACGACTTCCCGCCGGACATGCCGCCGTACATCCAGATCTACTTCGGCGTCCCGAACTGCGACGAGGCGGTCGAGAAGACGAAGAAGCACGGCGGGAAGCTCCACTTCGGCCCGATGGACAGCCCGTTCGGCCGCTTCGCGGCGGTGACGGACCCGCAGGGCGCGGCCTTCGCGGTGATCGACCTCTCGACGACGGTCGGAGAGATGCCGACCTTCGGCTGAGCCGGGCATCCGCCGCCCTCCCCCCTCGCTGGAGGGTCGCAGTGCGTACGGGCGGTCCGGGAGGCCCGGACCGCCCGTACGCAGCGCCGCAGTTCGCCGTCCAGGCCGTCAGCGGAGGCCGGACCAGAAGGCGTACTGGTGGTCCCGCGCGAAGTCCGCGCGCGTCCAGGCGCCGGAGGCCAGCGTCTGTACGTGGCCCTGCTCCGCCTGCTCCGCCCGGAAGGCGGGCCAGGGGGTCCTGCCCGAGCGGGCGAAGTCCACCCAGGTGTGCGCCATCCGCCGGCCGAGCCGTACCTGCTCCTTCGTCAGCTCCTCGAAGAGCGCCAGGTGCAGCCGGGCGGTGTCCAGCGTCGGGACCGACCAGGCCTGGTCGGTGCGGACCGTCGCCAGGGCCTCGCCGGCCGAGCCGAAGCGGCTCAGCGGGTAGCGGGCCAGTACCGCGTCCGCCCGGGCGCCGAACTGCTCGCGCAGGGCCGGCTCGTAGGCCTCGGGCGGCATCGGGGTACGGCCGGGGGCGCTCTGCTCCTGCCCGAGGATCCGGCCGCGCTCCTCGTCGTGGTTGACCCCGATGAGGACCGGGACGCGGTGGAGCTTCCCGGTGCGCAGCGCCTCGCCGGGGCCAGCGGCATCAGTTCGGTGCCGGCGATCGGACGGGGCTCGTCGGCTGGGGCTCTTAGGAGCCAACCGAGACGGAGAGACGCGAAGAGCCCCGCTCTAAGCAGCGGGGCTCTTCGACATCGTGCCCGGTGAGGCACTGGCGGAGGATACGAGATTCGAACTCGTGAGGGGTTGCCCCCAACACGCTTTCCAAATGTTCGTACGCCCGTCCGGTGAGGGTCGTGGGCGTCCTGACCTGCGGCGGAGAGGTTGATCTGCTGGCTGGCGGACGGCCCCGGACGAGGGCGAATGCAACCAGAACTGCAACCAGCACTGGCGGTCCCCTACAGCACTTCACCCTCGCCAACTCGAACCACCCCAACCACACGGAACAGACCCGCCCTGCACCTACCTGCGCTGGCGCAAGGAGGAGCAGGCCCGCGAGCGCGTCCTCGCCCGTGACCTGTGGACGGAGAAGGGGTACGTCTTCACTTCGCCGACCGGCGAGCCCCTGAACCCGAACACCGACTTCCACAAGTGGAAGGACCTGCTGAAGGCGGCGGAGGTACGCGACGGCCGCCTCCACGACGCCCGCCACACGGCAGCGACGGTTCTACTCATCCTCGGCGTGTCGGACGCGGTCGTGGACGCGATCATGGGCTGGGAGCCTGGCAAGTCCGCCCGGATGCGCCGGCGCTACCAGCACCTGACCAGCCGCGTCCTGAAGGACACCGCCGACAAGGTCGGAGGCCTCCTGTGGGGAACGGACCCGATGCAGCCCTCCGTGGGTAAGGTGCCCGGCGTGAGCCACAGTCCGGTCCCGGCCGAGTTGATGGTCCACGTCGCCCGCCTTGGGGAGCGGCGGGTGCCCTTCCTCCACCGAGGGCACGCCGACGAGGTCGTCGCGCAGTGGAGCGAAGACTGGCCCGACCACACCGCCGAAGTCGAGGAATGGGACCGGTGGCGCTGGGAGCACGAGGCCCCCGGCGGCATGCGCTCCCTTCGCGACGGGATGCCCGAGCGGACCGTGGTCTTCCACGCCCGAGCGGCGTTTCTCCCCGGCGGCGAGCGGCAGGCGACCGGTCTGCCCGAGGAGTGGTCGGTGCCGGCCTGGGACTTCGAGACCGATGCCCACACTGACCGACCCGCAGTCTGGCGTACCGCCCGCCGCCTCGGCTCGGCGCAGGAAGTTGTAGCCCAGGTTCGCGGCATCGACAAGGAGGCCGTCGAGGCTGCGTTCGCTGAGGCGTGTGCACAGGCTGTGGACCGCGCGCAGAATCCGGGGAAGTACGGCGACACCGACGAGTGGTGACCTCACGCATGGCCCGGCCCCGCTGGATGGGCAGGCCATGCACGGTCAGGTACAGGGCAGCGTCTCGCGCCCAAGCCTTCGGGTCGGCTTCAGGCTGTCGGGCGGGCCTGCGAGGTGTTTGGGGGGAAGGAGAGAGGCTGGGGTTCACCAGCGGGGTAACCGGCCTCATCCACGTGGAGCATTTCCACGCGACCAGGGGTGGCGACGTACACCTGGCGGGTGTAGGGGTTGACGGCGATTCCGACGCACTGGGTGTACTTGCCGGGCAGGGACGTCGGCGCGGCCCCCTTTTGGACGGTTCCATCGGCGGCCAACGGGAGCCGGTGCAGGGTGTGCTTGTCGCGGTTGGCGTAGTAGAGGAACGTTCCCTTGGGGTCGATGGTCAGGGGGCCGGGCTTGTCCTTGATGCTCAGCTCCGGCAGCCTGCCCACGTTGGCGACAGTTCCGTCCTTGGCCATATCGAGGACGAACATCCCCCCGCGCGGGTCGGCGCAGTAGAGGACAGCGCGACGAGGGTGGGCGGCGAGGCCGAACTGCTGCGTGGGTCCATCTTTCCAGGTGATCGTCATGCCCGCGGAAGTACCGCTCATGCCCCGGGGGTATTTATACAGCGGCGCCATGCCGCCCATGGCGGTGATGTACAGGCTGTCTCCTGAGTCGAAGGCGAGCGCGCCGGGGTTCTTGGTCTTCGTCAGGGTGATGGTGTGTTCCACCGCACCCTCCTGGGGCTTGCCGCTCACGGTGAGGGGGAACGACTTCAGCTCGTTCCGTCCACGGTGGGTGATGTAGAGGCAGTCCCCCTTGGGATCGACGACGAGCCCGTTCGCCGCCAAGGCGTCACTGCCGGCGACGGTCACCCACTGGTTCGCCGGCTCCGGGCGGCCGTCCGCGCCCAGTGGGATGCAGCGGATCACACCCTTCCCGGCCGCGTAGAGCCACTGGCCGTTGGGGTGGATCGCGAGCGTCTGCTCGACGATCCCGTCCAGGGCCGGCTCGCTCTCGCCGCCGCCCGCGAGGGGGACGGCCGCGGCGCCGCGCGGGGCCCTCCACAGCGACAGGACGCGGCGCACGTTCAGGCGGGCGAAAGCCTTCCAGTGGTCGGTGATCTTGCGCGGGTATCCGGGGTCGACGCGGTCGGCGGGGATGTCGTAGCGCAGGTAGAGCGGGCCCTTGAAGAAGTACATCTTCTGGTCGGTCGAGCGTAGGGCGGCGTCGATGCCGCTGTCGAAGCCGGCCTCCTTCATCCCGCCCCAGTACGCGGGGATGGATTTCGGGAAGCCCTCGTCGACCTTGTCCGCCTTGAGGTTGTAGCGCGCGTACTGCCCGCCCTTGAAGAAGTAGGCGAGCTCGTCGCTCCACCACAGCCCGGCGTCGACCCCGTCCGCGTACCCGGCCTCCTTGGTGCCCGGCCAGTACGAGCTGATCGTCTTCGGGAAGCCCGCGTCGACGGTCCTGGTCGACAGTGTGATGCGCAGGTACTCCGCGCGGTGCATGAGGTACAGCTTGTCGGTCTTCGGCAAGTACAGCGACGGGACGGGGCGCCCGGAAGCCTCCGCCTCCGCCAGCCACTTGAGGGCGTCCGGGGGCCCGTCGAAGGCCTGTCGGAGCGGTCGGGTGAAGGCCTCGTCGAGTTCGTCGCCGCTCTCGGAGAAGCGGATGAGGAGGTGTTTGCCGTCTCCGTCCTCCACGTACGCCCATCCGTACATCGCCTGCGCCTCGTCGTCCTGACTCACTGGCCCTCCAGCCGTCGTCCCGTAGCCCCAGCCCTCCCAGAGGTAGTCATCTTGCCGCCGCGTCGGGGCACACCGCGCGGCCAGGTCACCCGGGCTCCCCCGTTCACGCTCCGCCAACCGGCCCAGGACAAGCGCCAGCGATGGCGCTCTCGCCGAATGGCTTTGTGGTTGGCCGGGCCTCGTGGTGTTCGCTGTCATCTCCCTTGATGCGTAACCCTGTTGTGTGTCGGTGGCCGTTTCTATGGTGGAGAAATGGCAAATGGGGTGTGGCACACCGGATATGGCATAGAGATCAATCTGTCCCTGCCCGACCTCGGTCACCCGGGGCGTCCCGATCTGCTCCGGGAGATCACCGCGAGCGTCTCCGAGCGCGACCCGCAGCTGCTCGAATGCCTTGCTCACCACGAAGGGCGCGAGTGCATGTCGGAGACCGGTGGGAAGTCTCCGTGGATGTTCATCCGCCGAGGCCGCGTCGGTGGCCGACGGCCACTCGTCGCCTCGCACCTACCCATCACCCACAAGGCGACGCCGGCGGAGAGCGAGCAGCACAAGGCCACGAAGGAGCGGATCGTCGAGACCGCCTCCCGGTACGGCCTGGATGCCGAGGCGGAGGTGCCCACGGCGAACCGGCGGAGCATCTCCGACGCCCTCGTCACCGGCCCCGGGGGCATACGGATCGGCTGGGAGATCCAGTACCACCACCTCAGCCCCAGCAGCGTGCATCGTCGCTCGGTCAACGCGGTGCAGCACGACATCACGCCCCTGTGGGTGGCCAAGGACCGCACGGCTTCGCTGATCGACCGCGCCCCCTGGGCCCGCGTGGACGACATGCCGTGGAAGGAGATCGCCAACGGCAAGGAGATGGTGATCCGCGGCGGGTACCGCTATCTGCAGGTCTGGAAGTGCGTGCCCAGCAGCGACCGGCATTGCCTGCTGTCCGACGGCGCCGGTCATTGTGACGGGATCCACTCCGACTGGTTCGTGCCTGCGCTGTGCGAGCCGGAGAAGAAGGCGGTCCACCTCGAAGACCTCGTCCTGTCGAGCGCGACGGGGGAGAGCATGCCGGTCTATGTGCCCAACCGTGGGAGTGGCCGGGCTGGACGGCACATGTGGGTGCCGGCGGCTGACTGCGAGCGATGGCGGGAGCTGATTGGCGAGAGGGCCCAGCTTCCCGATGCCCCGGCGCAGGAGGAGGACGACGAGATCACCTTCGCCGAGCAGGAGATCGACCGGACTTGCCGGGCCGGCCAGGAGGGCTGGTTCGCCAGCGACGCCCGGCCCGTGCGCGATCTCGGTCAGCCGACCGGTGGCTTCACCCTCCCGCGGATGCCGGCGCAGCGGTCCCGCAACCCGATGCTGATCACTGCCATCGAGCGGACTGCTGCCTCCGCCGCGCTGGGCTGCCCGGTCTGGGAACTGGGGCCGTGCGCCGAGTGCGGGCAGCTGATGCGGCGGTACGGCCGTGACGCGGCCATGGTGTGCAGTATCTGCCGCACCCTGCTGAACCACCGCTAGGGCCTGTGGGATGTTGGGATCACGAGGCGGGGCGGAGGCTGCGGATCCAGATGATCGCTGCGCGTCAGTGGAGTGACAGCTCTCGGGTGTCTACTCGTAAACACCGGGACGGGCGCCGGAGCGGCCGTCACCTGTCCGTGTCCGGGGGCGGCGCGGAGGCACCCAGGGTCCGCCGGGCGTCCAGCCATACCCTCTCGAACTCCTCGGCCGAGATCGCGCCCGCGTGCGGCGTTTCCTCCCATCCCGTGAGCCTGCCCTCGGCGACGAGGCCATACCAGTGCTCGTACCGGCTCATGGTGGCGATGTCCGCGTGCTCCTGGTACCGGAGAACCTCCTCCAGGGAGGCGGCGGTCACCGGGGTGCCGTCATCGTCTCGCAAGTCCACTTGCCGGAGAACCCACCCCTCCTCATCACCCTCGAAGTACTGCCACAGGCCTCGGGCCTCGTCATATGTGCGGATCCACATCGCCATGGCACCACGCTCGCGTGTGCAACAAGGCTGCTCCGGTACGGCACGCGCACGGCTGCGAGCGGCTCACCCCGTCGCCGAGCACCGGGCCTGTTTTTGATCTGGACCGACGACCTCCTGCCAGCGACTGGCTGATCACAACATCACACAGGACCTATCCCCGCCGAGCGTGCCTTCGCGGCAACTGCAACCAGAACTGCAACCACGGAACGACGAAGGACCCGGCCGCGATGCGGTCGGGTCCTTCGTTTGCCCTGGTGGGCGAGTGCGGAGGATACGAGATTCGAACTCGTGAGGGGTTGCCCCCAACACGCTTTCCAAGCGTGCGCCCTAGGCCACTAGGCGAATCCTCCGCCGCAAACAATACAAGACGTTGAGGGGTGCTCGCGAACGTGATCGTCGGCCGGAGGGCAGGTCGGGGTCCGGCTCGATTCCGGGGGCCTTCATCCGCTAGGGTGGGGCCAGCCCCTCACGTGGCGCTATCTCACCCAACTCCCCCAGGGCCGGAAGGCAGCAAGGGTAAGTGGGCTCTGGCGGGTGCGTGGGGGGCGCTTTGCGTTCCGGGGGCCTGGATAGCCTCGGCGGGCCGCTGATGTCGGTGGGCCCGGATAACCTCGTAGACGTGTCGTCCCTTGCGCTGTACCGCCGCTATCGCCCCGAGTCGTTCGCCGAGGTCATCGGGCAGGAGCATGTCACTGCACCGCTGATGCAGGCCCTGCGGAACAACCGGGTCAATCACGCGTACCTGTTCAGCGGCCCGCGCGGGTGTGGAAAGACCACCAGCGCGCGCATCCTCGCCCGGTGTCTGAACTGTGTGCAGGGTCCCACCCCCACCCCCTGCGGGGAGTGCCAGTCCTGCCGGGACCTGGCCAGGAACGGGCCGGGGTCCATCGACGTCATCGAGATCGACGCCGCCTCGCACGGTGGTGTGGACGACGCCCGTGACCTGCGGGAGAAGGCGTTCTTCGGGCCGGCGTCCAGCCGCTACAAGATCTACATCATCGATGAGGCCCACATGGTCACCTCGGCGGGCTTCAACGCCCTGCTGAAGGTGGTCGAGGAGCCGCCGGAGCACCTCAAGTTCATCTTCGCCACCACGGAGCCGGAGAAGGTGATCGGGACCATCCGGTCCAGGACGCACCACTACCCCTTCCGGCTGGTGCCGCCCGGGACCCTGCGCGAGTACCTGGCCGAGGTCTGCGGGCGGGAGGGCGCCCGGGTCGAGGACGGCGTGCTGCCGCTCGTCGTGCGCGCCGGCGCCGGGTCCGTGCGTGACTCGATGTCCGTCATGGACCAGCTGCTCGCCGGCGCCGCCGAGGACGGTGTGACGTATGCCATGGCCACCGCGCTGCTCGGGTACACCGACGGCTCGCTGCTCGACTCCGTCATCGACGCCTTCGCCGCCGGGGACGGGGCGGCCGCCTTCGAGGTCGTCGACCGTGTCGTCGAGGGCGGGAACGACCCGCGCCGGTTCGTCGCCGACCTGCTGGAGCGGCTGCGCGACCTGGTCATCCTGGCCGCCGTGCCCGACGCCGGGGAGAAGGGGCTGATCGATGCCCCCGCCGATGTCGTGGAGCGGATGCAGGCCCAGGCGTCCGTGTTCGGGGCCGCCGAGCTGTCGCGTGCCGCCGATCTGGTCAACACCGGGCTCACCGAGATGCGCGGCGCGACCTCGCCGCGGCTGCAGCTGGAGCTGATCTGCGCCCGCGTGCTGCTGCCCGCCGCCTTCGACGACGAGCGGTCCTTCCAGGCCCGCCTCGACCGGCTGGAGCGCAGCGGGGCCGCCACCTTCGCCGCCGCGCCCGCCATGGGGTACGTACCGGGGCCCGAGGCGCATGCCATGGCGCCCGCCGGTCCCGCTGGTGCGGCGGGAGGCGCCGCTGCCGCGCGTGCCGCCGCCGGGCCGGCTCCTGCCTCCGTGCCGGCTCCCGCGCCGGTACGGGCTCCCGCGCAGCCGGAGGCGCCGGTTCAGGCCACCCCCGCGCCCGCCGCACCCGCACCCGCACCCGCCCCCGCGGCCGGCCCCGCCCCCGGGGCGTGGCCCGGAGCCGCACAGCCCGGGGGCGGCGCCCCCGGTGCCTGGCCCGGAGCGGCCGCCCCGGCCGCCCCGGCCGCCCCCGCCCCGGCCGCCCCCGCCGCAGGGGCCTGGCCCAGCGCGGCCGCCCCAGGTCAGGGCGCCCCCGCACCGGCTCCGTCCGCCCCGGCCGCCGCCCCGGCTCCGGCCCCCGCCCCGGCCGCGGCACCCGCACCCGCCCCCTCCCCCGGCATGGCCGCCGGCGTCGGGCAGGTCCAGGCGATGTGGCCCGGCGTCCTGGAGGCCGTCAAGAACCGCCGCCGCTTCACCTGGATCCTGCTCAGCCAGAACGCCCAGGTCACCGGCTTCGACGGCACCACCCTCCAGCTCGGCTTCCCCAACGCGGGAGCCCGCGACAACTTCGCCAGCAGCGGCAGCGAGGACGTGCTCAAGGCGGTCCTTGCCGAGCAGTTCCAGGTCCACTGGAAGATCGACGCCGTGGTGGGCGGTGGCGGCCCGGCTCCCGTGGCCTCCTCCTCTTCCTCCTCCTACGCGGCTTCCTCCTCCTACGCGGCGCCGTCCGCGCCCGCCCCGGCCTACAGCCCGCCGCCCCCGTCGCCGTCCGCCCCCGCGCCCCAGCACCCGCAGCAGCCGCAGCAGCAGTCCCATCAGCCCCACCACCCCCAGCAGTCGGCTTCCGCCCCGCAGCCCCCCGTACAGCAGGCGCCCCCGCCCGTCGCCCCCGAGGACGACTTCGCGGAGGAGGACGATCCCGACCTCGTCGAGAGCGCCCTGACCGGACACGACCTGATCGTGCGCGAGCTCGGAGCCACGGTTGTGGAGGAATACACGAACGAGTAGCCACGCCTGGTTGGGTGGCCGCACGAAACCGGCCGCTCCGTCCCGGCTAGGCTGAGCAGCGTGAAGGTCCTCGTCATCGGCGGCGGCGCCCGCGAACATGCCCTGTGCCGCTCTCTGTCCCTCGACCCCGACGTCTCCGCGCTGTACTGCGCTCCCGGCAACGCCGGCATCGCCGAGGTGGCCGAACTCCGCCCGGTCGACGCCCTCGACGGCGCTGCCGTCGCCGCTCTCGCCACCCAACTCGGCGCCGGCCTGGTCGTCGTCGGCCCGGAGGCCCCGCTGGTCGCCGGCGTCGCCGACGCCGTGCGCGCCGCCGGTATCCCCGTCTTCGGCCCGTCCGCCGAGGCGGCGCAGCTCGAAGGTTCCAAGGCCTTCGCCAAGGACGTGATGGCCGCGGCCGGGGTCCCGACCGCGCGCAGCTACGTCTGCACCACCCCGGAAGAGATCGACGCGGCCCTCGACGCCTTCGGTGCCCCCTACGTCGTCAAGGACGACGGCCTCGCGGCCGGCAAGGGCGTCGTGGTGACCGAGGACCGGGCCGCCGCCCGCGCGCACGCGCTCGGCTGCGACCGCGTGGTCATCGAGGAGTACCTCGACGGCCCCGAGGTCTCCCTCTTCGCCATCACCGACGGCGTCACCGTGGTCCCCCTCCAGCCCGCACAGGACTTCAAGCGTGCCCTGGACGGCGACGAGGGCCCCAACACCGGCGGCATGGGCGCGTACTCCCCGCTGCCCTGGGCCGACCCGAAGCTGGTCGACGAGGTCATGGAGCTCGTCCTCCAGCCGACCGTCGACGAGCTCCGCCGCCGCGGCACCCCCTTCTCGGGGCTGCTCTACGCCGGCCTCGCGATCACCGGCCGCGGTACGCGGGTGATCGAGTTCAACGCCCGCTTCGGCGACCCCGAGACCCAGGTGGTCCTGGCCCGGCTACGCACCCCGCTCGCGAGCGTGCTGCTCAACGCCGCCAACGGCACCCTGGCCGACGAACCCCCGCTCGTCTGGAGCGAGGACGCGGCCGTCACTGTGGTCATCGCCTCCCACAACTACCCCGAGACCCCCCGCACCGGGGACCCGATCGAGGGGCTGGCCGACGTGGCCGCCGAGGACGCGCCCGACGCCTACGTGCTGCATGCCGGGACCCGGATCGAGGGCGAGGAGGTCGTCAGCGCGGGCGGCCGCGTGCTGTCGGTGACGGCGACCGGTTCTGATCTGGCGCAGGCCCGGGCGAAGGCGTATAAGGCGGTGGCGCGCATCCGGCTGGAGGGCTCGCAGCACCGTACGGACATTGCGGCCAAGGCGGCCGAGGGTCGCTGACCAGCGGCTCCGCAGACCCGCGGGCCCGGTGCGCAGTTTCTGCGCCCGGGCCCGCGGGCGCGTTCGCGTGCGATTGCATCCGGCCGCGTTCGAACGCACCCACCTTTACCCAAAGCCATTCCATCGGGTGATCGTCACCCCGTCTGCCTGACGTCCGGGCGAGCCCCAACTAGGGTGCGGCGCAAGCATTCCGGCACTTGGCCCACCGGCATTGCGATGTCAGTGGCGGGTGTCACAGTGGGGGAGTGAGCAATGCCGCCGCAGGGCAGAGGGGGTGAGGTCCGGCCGTGTCCGGAACCGGTTCGATCATGGAAGCTGGCGTGCCGTCCGCGCGTTCCCGCGCTCTGGCCGTGCTGCGCGTACGCAGCAGGGCCTTGGCCGTCGGGCTGCTGCCCGCCGCCCTCGCGGTGGTGCTGGTGGCCGCCCGGATGACGGGCCGGCTGGCCGCTGAGCCCTGGCCCGCCGTGACGCTCGTCGTGTGCGCGGTCGCCGCGCTGGTGCTGCTCGTCGGCGGGATCTTCGCCGCGGTGGTGCTGCGGGCGAGCCCCGCGGTGACGCCGACGGTGCCCCTGTCGGAGGCCGCCGCGCCCGATCTCTACCGGCTGGTGCGGGATCTGGCCGACCGGATGGACGTGCCGCCGCCGTCCGCGATAGCCCTCACGCCCGACTGCGACAGCTGGCTGGAGGACCGCGCGCACGCGGCCCACCGCCGAAGCGGCATATCCGCCGGTCCGGAGACCGAGCCGGGCGCGGCTCCCGTGCTGGTGATCGGCTCGCCGTTCCTGTGGTGGATGCGGGTCGCGGAGCTACGGGCGGTCCTCGCGCCGGTCGTCGCCGGTACGGGTCCCTCCGCGCACCCGGACATAGCCGACGCGCGCGGCTTCGTACGAGGTCTGGACGCGGCCGTGGACGTGGGCGGCCGGCGCGGCCTCGGCTGGATCGCCCCGCCGGCCAGGCTGCTGCTGCGGCTGTGCCGCACGGACGCGGCCGAGATGGAGCGCGGGGTGGCCGCGGCCGCCTCGGAGCGCGCACAGGGTGTGGACTACGGGCTGCGCATCGTCGCCCAGGAGCAGGTCGGCCTCGCCTATGCGGGCTGGGACCGGCTGCTGACCCGGGTCGCGCTGCCCGCCTGGCGGATGGGCCGCTGGCCGGCGCACCTCGACGCCGGGGTGGTCTCCGCGCTGACCGAGCTGTCCCGGCGGGACCGGCTGGCCGAGGGATTCACCTCCCGGCTCGGCGAGCGCCCCGCCTGCGACCTGCTGGAGCAGCCCGGCGTGGTCGACGAGGCGACCTCGCTGCTGGCCGCCCGGCTCTTCCACGGAGGTCCGGCCGAGCCCGGGCCGGATTGGTCCCCGGTGGACTGGGCGGCGTACCCGGAGGAGGTCGTCGACCGCAAATGGCGCACGGAGGCGGCCCGCCTGCACGCGGCGCTGGACGCCCTGGCCGTCCCGGCGGGCCTGCCGGCCGGCCCTTCGTCCCCCTCCGCCGACCCGGCCCCCTCCGCCGGCCCGGCCGCTTCAGCTGGGCCCGCCGGAGCCGGAGCCGCACCCCTCCCCGGCACGACGAGCACGGCCGGCACGACCGGCACGACGAGCACGACCGGCGCGTCCGAAGCGACCGGCACGTCCGGAGCGGCGGGATCCGCCGCGATCGCGACCGACGGCTCCCCGGCCCACCCCGCGTCACCGGCCCGCCCCGTGGACGGCTTCACCGGGCCCACGCTGGAGCGGGTGCTGGGCTACCTCACGGACCTCGCCGGCGAGGGCGCGGCCGGGGAGGCGCTGGCCGGACGGCTCAGCGGGGACCTGGCCCGCGAGGAGCGGGCCGCCGGTCCGGCCCCCGGCGTCGGGAAGGCGCGCGGCGCGGACGCCGTACCGCTGTTCCCGCTCCAGCCCCCGCGCACCGGCCGCGACCTGCTGGCCGACCACGTGACGGCGATGGTGTGCTGCGCGGCCGTGGACTCGGCCGGAGCCGCACCCGGGCTGGACTGGCTCGACGGGCCGGTCCTGCTGGTCGGCGGCGACCGCCGCTCCGACCTGGCCCCGCACGTGCTGTGCCTGGTCGAGGACGGCGATCCGGGACCTCTGCGGGACTGGCTGGCGGCCATCGGCGTCCGCCCCGAGAAGCCGGTCCGCCTGGTCTGAGGCGGCTCCCGGCCGCACCCCGGGAGAGCGATCGCTCGCACGGATAAGCGGATGCCATTGTTCCGGTCTCGTCAATTCGCGACGAACGGTGACGAAGTGCGTGCGTTATGTGATGTGCTGGGACCGGTCGCGGCTGGATGTCGGGGGAGCGAGGGAGGGGAGCGGTTATGGGTACGGACCAGATCCGGCGTTGGGAGTCAGGTGCGCTCGCGCACGCGGTGTCCGATCCCTTCGGACAGGGTCCCCTGCCCTGGTTCCGGGGCAGTGAGCTCTACTTCGACGACACCGGCCAGGTCGTTCCCTGGTACGTGGACCCGGCCGCCGCGGCCGCCGGCACCGGCCAGGTCCCCCGCCCCCGCGGCAACGGCGGTCCCCGCACCGCCGACGACGTGCACCGCCAGATCAAGGGCTTCGCCTCCACCGGCGCCGTGACCCCCGGCGAGGCCATCGACTTCCACATCACCGTCGACCCGCCCCAGCAGTTCTCCGTCGACGTCTACCGGATCGGCCACTACGGCGGCGACGGCGCCTCGAAGATCACCACGAGCCCCCGCCTCTCCGGCATCGTCCAGCCGGCTCCCCTCGCCGCCGACCGCACCGTCTCCTGCCACCACTGGTGGCTGTCCTGGCGCCTCCAGGTCCCGTCGTACTGGAGCGTCGGCGCGTACGTCGCCGTCCTCACCACCGCCGACGGCTACCGTTCCCACATCCCCTTCACGGTCCGCGACGACCACCCCGCCGACCTCCTGCTCCTGCTCCCCGACATCACCTGGCAGGCGTACAACCTCTACCCGGAGGACGGCCGCACCGGCGCCAGCCTCTACCACGCCTGGGACGAGGAGGGCCGGCTGCTCGGCGAGCAGGACGCGGCCGTCACCGTCTCCTTCGACCGCCCCTACGCGGGCGCGGGCCTGCCCCTCCACGTCGGCCACGCGTACGACTTCATCCGCTGGGCCGAGCGTTACGGCTACGACCTCGCCTACGCCGACACCCGCGACCTGCACGCCGGCCGCGTCGACCCCACCCGCTACCGCGGCCTGGTCTTCCCCGGCCACGACGAGTACTGGTCGGCCCCCATGCGTCGTGCCGCCGAGCGCGCCCGCGAGCACGGCACCTCGCTCGTCTTCCTCTCCGCCAACACCATGTACTGGCAGGTCGAGCTCTCCCCCTCCCCCTCCGGGGTCGACGACCGGCTCCTCACCTGCCGAAAACGCCGCGGCCCGGGCCGCCCCAGCCTGTGGCGCGAGGTCGACCGCCCGGAGCAGCAACTGCTCGGCATCCAGTACGCGGGCCGGGTCCCCGAGCCCGCGCCCCTGATCGTGCGCAACGCCACGCACTGGCTCTGGGACTCCACCGGCGCCGGCGAGAACGACGAGCTGCCGGGCCTGGTCGCGGGCGAGGCCGACCGGTACTTCCCGCGCACCCAGCTCCCCGAGCACCAGGACCGGATCCTGCTCGCGCACTCCCCGTACCTCGACGGCGAGGGCCACCGCCGGCACCAGGAGACCTCCCTCTACCGGGCGCCCAGCGGCGCGCTGGTCTTCGCCTCCGGCACCTTCGCCTGGTCCCCGGCCCTCGACCGCCCCGGCCATGTGGACGAACGGGTGCAGCGGGCCACCGCCAACCTCCTCGACCGGATCTGCAAGCGGGACTGAGCCGCGACCGAGCCGCGACCGAGCCGGGCCCGAAGCCGCGACCGAGCTGCAAGCGGGACTGAGCCGCGACCGAGCCGCGACCGAGCCGGGCCCGAAGCCGCGACCGAGCTGCGACCGAGCCGGGCCCGACCCGCCTCGCCGACACCCGACGTACGCCCGGCCGGCGCACGACAGGCACACGGCTGACCCACCCCTGTCCACAGGAGTGGGCCAAGGTGCGCGAGAATCGGGGTGCGCTCATACAGAACCACAGGGAGACCCCGTGTCCGGATTCGTCGAAAAGCCCGAGCCGGTTCAGGTTCCGGGCCTCGTCCACCTCCACACCGGCAAGGTGCGCGACCTCTACCGCGACGAGGACGGCCACCTCGTCATGGTCGCCAGCGACCGCATGTCCGCCTTCGACTGGGTGCTGCCCACCGAGATCCCGGACAAGGGCCGCGTCCTGACCCAGCTCTCCCTGTGGTGGTTCGACCAGCTCGCGGACCTCGTCCCGAACCACGTCATCTCCACCGAGCTGCCCGCCGGCGCCCCCGCCGACTGGGCCGGCCGCACCCTGATCTGCCGCAACCTGGAGATGATCCCGGTCGAGTGCGTGGCCCGCGGCTACCTCACCGGCTCCGGCCTCGCCGAGTACAACGAGACCCGTACGGTGTGCGGCCTCGCCCTCCCCGAGGGCCTCGTGGACGGCTCCGAGCTGCCCGCCCCGATCTTCACCCCGGCGGCCAAGGCCGAGGTCGGCGAGCACGACGAGAACGTGTCCTACGAGGAGGTCGCGCGCACCACCGGCGCCGAGACGGCAGCGATGCTGCGGCAGGCGACCCTGGCCGTCTACAGCCGCGCCCGCGATATCGCCCGCGAGCGCGGGATCATCCTGGCCGACACCAAGTTCGAGTTCGGCTTCGACCCGGAGGACCACAGCCTGGTCGCCGCCGACGAGGTGCTGACCCCGGACTCCTCCCGCTTCTGGCCGGCCGACCAGTGGGAGCCGGGCCGCTCGCAGCCCTCGTTCGACAAGCAGTACGTCCGCGACTGGCTGGCCTCCGCGGCCTCCGGCTGGAACCCGAAGAGCGAGCTTCCGCCGCCGGCCCTGCCGACGCAGGTCGTCGCGCAGACCCGCGCCAAGTACATCGAGGCGTTCGAGCGGCTCACCGGCCAGACCTGGTCGTAGACACGAAGAAGCCCCCGGTCGTGATGACCGGGGGCTTCCCCCTGCGGAGCGGACAACGAGACTCGAACTCGCGACATCCACCTTGGCAAGGTGGTGCTCTACCAACTGAGCTATGTCCGCATGCGCTCTAGCGCGGGATCCACTATACCCAACCTCGCTCGCGCGCGATGCGCACCGCGGTGTGCCGGTTCTCGGCCCCCAGCTTCGTCGCCGCCGAGGACAGGTAGTTCCGTACGGTCCCCTGCGACAGCGCGGCCCGCTCCGCGATCTCCGCGACCGGCGCCCCGTCCGCCGCGAATTCGAGCACCTCGGCCTCCCGGGCGGTCAGCGGCGAGTCCCCCGCGCTGATCGCGTCGGCCGCCAACTCCGGGTCCACATAACGGCCTCCCGCGTGCACGGTCCGGATCAGCTCCGCCAGCCGCTGCGCCGAGACCGTCTTCGGCGCGAAGGCCCGTACCCCCGCGGCCAGCGCCCGCTTCAGATGCCCGGGACGGCCGTGACTGGTCACGATCATGGTCTTGCAGCCGGGGAGCTCGGACCGCAGCGATGTGGCGACCGTCACACCGTCGGCGCCCGGCATCTGCAGGTCCAGCACGGCCACGTCCGGCCGGTGTGCCCGGGCCATCGCCAGTGCCTCGGGACCCGATGCCGCCTCCGCGACGACGAGCAGGTCCTCCTCCAGCGCGAGCAGCGCCGCCAGGGCCCCGCGGATCAGATGCTCGTCGTCGGCGAGCAGCACGCGTACGGGGCTCACGCCCGCACCTCCAGTCGTTGTACGGGGCTCACGCCCGCACCTCCAGTCGTTGCAGTTCCCGGTCCGGTATCTCCGCGCGCAGCCGGAACCGGCCGTCGCCCACCGGTCCCGCCTGCAAGGTCCCGTCCAGCGCCGCGAGCCGCTCGCGCAGCCCGGCCAGGCCCGAGCCCGGCGGCCCGGTGGGAGTCTCGGGCGCCCCGTCGTTCTCCACCACCAGCGTCACGGTGCCCGTCCGCGGGGCCGACAGCCGGATCAGGCAGCTGTGCGCGTCCCCGTGCCGCAGTACGTTCGTCGTCGCCTCGCGCACCACCCAGCCGAGCGCCGACTGGACCTCGGCGGGCAGCTCGCGTCCGGCCCGGAAGTCGACCCGGCAGTCCATTCCGGCTGCGCTGAGCACCCCGCGCGCGCCCTCCAGCTCCACCGCGAGGTCCGCCTCCCGGTAGCCCCGCACCACGTCCCGTACCTCCCGCTGGGACTCCTGGGCGATCCGCTGGACCTCGATCATCTGCTCCACCGCCTCCGGCCGCCCGCGCCGTGCCAGCTGCACCGCCAGCTCGCTCTTGAGTGCGATCACCGCCAGATTGCGGCCCATCACGTCGTGCAGATCACGGCCGAACCGCAGCCGCTCCTCCGCCACCGCGAGGCGCGCCTGGACCTCGCGTGCGCGGTCCAGCTCGTGCACCGTCCTCAGCAGCCAGGCGGAGAACCCGCAGGCCAGGGTCATCAGCAGGCTGACGAAGAAGACCCCGACCCCGTAGCCGAGGACCTCCGGGGCGGACGCCCCGGCGGCCAGCGCCACGCCCGCCGTGGCGGCCGCGGCACCGGGGGCCACCAGGACCATGTGACGGACCTTGGTCAGGTTCAGCGTCAGGGAACCGGTCGCGAAGCCCACCATGTTGATCACGAGGGCGGGCGCGACGCCTTCCTTCTCGATGACGCCCGTCGCGCGCAGGGCCAGCACGGTCACGCAGGTCATGGCCGTCAGCGCCAGCAGCGCCACCGTCAGCCGCACGGGGCGCTCACGGCGGCCCAGCACCCAGTCCAGCGCCCTGGAGGACAGCACTCCGCACAGCGCGACCTGGCTACCCAGCGGCAGGACCAGCGCGGCGGCGGCAGCGCCCCCGCCGGTCGGAGCCAGCCCGGCCAGGACCGCGAAGGCCTCGATCACCACGAAGAAGTGGAACGACCACCGGGTATAGAGCTCGACCTTCCCCGCACTGCTGCGGTTCTTCCACCACCCCGTCAGCTTCGACACGGTTCCCGTCCCCCGACTCGCTCTACCGGCGCGGTTCCCAGCGGAACCACCGCTGGACAGCAAACACGGTGATCACGATCCAGGCCAGCGCGCCCAGCTCGGCCCCCAGCAGCTCCCCGCTCTCCGCGCCCCCGCCCCAGCCGGCCCGCACGAGGGTCATCACCCCGCTCAGCGGCAGCAGTTCGCACACCGAGGCCACCAGGTGCGGCAGCGAGTCCATCGGCATGAACAGCCCCGACCCGAGCACGCAGGGCCATCGCCAGGTCCAGGCGCCGCCGTTCGCCGCCGGACAGCTGCTTGACGCGTACGGAGGACCGCGCGCCCAGACCGACCAGTTCCAGCACCTCCACCGCCGGGCGGGCGCCGGTGGTGACCCCGCCCCACATCCGGACGGTCTCGACCACCGTCAGGCCGGAGGGGAAACCGCCCTCCTGGAGCATGACTCCGGTGCGCGGGCGGACCGCGGCCCGCCGGGTGTACAGGTCGAGCCCGAAGACGCGGACCTGCCCGTCGCTCGGCGCGGCCAGGCCCTCCAGCAGTTCGACGGTGGAGGTCTTGCCGGCGCCGTTGGTGCCGAGCAGGGCGAAGATGTCGCCCCGCGCCACGGTGAAGGAGACGCCCCGCACGGCCTCGTAGCCTCCGGCGTAGCCGCGGCGCAGGCCCTCGGCTTCGATCACGGTCTCGGTCATGACCCAAGCCTCGCGGCGCCCGCGCCGGGCCGGCAGTGCGCGCTGTCATGGCCCCCGATGACATTTGTCAGGATGTCCACCGTCGCGCGCGCCGTGGAAACAACGCAGGAAACATCACGGGGAAACACGAAGAAGGCCCCGATCGCAATGATCGGGGCCTTCTGCATACAGAGCGGACGACGCGACTCGAACGCGCGACATCCACCTTGGCAAGGTGGTGCTCTACCAACTGAGCTACGTCCGCATGCAGTGCACTGCCGGGGCAGTGCGTGCATCACTCTACCCGATCCACCGGAGTGGTCGGAAAGCGATGCAGAGCGGGTGACAGGAATCGCACACTGCGCCTTCCCTCTGGAAGAGGGATGTTCTGCTACTGAACTACACCCGCACGACCTCGGAGGCTTCGACCTGCGGCCTGGCCCCTTGGCGTGATCCACACACTAGCCGACGGATGGGGGTGGATGGCAAATCGGCTCTCAGTGAGCCGCGTTGTAGGCCTCGTAGATCCTCTTGGGGATGCGGCCGCGCGGCGGCACGTCGTACTGGTTCGACCGGGCCCAGGCCCGCACGACCGCCGGGTCCGGCGCGACGGAGGTGTGCTTGAAGGCCTTCCCCGAGCGGGACTGGCGGCGGCCGGCGGCCACGAAGGGGGCCAGGCTCTTCCGCAGTTTCTTTGCGTTCGCCGCATTGAGGTCGATCTCGTACGACTTACCGTCCAGAGCGAACACGACCGTTTCCGCCGCTTCCCCGCCGTCGATGTCATCGGAGAGCGTGACTACTACGCGCTGCGCCACGGATATCGGTCCCTTCGTGCGACGTCGCCGCCTGTTGACGTGCGGCGATGTCGCCTGTGTGGATGTTTCGGGGCAATGCATCTTTCACCGGGAATCCCGGGTGTTTCCTTTGTACCCCGATTCCCATTGCAATGCGAAGCCCAGTTAATTATCTCCGCGTGTCCCGCCGCAATCCCGGGCGCGTGGTTTTCCGGGGGATTTTGCGAAGCGTTGGTGAAGCCGAAACGGCCCGGTGATCAAGGCAGCGGGATATCTACCCGCGTAGAAATTTTGGCCGGGTACGCTGAGGGAACCGCCTTCGCACCAACCACCACACGGGAGTGCCCGATGGCACGCGTCGTAGTCGACGTCATGCTCAAGCCGGAGATCCTCGACCCCCAGGGCCAGGCGGTGCAGCGTGCACTGCCGCGCCTGGGCTTCGATGGGATCGCCGACGTCCGCCAGGGGAAGCGCTTCGAACTGGAGGTGGAGGGACCGGTCGACCAGGCCGCCCTCGACCGCATCCACAAGATGGCCGAAACGTTCCTCGCCAACACCGTCATCGAAGACTTCACCGTGAAGGTCGAGGCCTGACGGTGACCACTCGCATCGGAGTCGTCACGTTCCCCGGAACGCTCGACGACCGTGACTCGCTGCGCGCCGTCCGCCTCGCGGGGGCCGAGCCCGTCTCGCTGTGGCACCGCGACAAGGACCTGCACCAGGTCGACGCGGTCGTCCTCGCGGGCGGCTTCTCCTACGGGGACTACCTGCGCGCCGGGGCCATCTCCCGCTTCTCGCCGGTGATGGAGACCATCATCGAGCAGGCCAAGGGCGGCATGCCCGTCCTGGGCATCTGCAACGGCTTCCAGGTCCTCACCGAGGCCCACCTGCTGCCGGGGGCGATGCTCCGGAACAACCACCTGCACTTCATCTGCCGCGAACAGAAGCTGCGGGTGGAGAACGCGGAGAGCGCGTGGACCGGCGACTACACCGCCGGCCAGGAGATCTCCGTACCGCTCAAGAACATGGACGGCCGCTACGTCGCCGACGAGCGCACGCTCGACGCACTGGAGGCCGAAGGTCGCGTGGCCTTCCGATACCTGGACGGGAACCCGAACGGCTCGCTGCGCGACATCGCCGGCATCACCAACGCCGCGGGCAACGTCGTCGGTCTCATGCCGCACCCCGAGCACGCGGTCGAGCCGCTGATCGGGACCGGCGGCACCGACGGCCTCCCGTTCTTCACGTCGGTCCTGAAGAAGCTGGTCAGCGCATGAGCCTCGACACCGTCAAGAACGCCACCGAAACCCCGGACGCCTCCCAGCCGTGGAAGGAGCTCGGCCTCAAGGAGGACGAGTACGCCCGCATCCGGGAGATCCTCGGCCGCCGCCCCACGGGCGCCGAGCTCGCCATGTACTCCGTCATGTGGTCCGAGCACTGCTCGTACAAGAGCAGCAAGGTCCACCTGAAGCAGTTCGGCGAGAAGGTCCCGCAGAACGACGCCATGCTCGTCGGCATCGGCGAGAACGCCGGCGTCGTCGACGTCGGCCAGGGCTACGCGGTCACCTTCAAGGTCGAGTCGCACAACCACCCCTCGTACATCGAGCCCTACCAGGGCGCGGCCACCGGCGTCGGCGGCATCGTCCGCGACATCCTCGCCATGGGCGCCCGCCCGGTTGCCGTCGTGGACCCGCTGCGCTTCGGCGCGGCCGACCACCCCGACACCAAGCGCGTCCTGCCGGGCGTCGTCGCGGGCATCGGCGGCTACGGCAACTGCCTGGGCCTGCCCAACATCGGCGGCGAGGTCGTCTTCGACGCCTGCTACCAGGGCAACCCGCTGGTCAACGCCGGGTGCATCGGCGTGATGAAGCACGAGGACATCCACCTCGCCAAGGCATCGGGCCCCGGCAACAAGGTGATCCTCTACGGCGCCCGCACGGGCGGCGACGGCATCGGCGGCGTCTCGATCCTGGCCTCGGAGACCTTCGAGTCCACCGGCCCGGCCAAGCGCCCCGCCGTCCAGGTCGGTGACCCCTTCCAGGAGAAGCTCCTCATCGAGTGCACCCTGGAGATCTTCAAGGAGAAGCTGGTCGCCGGCATCCAGGACCTCGGCGGCGCCGGGCTCTCCTGCGCCACCAGCGAGCTGGCCTCCGCCGGTTCCGGCGGCATGCGGGTCGAGCTGGACACCGTCCCGCTGCGCGACGCGACGCTCTCGCCCGAGGAAATCCTCATGAGCGAGTCGCAGGAGCGCATGTGCGCAATCGTCGAGCCGCGGCACGTCGAGCGCTTCATGGAGATCTGCGAGAAGTGGGACGTCATCGCCACCGTCATCGGTGAGGTGACCGACGGCGAGCGCCTGGAGATCTTCTGGCACGGCGAGCAGATCGTGGACGTGCCCCCGGGCACCGTCGCCCACGAGGGTCCCGTCTACCACCGCCCGTACGCCCGCCCCGAGTGGCAGGACGCGCTCCAGGCGGACGACGCGAACAAGCTGCCGCGCCCGGCCACCTCGGCCGAACTGCGCGCGCAGGTCCTCGCACTGGTCTCCTCCCCGAACCAGGCCTCCAAGTCCTGGGTCACCGACCAGTACGACCGCTTCGTGCAGGGCAACACCGTCCTGGCGCAGCCCGAGGACGCCGGCATGGTCCGCATCGACGAGGAGTCCAACCTCGGCGTGGCCATGGCCACCGACGGCAACGGCCGCTTCGCCAAGCTCGACCCGTACACGGGCGCGCAGCTGGCACTGGCCGAGGCGTACCGCAACGTCGCCGCGACCGGCGCCAAGCCGCTGGCGATCTCCGACTGCCTGAACTTCGGTTCCCCCGAGGACCCGGGCGTCATGTGGCAGTTCGCCGAGGCCTGCCGGGGCCTGGCGGACGGCTGCCTGGAGCTGGGCACCCCGGTGACCGGCGGCAACGTCTCCCTCTACAACCAGACGGGCGACGCCGCGATCCACCCGACCCCGGTCGTGGCGGTCCTCGGTGTGATCGACGACGTCAACCGCCGGACGCCGATGGCGTTCGCGGAGGCCGGCCAGCTGCTCTACCTGCTGGGCGACACGGCCGAGGAGTTCGGCGGCTCGGCCTGGTCCCAGGTCGTCCACGACCACCTGGGCGGCATGCCGCCGAAGGTGGACCTGGGCCGCGAGAAGCTGCTCGGAGAGATCCTGATCTCCGCCTCGCGCGACGGCATGATCGACGCCGCGCACGACCTGTCCGACGGCGGCGTGATCCAGGCGCTCACCGAGTCCTGCCTGCGCGGCGGCAACGGCGCGCGGATCGTGGTGCCCGAGGGCCTGGACGCCTTCACCTTCCTGTTCTCCGAGTCCGCGGGCCGGGCCATCGTGGCCGTCCCGCGCAGCGAGGAGCTCCGCTTCACCGACATGTGCGGTGCGCGGGGCCTGCCGGTCACCCGCATCGGTGTGGTGGACGGCGAGGAGATCGAGATCCAGGGCGAGTTCACCCTCCCGCTGGCCGAGCTGCGCGAGGCCCACGAGGCGACGATCCCGGCCCTGCTGGCCTGATCGCGCTGTCGCTGTACGAGGCCCCGTCCACGGTGTGGGCGGGGCCTCGGTGTTTCGTCGGCGGTGTTCACCGTGCTCCTCGGCCCGGAAACCGCATAAGGTCGCCGCATGCCGCCCGCCAGGAAGAAGCCGCGTACCTACGACCCCGCCAGGATCCGCGCGGCCGTCACCGCGCAGTTCGCGCATGTCGGCGAAGCCGTACGGGAGTTGGGGCCCGAGCAGCTGGCGCGGCCCAGCGGGCTCGGGGAGTGGACCGTCGCCGATCTCGCGGCGCACGTCGTCTGGATCGCCGACTCGCTGGCCGGCGGCCTCGACCGGCCCCCCGCCGTCGTCGCCGAGCTCTCGGCGGTCGAGTGGCCCTTCGCCACCGCCTCCCTCGCCGGGAAGATCTCCGAAGCCGCCCGGGAGGCCCTCAGCGAGGGCCCGCTGCCCGAGCTCTACGACGCGGCAGCCGGCCGGATGGCCGAGGCGCTCGCGGCCAATCCGGGCGGTGACCGGGTGCTGACCCTGTGGATCGGGGACATGACCCTGGCCGACTTCCTGGTCACCCGCATCGTCGAGCTGGTCGTGCACACCGACGACCTGAACCGGGCCGCCGGACTGGACATCCCCTTCGACCGCCAGGCCCTCGCGGCCTGCACCCGGCTGCTCGCCGACGCCCTGGCGCTCAAGGCGCCGGGCGGTTCGGTCGAGGTACGGATCCCGCCCTTCGCGGTGGTCCAGTGCATCGAGGGGCCGCGCCACACCCGCGGTACCCCGCCGAACGTCGTGGAGACCGACCCGCTGACATGGATCCGGCTCGCGACCGGCCGTACGGGATGGGCCGAGGCACTCGACGGGGCGCGGGTCAGTGCCAGCGGAGAGCGGGCCGACCTGTCGGCGCTGCTCCCGCTGATGGGCTGAGGAGGGCGTCTCCTCGGCATCAGGGGCGGAACCGTCCAGGCGCCGGCCCCGTCCCAGGAGCATGCGTACCTTCCGGCACGTCCACGCCCCCGCGGGGCTGGCCCTCGTCCTCGCGCTCGCCCTGGCCGGCTGCGGCCGGACCGTGGAGAGCGGCGGCGCCCCGCTCCCCGAGGTGACGGGTTCCTGGGCCGTCGAGTCGGTGACCACCGGCGGCCGCACCCTGCACGCCCCGGAGGCCGCCCGCGTCGACATCGAGCAGGACCAGGCCAGGGGCAACTACGGCTGCAACGGCTTCAAGGCGGGGGTCGTCCTCGACGGCTCCTCCGCCCTGACCGTCACACCCGGCCCCACGACCGCCATGGCCTGCGAGGACATCGAATTCGAGACGGTCTTCGCCAAGCTGTTCCAGGGCCGGCTGACGATCGACCGGGGGCCCGAGCGGCTCACCCTGAAGGCCGCCGACGGGAGCACCATCGCCATGACCGCGAGGCCCCCGGTCCCGGACGCCCCACTCACCACGACCGAGTGGACCGTCGACGCCCTGATCAGCGGCGAGAGCGTGTCCTCCCTGCCCGCCGAGGCCGCCGGCAAGGCCCGGTTCACCCTCGCCGGCGACTCCACGGCGAGCGGCAGCCTCGGCTGCAACCGGTTCAGCGCCAAGGCCACCATCGACGGCCCCTCGGTCACCTTCGGGCCGCTGACCACGACCCGGATCGCCTGCGAGGGCCCGGCGGGCGAGGTCGAGCGGACGCTGACCGAGCTCTTCGGCAGCGGCCCGCTCACCGCGAAGATCGAGGGCCGCAACCTCACCCTCACCGCGTCCGACGGCAAGGGCCTGACCGCCGAGGCGGCCTCCGCCGCCGAATGACCGCGTACCGGTCGACCACGGCTCCCGGATACCGGTACCGATACCGATACCGATACCGAAGGGTACGGTCACCCTGTGTGCTGTGAGATTTCCCGGGCGTCCCCAATTCGGACCAGTGGTCGATCTCGCCTACACTCGGAAGCGTGCCTCGTGGTGATGGACGACTCAACCACGACCTGCTCCCCGGCGAAAAGGGCCCCCAGGACGCTTGCGGCGTCTTCGGTGTCTGGGCTCCGGGTGAAGAGGTCGCCAAGCTCACCTACTTCGGACTGTATGCCCTGCAGCACCGTGGACAAGAGTCCGCGGGAATCGCTGTGAGCAACGGTTCCCAGATCCTCGTCTTCAAGGACATGGGCCTCGTTTCCCAGGTCTTCGACGAAACCTCTCTCGGCTCGCTCCAAGGTCATATCGCGGTCGGTCACGCCCGCTATTCGACCACCGGCGCCTCCGTCTGGGAGAACGCGCAGCCCACTTTCCGCGCGACCGCCCACGGCTCCATTGCCCTGGGTCACAACGGCAACCTGGTGAACACCGCCGAGCTCGCCGAGATGGTCGCCGACCTCCCCCGTCAGGACGGCCGTGCCACCCAGGTGGCCGCCACCAATGACACCGACCTGGTCACCGCCCTGCTCGCCGGCCAGACCGACGACGACGGCAAGCCCCTGACCATCGAGGAGTCGGCCGCCAAGGTCCTCCCCAAGGTCAAGGGAGCCTTCTCGCTCGTCTTCATGGACGAGGGGACCCTCTACACCGCCCGTGACCCGCAGGGCATCCGCCCGCTGGTCCTCGGCCGCCTGGAGCGCGGCTGGGTGGTCGCGAGCGAGACCGCCGCCCTCGACATCTGCGGCGCCAGCTTCGTCCGCGAGGTCGAGCCGGGCGAGCTCATCGCGATCGACGAGAACGGCCTGCGGACCTCCCGGTTCGCGGAAGCAAAGCCCAAGGGCTGTGTCTTCGAGTACGTCTACCTGGCGCGCCCGGACACCGACATCGCCGGCCGCAACGTCTACCTCTCGCGTGTCGAGATGGGCCGGCGCCTCGCCAAGGAAGCCCCCGTCGACGCCGACCTGGTGATACCGACGCCGGAGTCCGGCACGCCCGCCGCAGTCGGATACGCCGAGGCCAGCGGGATTCCGTACGGCTCCGGCCTGGTCAAGAACGCCTACGTCGGCCGGACCTTCATCCAGCCCTCGCAGACGATCCGCCAGCTCGGCATCCGGCTGAAGCTCAACCCCCTCAAGGAAGTCATCCGCGGCAAGCGCCTGGTGGTCGTCGACGACTCGATCGTCCGCGGCAACACCCAGCGCGCCCTCGTCAAGATGCTCCGCGAGGCCGGCGCGGCCGAGGTCCACATCCGGATCTCCTCGCCGCCGGTGAAGTGGCCGTGCTTCTTCGGCATCGACTTCGCCACCCGGGCCGAGCTGATCGCCAACGGCATGACGGTCGACGAGATCGCCACGTCGCTGGGCGCGGACTCGCTCTCGTACATCTCGCTCGACGCGATGGTCGAGGCGACCACCATCCAGAAGCCAAACCTCTGCCGGGCCTGCTTCGACGGCGAGTACCCGATGGAGCTTCCGGACCCGCAGCTCCTGGGCAAGCAGCTGCTGGAGACCGAGCTGGCCGGTGGCACGGACGCCGCCGACGCCCTCCGTCGTCCGTAGGCCCTGCTCGATCCGGCTCAACCTGCGCACGGCCCTGTCTTTCATGCAGCTTCTCCCAGGGCCGTGCAAACACACGCAGTAACGACACGAAAGCTCTCTCCTGTCATGACAGAGAAGACCACCGGTGCCAGCTACGCAGCCGCAGGCGTGGACATCGAAGCGGGAGACCGCGCCGTCGAACTGATGAAGGAGTGGGTGAAGAAGACGCAGCGCCCCGAGGTCCTCGGTGGCCTCGGCGGCTTCGCCGGCCTCTTCGACGCCTCCGCCCTCAAGCGCTACGAGCGCCCGCTGCTCGCCTCGGCCACCGACGGCGTCGGCACCAAGGTGGACATCGCTCGCCAGCTCGGCGTGTACGACACCATCGGCCACGACCTGGTCGCGATGGTCATGGACGACATCGTCGTCTGCGGTGCCGAGCCGCTCTTCATGACCGACTACATCTGCGTCGGCAAGGTCCACCCCGAGCGTGTCGCCGCCATCGTCAAGGGCATCGCCGAGGGCTGTGTCCTCGCCGGCTGCGCCCTGGTGGGCGGCGAGACCGCCGAGCACCCCGGCCTGCTGGGCCCGGACGACTTCGACGTGGCGGGTGCCGGTACGGGTGTCGTCGAGTACGACCGCCTGCTCGGCGCGGATCGCATCCGTACGGGTGACGCCGTCATCGCGATGGCTTCGTCCGGCCTTCACTCGAACGGGTACTCGCTGGTCCGGCACGTCCTCTTCGACCGGGCCGGGATGTCCCTGGAGCAGCACGTCGACGAGCTCGGCCGCACCCTCGGCGAGGAACTGCTGGAGCCCACCAAGATCTACTCGCTGGACTGCCTGGCACTCACCCGTACGGCCGAGGTGCACGCCTTCTCGCACATCACCGGCGGCGGCCTCGCGGCGAACCTGGCCCGGGTCGTCCCGGACCACCTGCACGCCACGGTCGACCGTACGACCTGGGCCCCCGGCGCCGTCTTCGACCTGGTCGGCAAGGCCGGGCAGGTGGAGCAGCTGGAGCTGGAGAAGACCCTGAACATGGGCGTCGGCATGATGGCCGTCGTGCCCGCCCACTCGGTGGACGCGGCGCTGACCGCGCTGGCCGACCGGGGTGTCGACGCCTGGGTCGCGGGAGAGGTCGAGGACCGCGGCGACCGCACCGAGGGCGCGACCCTGACCGGTTCCTACGCGAGCTGAGCAGCACTGAAACCCGGCCCGGGGCTATGCCCTGGACCGGGTTTCAGTCTTTGTCCTGCTCGTGCAGACGCCTCAGAACGTCAAGCGCCGCGACGCTGTGCCGACGGACCGGACTCTTCGTCCTCGTCGTCGTCATCGCTGTTGTACAGATCCGCGTACTTGGCGTACGGGTCGTCGTCGTCCAGATCGTCATCGACTTCGACCGGCTCGCTGATAGGCAGCGGCTCTGTCGGCGATGCGCCCAGCTCATTGGCCAGACGCGAGAGGTCAGTCCCGCCGCTGTTGTACTTCAGCTGGCGGGCGACCTTTGTCTGCTTGGCCTTGGCCCGGCCGCGCCCCATGGCTCGACCCCCTCGGTGACGGGGCTCGACGGCCCCAGAGTCTGACACGCGTTCATGGTTCGGAGCGGGCTCTCCGTGGAGAGACCGTCCGTAGGGGTTTAACGGTACCTGCTTCCGCGGCCATACGGTACGCCGCCCGCATGACGCGCCCCGGTGCAGAACCAGCAAGGCGCCCCGTCCTCGCTGGTCAACCGCGATTTTAACCTTTTCCTGGCGGGCGACCCGCCGAAGCGCAGTGAGTTCCGTCTCGCCGCGCCCCGGCGGGCACGCCCCGGGTCCCGGGAGGGCCTAGAGCGCGCGGGCGGCGCGGGCGTCCGCCATCCGCTGCTCGGCGATCCGGTCGGCCGCCGCGGCCGGCGGGATCCCGTCCGCCTTCGCACGAGCGAATATGGCGAGGGTGGTGTCGAAGATCTCCGACGCCTTGGCCTTGCACCGGTCGAAGTCGAAGCCGCGCAGCTCGTCGGCGACCTGGATCACCCCGCCCGCGTTGACCACGTAGTCCGGGGCGTAGAGGATCCCGCGGTCCGAGAGGTCCTTCTCGATGCCCGGGTGGGCGAGCTGGTTGTTCGCCGCGCCGCACACGATCGTGGCGGTCAGCGCCGGCACGGTGTCGTCGTTCAGGGCGCCGCCGAGCGCGCAGGGGGCGTAGATGTCCAGGCCCTCGACGCGGATCAGCGCGTCCGTGTCGGCGACCGCGGTGACCTTGCCCGGGTGCTTGTCGAGGATGCGGCGCACCGACTCCTCGCGGACGTCCGTGATCACGACCTCGGCGCCGTCCTCCAGCAGGTGCTCGACCAGGTAGTGGCCGACCTTGCCGACGCCGGCCACGCCGACCTTGCGGCCGCGCAGCGTCGGGTCGCCCCACAGGTGCTGGGCGCTGGCGCGCATGCCCTGGAAGACGCCGAAGGCGGTGAGGACCGAGGAGTCGCCGGCGCCGCCGTTCTCGGGGGAGCGGCCGGTCGCCCAGCGGGTCGCGCGGGCCACCACGTCCATGTCGGCCACGTAGGTGCCGACGTCGCAGGCGGTCACGTAGCGGCCGCCGAGGGACTCCACGAAGCGGCCGTAGGCCAGCAGCAGTTCCTCCGTCTTCAGGACGTCCGGGTCGCCGATGATGACGGCCTTGCCGCCGCCGAGGTCGAGGCCGGCGAGGGCGTTCTTGTACGACATGCCGCGCGAGAGGTTCAGCGCGTCGAGGACGGCCTCCTCGTCCGAGGCGTACGCGTGGAAGCGCGTGCCACCGAGGGCGGGGCCCAGGGCGGTGGAGTGGATCGCGATGACGGCCTTCAGGCCGGTGGCTCGGTCCTGGCACAGCACGACTTGCTCGTGGCCGCCTTGTTCCGTACGGAACAGGGTGTGCAGGACGCCGTCGGTCATTTCGGTCACGGTGGTGACTCCCATGGGAGAGATGCGGCGGAAAGACGCCCGCCCTGCGGGTGGGGGAGGGCGTGCTGGGAGCAGCGTAAGACCTGCGGGGCGTCCTTAGGCCACCTGTCCGGGGATCGGAACACTCCCGGAGTACGACCGGCTCCCGCTGCCCTGCCGGAGGGGCCCCGGAGGTGAACCGAGCCCTCAAAGGGGGGAGTACGAGAGCGTGAGCGAATCCCCCGATCCCCTGCTGCCCTCCGCGCGCTCGGCGCCGACCGTCCCGTACGCCTCCTACCTGCGCGTCTACGAGCCCCTGGCGGCCTTCCCGGAGCCGGAGCGCACGTACTGGGCCGACTACGCCCGGCGCGAGGTGACCCCGACCGCCCAGGACGAACTGCGCCGGTCACTGGCGGACTTGGTACGGGTGCCCGTGGTGGCGGTGCCGGCGCAGGAGAGCGCGGACGCGTTCACGGCGGAGGTCGACGGGGTGCTGCTCGTCTGCCCGTGGCGCACCCGGCTGCGCGGCTGGCTGGCGCTCCAGGAACTGGTCGAGTGGTTCCCGCGCCCGGTACTGGACGCGGCGCTCCCGCCGGCGGTGCGCCGGCGGGCGGCCGAGGACTACGAGCGCTGGCGCGAGCGGAACCCGGACGCGCGCCCCTGGATCCGTACGGGGGTGTGGCAGGTCCCGCTGCGCTGGTTCGTGCTGGTGGCGGACGAGGAGCGGGAGTACCGGCCGGGCGAGCGGCTGCGCTACCGGACGCCGATGGTGCAGGCGCGGCGGCGGCTCGCCCGGGGCTTGCGGACCCTGCGCGACGCGGAGGGGTACGGGATGCTCGCCGACGGGCTGGTCGAGGTCGGCAGCTGGCTGGAGGAGTTCCACCCGCGGTCGATGGTCGAGCTGGACTACGGGGGGCTGCTGCACGCGCTGCCGGCGGACCAGCTGGCGGACGACCGGTCGGCCGGGGACCTGGCGGCGGGGATCGCGGCCCTGCGGGCCGGGGACACCGTGGGGGCGGCCGAGGCGTACGGGGAGCTCGCGGAGCGGTGGCGCGCGGTCCGGGAACGACTTTTCGCGAATTAGTCCTGAAGACGGGTGTGGCTTTTTTCCGGCTCGGAGGCGCCCGTACGTACCGTGCCGTATCGGTCGATCGAGTAATAATGGCTGATCAGAGCTTGGATCATGGCATTTGGGGCGTAGTGCCAGGACCTACGTCCCGATACGGGCCATTGGCCCAAGCGTGACGGACCGCACTAACCACACCCTTGCGCCCTTCCCCTACCCTCGTGCCAAAATAGGACAAGGAGTCCGGGGAGGGTTCCTTCCGCCCAACTAAGGGCGGAATGCTCAGCATTGCACGCTACGGGGGGTCTGACGACTCCTGATCGCTCTGTGACTGATCGTCACAGTGGGGTGACTGTCCGTTATGGGACGGTCCATCGGCTTCCGCCGCTGATGAACACCTCGGAGGGCAATTCCGTCGGTTTGGCCGTCGAGGCTGGACGGATGGTGTAGTTGTAGTGCCGAGGACAAGCCGTTCGTCCTATAACCGACTCGGCCCGCGTATGTCCATTTCGGGCAACGCGGGCCAAGGTGCAGAATTTAGAGGAAAGAACCGAGATGGTTCGGTTCTCCCGAGGAGGCCGCTCATGACCGCTCGCACCCCTGATGCCGAGCCGCTGCTGACCCCGGCTGAGGTTGCCACGATGTTCCGCGTGGACCCGAAGACGGTCACCCGCTGGGCCAAGGCTGGCAAGCTCACGTCCATCCGCACCCTGGGTGGACACCGCCGATACCGCGAGGCCGAGGTTCGCGCACTGCTCGCGGGAATTCCGCAGCAGCGCAGCGAGGCCTGAGGTCCCGCAAACACCCCGCTTTAACGGGTCTGTATCGGGTCCCCCAATCCGATGAAACCCACATGGCTTCATACGACCGGTCCTGCCCCAACAGGTTCACCGGTCGTTCGATCGCGCTGGACTCCGCCGGGTCCAGCGCGATCTTTTTATGCCCAGGTCAGGGCGGTCTCGGGCGCGCGCAGGGCACTGGCGGGGTAGGTGCCATTGCACATATTAAATCGAGCGGGCGTAGGGATGCGATAAAAGCACGAGTCTCAAAAACTCGTGCGGTGACTCCCGTCACAGATGATCACTCTTGTATATCCGGTAATGCACCCCGTAAAGGGGATGTGCGTCGGGGGCCGCATCACGCGAACGGGGGATTCTGGATGAAGGCGGCCCACCGGCCCCCACGAGCCGGCCACCGGCGACCTGGGGTGGTCCGCTGACGGGTCGAGGTGCGTCCGAGGCGGTCGGATGCGGGCCGGAGCGGTCCAGGGGGCGTTCAGGGCCGCCCACGGGCGGACACGGCGACAGGGGCCGGTCACGAGCTCCGGACGGGCCCGGGCCCCGCGCCCGCCCCGGCGGTGTCCCGCCAACGCATCAGGGCCCGCATCCCCTGGGGGATACGGGCCCTGACGTTTCTGCGAACCTGACGGGACTTGAACCCGCGACCTCCACCTTGACAGGGTGGCGAGCTAACCAACTGCTCCACAGGTCCTTGATCTGCGGCCGCTCGGCGGCTGCGAATCAGACTGTACCGCAGCTCAGGGGGTGCAGTCGAACCGATCACGGGGCCGCCGCGTCCACCGCCTTCACGATCCGCTTGTCGGAGATCGGGTACGCCGTCCCGAGTGCGTGCGCGAAGTAGCTGACGCGCAGCTCCTCGATCATCCAGCGGATGTCCGTGACCGTGGACGGGACCGGCCGCCCCTTCGGCAACTGCTCCAGCAGCCAGGCGTACTCGTCCTGCATCTCGTGGACCTTCTGCATGCGCGTGGTGTCGCGCTGGACGCCCGTGGGCATCTGCTGGAGCCGCCGGTCCGCCGCCACCAGGTAGCGCATGAGGTCCGGCAGCCTGCGCAGCCCGGTGAGCGTCACGAAGCCGGGCGGCACGAGGGCCGCCAGCTGCGTCTTGACGTCCTGGATGTTCGCGACCAGCGCGAGGCTGCTCGTGGCCTTCAGGCGGCGCTCACAGGCCTGCCAGGCGGCCAGCACCTGCTGCACCTGCCCGATCGTGCGCACGGTCGTGTCCACCAGGTCGGCGCGGACCGCCTCGTAGAGCTTGCGGAAGCCCGCCTCGTCCCACGCCGGGCCGCCGTGGTCGGCGATCAGCTTGTCGGCCGCCGCGGTCGCGCAGTCGTCGAACAGCGCCTGGATGGAGCCGTGCGGGTTCCTGGACAGGGCCAGCTTCTGCTGGTTGGTCAGGTGGTCCGAGGCGAACTTCGCCGGATTCACCGGGATGTTCAGCAGGATCAGGCGCCGGGTGCCGAGCCACATCGCCTGCTGCTGCTCCGCCTCGGTGTCGAAGAGCCGTACGGAGACGCTCGCACCCTCGTCCACCAGCGCCGGGTACGCCTTCACCGGCTGCCCGGCGCGCCGGGTCTCGAAGACCTTGGTCAGCGTGCCGATGGTCCAGTCCGTCAGCCCGGTCCGCTCCACCGACTCCCCGCCCGCCCGCTCGGCGGTGGCCGCGGCGGCCTTGGACAGGGCCTGGTGGGCCTTGGGCTTCAGCCGCAGCCGCAGCGCCTCCAGGTCCTTGTCCTCGGCGATCTTCTTGCGGCGCTCGTCGACGATCCGGAAGGTGATCTTCAGGTGGTCCGGGATCCGGGTGAGGTCGAAGTCCTCGGCGGAGACCGGGACCCCGACCATCCGCTGGAGCTCGCGCGCCAGGGTGGCCGGCAGCGGCTCCTGCGGCGTCTGATTGCCGCCGGAGGCCGACGGCACCGCCACCTGCAGGAAGCGGGTCGCGAAGTTCGGCGCGGGCACGTAGTGCCGGCGGATCGGTTTCGGCAGCGAGCGGATCAGCTCGGTGACGACCTCCTCCCGCAGGCCCGGGATCTGCCAGTCGAAGCCCTCGTGGGTGACCTGGTTCAGCACCTGGAGCGGGATGTGCACGGTCACGCCGTCCGCGTCCGCCCCGGGCTCGAACTGGTAGGTCACCCGGAACTTCAGCTGTCCCTGCCGCCAGGTGTCCGGGTAGTCGGCCTTGGTGACCCCGGCCGCCTTCTCGGTCAGCAGCATCTCCCGCTCGAAGTCGAGGAGTTCGGGCTCCTCGCGCTTCTTGTGCTTCCACCAGGAGTCGAAGTGCGCCCCGGAGACCACGTGTTCGGGGATCTTCTGGTCGTAGAAGTCGAAGAGGGTCTCGTCGTCCACCACGATGTCGCGGCGCCGGGCCCGGTTCTCCAGCTCCTCCACCTCGGTGAGGAGCTTGCGGTTGTCGGCGTAGAACTTGTGGTGGGTCCGCCAGTCGCCCTCGACCAGCGCGTTGCGGATGAACAGCTCGCGCGAGACCTCGGGATCGATCCGGCCGTAGTTGATCTTCCGCTGGGCGACGATCGGTACGCCGTACAGCGTGAGCTTCTCGTACGCCATCACGGCCGCCTGGTCCTTCTCCCAGTGCGGCTCGCTGTACGTGCGCTTGATCAGGTGCTGGGCCAGCGGCTCCACCCACTCGGGTTCCACCTTGGCGTTCACCCGGGCCCACAGCCGCGAGGTCTCCACCAGCTCGGCCGACATCAGGAACCTGGGCTGCTTCTTGAAGAGCGAGGAGCCCGGGAAGATCGCGAACTTGGCACCGCGGGCACCGAGGTACTCGTTCTTGTCGGTGTCCTTCAGGCCGATGTGCGAGAGCAGACCGGCCAGCAGGGAGATGTGGACGTGCTGCTCGGGGGCGTCGGCCTCATTGACGTGGATGCCCATGCCCTTGGCGACCGTACGAAGCTGCGAGTAGATGTCCTGCCACTCGCGGATGCGCAGGAAGTTCAGGTACTCCTGCTTGCACATCCGGCGGAAGGAGGAGGAGCCGCGCTCCTTCTGCTGCTCGCGGACGTAGCGCCACATGTTCAGGAACGAGAGGAAGTCGCTGGTCTCGTCCTTGAACCGGGCGTGGTTCTGGTCGGCCTGGGTCTGCTTGTCCGAGGGCCGCTCGCGCGGGTCCTGGATGGACAGGGCCGCCGCGATGACCATGACCTCGCGGACGCAGTTGTTCTTGTCGGCCTCGATGACCATGCGGGCCAGCCGGGGGTCCACCGGGAGCTGGGAGAGCTGGCGGCCCATCGGCGTGAGCCGCTTCTTCGGATCCTTCTCCGCCGGGTCCAGGGCCCCGAGCTCCTGGAGGAGCTGGACGCCGTCGCGGATGTTGCGGTGGTCCGGCGGGTCGATGAAGGGGAACTTCTCGATCTCGCCGAGGCCGGCCGCGGTCATCTGGAGGATGACGGAGGCCAGGTTCGTCCGCAGGATCTCGGCGTCGGTGAACTCGGGACGGGCGTTGAAGTCGTCCTCGGAGTACAGCCGGATGCAGATGCCGTCGCTGGTACGGCCGCAGCGGCCCTTGCGCTGGTTGGCGCTGGCCTGCGAGATCCGTTCGATCGGCAGGCGCTGCACCTTGGTGCGGTGGCTGTAGCGGGAGATCCGGGCGGTACCCGGGTCGATCACGTACTTGATGCCCGGGACGGTCAGGGAGGTCTCGGCGACGTTCGTGGCCAGGACGATCCGGCGGCCCGTGTGCTGTTGGAAGACGCGGTGCTGCTCGGCGTGCGAGAGGCGGGCGTAGAGCGGGAGCACCTCGGTGAACTTTAGATTCCGCTTGTTCAGGGCGTCCGCGGTGTCGCGGATCTCGCGCTCGCCGGAGAGGAAGACCAGGATGTCGCCGGCGCCCTCGGACTGGAGCTCGTCCACGGCCTCGCAGATGGCCGTGATCTGGTCGCGGTCGCTGTCGTCGCCCTCCTCCTCCAGGAGGGGCCGGTAGCGGACCTCGACCGGGTAGGTGCGCCCGCTGACCTCGACGATCGGGGCGTCCTCGAAGTGCCGGGAGAAGCGCTCCGGGTCGATGGTCGCCGAGGTGATGATCACCTTGAGGTCGGGGCGCTTCGGCAGCAGCGTGGCCAGGTAGCCGAGCAGGAAGTCGATGTTCAGGGACCGCTCGTGGGCCTCGTCGATGATGATCGTGTCGTAGGCGCGCAGCTCGCGGTCGGTCTGGATCTCGGCGAGCAGGATGCCGTCCGTCATCAGCTTCACGAAGGTCGCGTCCGGGTCCACCTGGTCGGTGAAGCGGACCTTCCAGCCGACCGTCCGGCCGATCTCGGACTTCAGCTCCTCGGCGATCCGCTCCGCGACGGTGCGCGCCGCGATCCGGCGGGGCTGCGTGTGCCCGATGATGCCCCGGACGCCCCGGCCCAGCTCCATGCAGATCTTGGGGATCTGCGTGGTCTTGCCGGAACCGGTCTCGCCCGCGACGATCACGACCTGGTGGTCGCGTATCGCCTCGGCGATCTCGTCCTTCTTCTGGCTTACGGGCAGGTTCTCGGGATACGTGACCTCCGGCATCCGCGAGGCACGGCCGGCCAGTCGCTCGGCGGCCTTCGCGGCCTCCGCGGCGATCTCGTCGAGCACGGCCTGCTTGGCCTCGGGCTTGCGGATGCGGCGGGCGCCCTCGAGGCGGCGGCCGAGGCGGTGCGCGTCACGGAGGGAGATCTCACCGAGAAGCGTCTGCAGGGCGGCGAAGGAAGTAGACATACCTGGTCGAGGATCTCACCTGGGCCCTCCGGGTGGCGAACGCATTTGTCGGGCGGACCCGTACCATTTCGGGACGAGTCCGCCGGCCGTACGAGTGAGAGGCAGCCCACCTTGTCCCGCCCCCGCCGCGTGTGCTGCCTGCTCGGCGTGGTCCTGGTGGCGGTGGTCCTCGCGGTGATCCCGGTGCTGGCCGGCGCCGCCACGGCCCGCCCGGCCGGGCTGACGGGCGGCCCGACGGCTGGCCCGACGGCCGGACTGACAGCCCGGCTGACGGCCGCGGCGGCGCAGCCCGCGGCCGGGGCCCCGGGCCTGATCCCGGCCCGGGCCGGCGGTGGCGGCGGCCCGGCGGCGCCGGTCCCCGTGGCGTTCGCCGACCGCGGTGGGCCGGCCTGCGCACCGGTGGCTCCCGATCACGGCGGCGTCCCCGCCGTCCCGACGCGGGCCGCGGGCGAGCACGCGCAGCTCCCGCCGGCGCGGACGGTGCCCGAGGGGGCGCGGCCGCACGGAACGATGCCCGTACCGGTCCTCGTACGCGGTCCCGACCGGCCGGCGCCCGGCCCGCTGGAGCTGTCCGTGATGCGGGTTTAGCCGGTGGCTCCCCACCGGTCCCCGCCTCACCACCCGCAGCACTGGAGCACCCGCATGTCCTCTCCCAAGACCTCCACGAAGCCCCTGCTGATCTCCGCCGGGGTCGCCCTCGCCGCGATCACCCTCGGCATCGTCTCCTGGCAGGCCACCGCCCCCGCCGAGAAGGGCTCCGCCGGCTCCGCGACCGCGGTCGCGCCCCGGACCGACCCCTCCGCCGAGCTCAGGGCACTGGCCCGCCGCGAGTCCGGCGACAAGCTCGCCGTCGGCCGCGCCGACGCGCCCGTGGTGCTCATCGAGTACTCCGACTTCAAGTGCGGCTACTGCGGCAAGTTCGCCCGGGACACCGAGCCCGAACTGGTGAGGAAGTACGTCGAGGACGGCACCCTGCGCATCGAGTGGCGCAACTTCCCGATCTTCGGCGCCGACTCCGAGGCCGCCGCCAAGGCCGCCTGGGCGGCCGGGCAGCAGGACCGCTTCGCCGCCTTCCACGCCGCCGCGTACGCCGACGGCTCGAAGGAGAAGGGCTTCGCCGAGCCTCGGCTCGTGGAGCTGGCCCGCGAGGCCGGGGTCCCCGACCTGGAGCGCTTCAAGACGGACATGGCCGGCGAGCAGGCCGCGGCGGCCCTGAAGCGGGACCAGGAGGAGGGCTACCGCATCGGCGTGACCTCCACCCCGTCCTTCCTGGTCAACGGCAAGCCGATCGCCGGAGCCCAGCCGCTCGACGCCTTCACGGCCGCCATCGCCACGGCCGAGGCGGCGGCGCGGCCGTGACCGACATCGGATACCTGGCCGCCCTGCTCGGCGGCCTCCTCGCCCTGCTCAGCCCCTGCAGCGCGCTGCTGCTCCCGGCCTTCTTCGCGTACTCGATCGACTCCACCTCGCGGCTGCTGGCCCGCACCGGGATCTTCTACGCGGGCCTCGCGAGCACCCTCGTACCGCTGGGGGCCGCCGGTTCGTACGCCGGACGGTTCTTCCACGGCAACCGCGACCAGCTCGTCCTGGCCGGCGGCTGGCTGATCATCGCGCTCGGGCTCGCGCAGATCCTGGGCCTGGGCTTCGCCCCCAAGCGGATCTCGGAGCTGTCGGGCCGGATCCGGCCGACCACCGCGCTGTCGGTGTACGCGCTCGGCGCGGTCTACGGGCTGGCGGGCTTCTGCGCCGGGCCCATCCTGGGCAGCGTCCTGACGGTCGCGGCGGTCAGCGCCAGCTCCGTCTACGGCGGCCTGCTGCTCGCGGTGTACGCGCTGGGGATGGCCGTACCGCTGTTCCTGCTGGCCCTGCTGTGGGAGCGGTTCCAGCTGGGCGGGCGGCGCTGGCTGCGCGGGCGGGCCCTGACGGTGGGCCGCTTCGAGCTGCACACCACCTCGCTGCTGTCCGGGCTGTTCTTCATCACCCTGGGCGCGCTGTTCCTCGCCTACGACGGCGCGAGTGCGCTGCCGGGGCTGCTGGACGTGGACGACTCGTTCGCGGTGGAGCAGTGGGTCGGGTCGCTGGCCGACGCGGTCCCGGACTGGGCGCTGCTCGGGCTGGTCGCGGCGGGGGCGGCGGCCGTCGGCCTGGTGCAGTGGCGCCGCAGGGCGCGGACGGCGGCCGAGGGGATGACCGAGGGGATGACCGAGGGGGAGTAACCGCAGAAGGCCCCGTCCGGGGGACGGGGCCTTCTCGATGGTGGCTGGGGCCGGGGTCGAACCGGCGACCTATCGCTTTTCAGGCGATCGCTCGTACCAACTGAGCTACCCAGCCACGAAGCCGTTTCCGGCTTCAGCGATCCTGACGGGACTTGAACCCGCGACCTCCACCTTGACAGGGTGGCGAGCTAACCAACTGCTCCACAGGACCTTGTAGTGTGCGAGACCAAGTCTTGCACACGGTAACGCGTACCCCCAACGGGATTCGAACCCGTGCTACCGCCTTGAAAGGGCGGCGTCCTGGGCCACTAGACGATGAGGGCTAAAGGCCCGCCTGGGCGCTTTCCAGCGCGTCGGGGACGTGAGAAGCATATGGGATCCGGGCAGCTATCGCCAAAACGGTTTCCGCCGGGGGGAGAATGGCCCGGTGCTGGAGATGACGCGCGAGGAGTTCGAAGAGCTCGTCGCAGAGGCCCTGGACCGGATCCCGCCGGAGCTGACGCGGCTGATGGACAACGTGGCGGTGTTCGTCGAGGACGAACCTCCCGCCGACGACCCCGAGCTCCTCGGACTGTACGAGGGGACTCCGCTGACGGACCGCGGTGAGTGGTACGCCGGGGTGCTGCCGGACCGGATCACCATCTACCGGAATCCCACGTTGCGGATGTGCGACGACCGGGAGAGCGTGGTCGCCGAGACGGAGGTCACCGTGGTGCACGAGATCGCCCACCACTTCGGGATCGACGACGACCGGCTGCACGCGCTGGGGTACGGGTGACCCGACCGGTCCCCGGCGCCGAGGCGATCGACCCCGACGTCGACCTGCACGTACCCGCCCAGCGCGCCGAACCCCGGGGCCGGGTGCTCGCGGCGGTGGCGGCGGGAGGGGCGGTCGGGGCCACGGCGCGGTACGGGGCCGGCCTGCTCTGGCCGACCGGACCCGGGGCCTTTCCGTGGGCGACCTTCTGGATCAACGTGACCGGCTGTGCGCTGATCGGCGTACTGATGGTGCTGATCAGCGAGGGCGGTCGGACCGCGCCGCATCCACTGGTGCGGCCCTTCGCCGGGGTCGGGGTGCTCGGCGGCTTCACCACCTTCTCCACCTACGCGGTGGACTTCTCGCGGCTCCTGGACGAGGGGGAGGCGGGGACCGCGCTGGCCTACGCCGGGCTCACGGTGCTGGCGGCCCTGGGCGCGGTGTGGGCGGCGGCCTCGGTGACCCGGCTCGCGGTCCGGGGGCGCGGGTGAACTGGCTCCTGGTGGTGGCGGGCGCGGTCGTGGGCGCTCCGCTGCGGTACGTGACGGACCGCGCGGTGCAGGCGCGGCACGATTCGGTCTTCCCCTGGGGCACCTTCGTGGTCAACGCGGCCGCGTGCCTGGTGCTGGGGGTCCTGACGGGCGCGGTGCTGGCCGGGGCCTCCTCCTCGCGGTGGGAGCTGCTGCTGGGGACCGGGCTGTGCGGGGCGCTGAGCACGTACTCGACGTTCTCGTACGAGACGCTGCGGCTGGCCGAGCGCGGCTGGACGTTCCTGGCGGCGGCGAACGTGGTGATGTCGGTGCTGGTCGGGCTGGGTGCGGTGCACCTCGGGTCGCAGGTGGCGCGGCAGCTGTTCGCCTGAGGGCGTGTCCCTTACGGGTCAAAGGGAGTTGGGCACATTGACCCGCTCATGCGGACCGCTCACCCCCAGGCTCCGGAGGTACCCCCGTGCGCCAGTTGTCCGCTTCCCTCCGGCTGGCCGTCACCGCGCTCGCGGTCGCGGCGACGGCCGGCTGCATGAGTGTCGGCGAGGACGCGGCGAAGCCCGGGCCGTCCGCATCGGCGGACCGCGAGGGCGGCGCCGCGGGCAGGGGCTCCACGACCGGGAAGGGCTCCGGGGTCCACGGCAACGGACACGGCGCGAAGGACGGTACGGGGAACCAGGACGGCAAGCCCAAGGAGGACGGCAAGGCCTCCGGCGCGACCGGAGCCTCGCCCGGTCCGGGCGCGCCGAGCGGTCAGCCGGGTGTGCCCGCGCCGTCGGCGGGACCGGGCGGCGGAGCGGGTGGGCAGGGCCCCCAGGAACCGCCTGCCGGGGGCTCGGGCGGGTCGGGCGGGTCGGGCGGAGCCGGTGGTTCCGGTGGTTCTGGCGGCTCCGGTGGCGGCGGTTCGAGCGGCGGGCAGCAGTCGGCCAGTCCGACTCCGCAACCGCCGGCCACGACGCCCCCTGTGACGGAACCCACGCCGACTCCGTCAAGTCCGCAGCCCGAGCCCACCACCCAGCCGGCCCCGCAGGCCTAGGCCCGGCCCGGTCTCCGGGGTGCGGTCAGGCGGCGGAGCGAGACGTCTTCGCAGGTCAAAGGCGTTTTGGTCGGACCGGCTTGCCAGACCCCGGGGAGGGTGCGTATGGTTATAGATCGTTTGATCCCATTGCCCGGCGCCGAATCCGAAGAGCGCCGTGTGGCGCGTACTCTCCCTAGCCGTGGCTGACCGCATTGAGGCGGTCGATTTGCGATTCACGGAGTTTGGGCGCGTGCCGAGACTCCGGAAGGTTTCGCATTTCGCATGTCCATTTCCAGTTCTGACCGTTCCGTCATGCCCGAGAACGACTCCAACGAGATCATCGACGCCGAGGCCCTTGTGGTCACCGAGGCCATCGAGGCCGCAGAGGCGAACGAGATCATCGAGGCCCTCGAGGCCGACGTGACGACCGACGAGTCCCTCGAGGACTCCATCGAAACCGACACGGACTTCGACACCGACGCTGACGCTGACGCGGAGCCCACGATCACCTTCGGCGACCTCGGTCTGCCCGATGGCATCGTGCGCAAGCTCGCCCAGAACGGCGTCACCGCCCCCTTCCCGATCCAGGCCGCGACCATCCCGGACGCCCTGGCCGGCAAGGACATCCTCGGCCGTGGCCGCACCGGCTCCGGCAAGACCCTCTCCTTCGGTCTGCCGACCCTGGCCTCGCTGGCCGGCGGTCACACCGAGAAGAAGAAGCCCCGCGCCATCATCCTCACGCCGACGCGTGAGCTCGCGATGCAGGTCGCGGACGCCCTCCAGCCCTACGGCGACGTGCTCGGCCTGAAGATGAAGGTCGTCTGCGGCGGTACCTCCATGAGCAACCAGATCTTCGCTCTGGAGCGCGGTGTCGACGTACTCGTCGCCACCCCGGGCCGTCTGCGCGACATCATCAACCGTGGCGCCTGCTCCCTGGAGAACGTCAAGATCGCCGTCCTCGACGAGGCCGACCAGATGGCCGACCTGGGCTTCCTGCCCGAGGTCACCGAGCTGCTCGACCAGATCCCCGGCGGCGGCCAGCGCATGCTCTTCTCCGCCACCATGGAGAACGAGATCGGCACCCTGGTCAAGCGCTACCTGTCCAACCCGGTCACCCACGAGGTCGACAGCGCCCAGGGCAACGTCACGACCATGACGCACCACGTGCTCGTCGTGAAGCCGAAGGACAAGGCGCCGGTCACGGCCGCCATCGCCGCCCGCAAGGGCCGCACCATCATCTTCGTCCGCACCCAGCTGGGCGCCGACCGCATCGCCGAGCAGCTCGTCGAGGCCGGCGTGAAGGCCGACGCGCTGCACGGCGGCATGACGCAGGGCGCCCGTACCCGCGTCCTCGCCGACTTCAAGGACGGCTACGTCAACGCGCTCGTCGCCACCGACGTCGCCGCCCGCGGCATCCACGTCGACGGCATCGACCTGGTCCTGAACGTGGACCCGGCCGGTGACCACAAGGACTACCTGCACCGCTCGGGCCGCACCGCTCGCGCCGGCAAGTCCGGTGTCGTGGTCTCCCTCGCGCTGCCGCACCAGCGCCGCCAGATCTTCCGCCTGATGGAGGACGCGGGCGTCGACGCCTCGCGTCACATCGTCCAGGGCGCAGGCGCCTTCGAGCCGGAGGTCGCCGAGATCACCGGTGCCCGTTCGCTGACCGAGGTCCAGGCCGACTCCGCGAACAACGCCGCCAAGCAGGCCGAGCGCGAGGTCGCCGAGCTCACCAAGCAGCTGGAGCGACTGTCGCGCCGTGCCGTGGAGCTGCGCGAGGAGGCCGACCGCCTGGTCGCCCGTTCCGCGCGTGAGCGCGGCGAGGACCCGGAGGCCGCTGTCGCCGAGGTGGCCGAGGCCGCCGAGGCCGAGGTCGCGGCTGCTGCCGCCGCCGCTGCCGCCGAGCTGGCCGCGCAGGAGCGCCGCGAGGAGCAGCGCGCCCAGCGCGACGACCGCGGCAACTTCGAGCGTCGTGACAACCGCGGTGGCGACCGCGGTGACCGTGGCGGCTTCCGCCGTGACGACCGCGGCGACCGCGGTGACCGCGGCGGCCGCCCCTCCGGTGGCTTCAACCGTGACGACCGTGGTGGCGACCGTGGTGGTTTCCGCCGTGACGACCGTCCGTCGGGTGGTTTCCGTTCCGGTGGTGACCGTCCGGCCGGTGGTGGCTTCCGTCGTGACGAGCGTCCGTCGGGTGGCTTCAACCGCGATGACCGTGGTGGCGACCGTGGTGGTTTCCGCCGCGACGACCGTCCGTCGGGTGGCTTCCGCTCCGGTGGTGACCGTCCGGCCACGGGCAACGGCACGTACAACCGTGACGACCGCACCTCCGGCGGCGGCTTCCGCTCCGGCGGCGGCGACCGCCCGTTCAACCGCGACCGTCGTGACGACCGTCCGTCCGGTGGTTTCCGCTCCGGCGGCGCCGGTGACCGTCCGTACGGCCGCCGCGACGACCACCGCCCGTCCGGATCCGGTTCCACCGGTGGCTTCGGCGGCCGCCGCGACGACAAGCCGCGCTGGAAGCGCAACGGCTGATCGCTGCTGAGCTGAACCCCTGAGAAGGGCCCGTACGGCACCCAGGTGCCGTACGGGCCCTTTCTCGTGGCGGCGGGGGCCAGAGCCCTCGGTCTCCCCCAGCGCCCCGGAAACTGACGCGACGTGACAAGGCCTCGGGACGCGACAGGCCGGTCGGTCGATACCCGATCGGCTGACCGGCGAGGTCCGGCTATGCTCTGGGGTGAGCACGTGGAGGGCCATTAGCTCAATTGGCAGAGCAGCGGACTTTTAATCCGTTGGTTGTCGGTTCGAGTCCGACATGGCCTACCGCTCGCGGGCCGAGGCGAAGCCTCTGACCTGGCGCTGAGCGCCCCTTCCGGTTCCGGCCGGACGGGGCGCTCAGTCGTTCCCGGTCCCGTGGGCGAGCGGACGCACGGCCGTACGGCTTCGACACCCTCGGCCTGACCGAGGTGCACGCCACCGTGGCCGCTCCCAACACGGCCTCCCTGACCCTGCTGCACCGCATCGGCTTCGCGCACGTCTGGGACGTCCAGGAGGACGACGGCACCACCACGCGCGTCCTGACCCGGCGGCTTCGTTCGCACCCCCCGGCTTCGGGCCGGTTTTAAGGCTCTGACCTGCGGTGATGTCGATCTGCGGGCGGGGTGGCGGTTAATTGGCGGAGGACTCCCCCCGGATGGCGTAGAGTTGTGTTTACCGACGCGGGGTGGAGCAGCTCGGTAGCTCGCTGGGCTCATAACCCAGAGGTCGTAGGTTCAAATCCTGCCCCCGCTACTCAGTACGAAGGCCCGGTTCCCCTTGGGGAACCGGGCCTTCGTCGTGTCCCGCACGTCGCACGTTACGGAGTGTGAGGGAAGGGGCGCTCTGCGCGAGATGATTGACGGACCGTCACTTTTCAGACGTGGCTGGAAGGGTGGGGGAGTCGTCTGATCTTTGCCCGAGTTGATCCGTTTATGTAGGGAAAAGGCCTGGCCAGAGCTGGTCAGGGAGTGGCCGATTGGCGCTAACGATCAATCGGGGGAGCTTGGAATCACTCCCCTACGTCTATTACCTTTCGATAACGCAGCGCGGTCGTCCCAGCCGTCGCAAGAGACGGCACCGTGCGCGTGCGCGTCAATGCGCGTCGATGAGGAGTGTGCCCCGGTGGCCTCCAACTTGCCTGCCCCTGAAGGCATCGAGATCCAGGAGCCGCCCACCGCGGGTGCCTGGGGCGAGTGGAATCCCACCGAGGATTCGGTCCGTCCCGTCCGCGGCAAGCACCGGGTCGCCAAGCAGCGCGGAGGACTCGCGCGCAGCTCCACCGTCCTCGGCGTCGGTGTCATCGCGGCGGTGGGCGCCAGCGGTATCGCCACCGCACAGGACCGGCCCCAGGTCGCGATATCCCTGCCGTCCCTGCCCGATCTGATGTCCGGGGACAAGGAGCGGCAGGAGGACGGCGGTCTGGGTGCGGCGGCCGCGAAGACGGGCATCATCGCGCAGCAGTCCGACCGGGGCGCGGACGCCGGCGAGGCGCTGCGCAGCCGCATCCTCCAGCAGGCCGAGTCCCAGCAGGACGTCGCCGAGGCGAAGGCCCGGGCGCAGGCCGAGCAGGCCGCGCAGCAGGCCGCCGCCCAGGAGGCCAAGGCCAAGCTGGAGGCGGCCCGCACGGCGGCCGAGGAAGCGAAGGCGCAGGCCGAGGCGAAGGCTGCGGAAGAGGCCGAGGCCGCCAGGAAGGCCGCCGAGGCGAAGGCCGAGCAGGAGGGCCTGGCCAAATCGGCCGGAAGCTACTTCCTGCCCACCTCCGCCTACACCCTCACGTCGCACTACGGGGACTCCGGCTCCATGTGGTCCTCCGGCTACCACACCGGCCTGGACCTCGCGGCCCCGACCGGCACCCCGGTCAAGGCCGTGGCCGCCGGAAAGATCACCTCGGCCGGCTGGTCCGGCGCGTACGGCTACCGGATCGTGCTGGAGCTGGAGGACGGTACGGAGATCTGGTACTGCCACCTCTCCTCGATGTCGGTGACCTCGGGTGCGGTCGCCGGCGGCGAGACCATCGGCCGCGTCGGCGCCACCGGCAATGTCACCGGGGCCCATCTCCACCTGGAAGTACGCAAGGGTGGCTCGACGATGGACCCGCTGGCGTGGCTGAACTCCAAGGGCCTGAACGTCTGAGCTCCGGCTCCGCCCATCGCGGCAGGGGTACTCCGGCCGGTACTCCGGCCGGCGCGGCGGCGTCGGCGGACACGGCCGAAGCCGAGGCCGAAGCCGAGGCCGAGGAGGCCAGAGGGTCGAACCACGGCGGAAGCAGCTCCTCCATGACCGCCGCCCGGGCCAGCGCGGGGCCCGCCGTCGCGCGGTGCTGCCACAGCCGGTGCAGCAACTCCCGCTCCCGCCCGGCGAAATCCGGCTCGCGCACCGGGCCGCCGCGGCGCGCCCGGTTCCGTAGCAGAGCCAGGGCGGCCGCGTCCGCCTCGTACCGCGCGACCGCGCGTCCGGCGGCCCGGCCCCCGCTGCGCCGGGCCAGGGCGCGGGCCAGCGACCGGGCCGGCATCGAAGCCAGGGCCGGCACCTCGGCGGGGCCGAGCCAGCCGGCGGCCGCGTAGAGGGCCAGCTCCCCGGCGACGGCCCGCAGCCGGCCGCGCCGTATCCGCACCGCCAGCCACACCAGCAGCCCGAACACCGGAACCATCACGCAGCCGTAGACCACGTAGAAGCCGTACTCCCCGAGCCGCGAGGAGCCGTTCCACAGCGCGTGCATGCCCATGGCCAGCGCCAGGCCCAGCAGCGGCAGGCACATCCGGCGCGAACGGCGGACGCTGAGCGCGGCCGCGCCGAATCCGAGCCCTGTCAGCACCGTGAACAGCGGGTGCGCGAACGGAGACAGCACTATCCGCACGAAGAAGGTCGCCGCCGTCAGCGACTCCAGTACGCCGGTGCCCTCGGCCAGGTCCTCACCGAAGGCGTTGCCGAGGTAGAGGATGTTCTCGGTGAAGGCGAAGCCCGTGGCGGTGAAGCCGGCCACCACGAAACCGTCGGCGGGGCCGGTGAAATGGCCTCTCCGGAACACGAACACCAGCAGCAGGGCCGCCGCCTTGGCACTCTCCTCCACCACCGGCGCGATGGCCACGGAGCCGAGCTGATCGGCCTCGGAGGGGTCCGCGGTGGCCGCGGCTATCCACTGGGTGGCGAAGTTGTTGGCCAGTATCGCGATCAGCGCCGCGGTGCAGGCACCCCAGCCGAAGCAGAACAGCAACTGCGGCCAGGGCGCGGGCGCGGCCCGGCCGAGCCACCGGAAGGCCGCCATGAGCGGCGCCACCGGCAGCAGGGCCAGACCGAGACCGACGAAGAACCCGGGGGTGCCGGTCTCCTCCCGCACGAGTTCGAGGATCGCGATCCCGGTGACGGCGAGCAGGGCGAGGAGCACGCCCGTACGGACCGTGCCCGACGGACGTGCGAGCACATGGCGGAGCGCTCGGAACACACCATGACCCTAGCGAGCCGGTCTGACACGCGCCGTGACGTTGTCAGTTCTCCCTGCGCCGGAAGAGCAAGTCGTGTACGACGTGGCCCTTGTCGAGGCCCTGCCCCTCGAAGCGGGTGAGCGGCCGGAAGGCGGGGCGCGGGGCGTAGCCGCCGTCAGGCTGGGTGTTCTCGAAGTCCGGGTGCGCGGTGAGCACTTCGAGCATCTGCTCGGCGTACGGCTCCCAGTCGGTCGCGCAGTGCAGTACGGCCCCGGGCGCCATGCGGGTGGCGGCCAGGGTGAGGAACTCGGGCTGGATCAGCCGGCGCTTGTGGTGGCGGGCCTTGGGCCAGGGATCCGGGAAGTACACGCGGATCCCGGCCAGGGACTCGGGCGGCAGCATCTCGCGGAGCAGGATGATGGCGTCGCCGTTGGCCACGCGGATGTTGCTGAGTCCGCCCCGTTCCGCGAGGGCGAGGAGGTTGCCCTGCCCGGGGGTGTGCACGTCGACGGCGAGGATCCCGGTGCCGGGGTCGTCGGCGGCCATCTGGGCGGTGGCCTCGCCCATGCCGAAGCCGATCTCCATGACGACGGGGAGGCCGTCGAAGAGCTCCTTGAGGTCGATGACCCGGTGGCCGTCGATGTCCAGGCCCCAGGTGCCCCAGAGGCGCTTGAGGGCCTCGCCCTGGCCGGTGGTGACCCGGCTGCGCCGGGGCTGGAAGCTCCGGATCCGCCGCTCGTGGTGCGAGCCGGCCGGATCGGGCGAGGGCCCGTCGGGGAAGCGGGGCTCGGTGCGCCACTTGGGTGGCACGTACGAGTTCGCCTTCGGCGCGGCGTCCGGGAGGCTGGGCGGCTGGGGGTTTAGGGACTCAGACACAATGCGTCGATTCTACGACGGGGGCTGTCGGCGCCGCTGCGCGGAGCTGGTCCCCACCCCGCCCCGCCCTTCCGCCGTTCCCCGGGCTCTGCCCGGACCCGGTCCTCAAACGCCGGACGGGCTGAAGGATTCAGCCTCGCCGGCGTTTGAGGCGCGGGGTCTGGGGCGGAGCCCCAGGAAACGGAGAAAGGGCGGGGCGGGGACCAGTTCCGCGCAGCGGCGACCCTGCACCCCCGACTGGAGGGTCAGGACGAGCCGAGGCCGCGAAGGACGCGGGCGGCGATCTCGCGGCCGATCGGGAGCGAAGCGGTCGCGGCGGGCGAGGGGGCGTTGAGCACGTGGACCGTGCGCGGGGCGTCGCGGATCAGGAAGTCGTCCACGAGGGTGCCGTCCCGCAGCACGGCCTGCGCGCGGACCCCGGCAGCGGCGGGGCGCAGGTCCGCCGGGGTGACCGCCGGCAGCAGGCGCCGTACCGCCCGGGTGAAGGCCTGCTTCGACAGCGAGCGGTGGATCTCGCCCGTCCCGTACCGCCAGTGCCGTGCGGCCATCCGCCAGGCTCCCGGCCAGGCGAGCTCGTCCGCGAGGTCCCGGGGGCGCACCGTCGACCAGGCGTAGCCCTCGCGGGCCAGCGCGGGCACGGCATTGGGGCCGACGTGGACGCCGCCGCCGATCCCCCGGGTCAGGTGCACCCCGAGGAAGGGGAACGCCGGGTCGGGCACCGGGTACACCAGCCCCCGGACCAGTTCCGGACGGGCCAGGTCGTAGTACTCGCCCCGGAAGGGGATGATCCGCATGCCCGGGTCGTCTCCGGCCAGGCGGGCGATCCGGTCGCACTGGAGGCCCGCGCAGTTGACCAGCATCCGCGCCCTGACCACCAGGCCGGACGTGGTGCGGACCGCCACCGCCGACGCGCGGCGGGAGATCAGGTCCACCGCGCCGCCGTAGACGATCTCCGCGCCCGAGGACTCCGCCAGCTGGGCGCTCACCCGGCCGTAGTCCACGATCCCGGTGCTGCCGACGTGGATCGCGGCCAGCCCGCGCACCTGCGGCTCGTACTCCGCGATCTGCGCCGGGCCCAGCTCGCGCACCGGGATGCCGTTCTCCCGGCCGCGCTGGACCAGGGCGTGCAGCCGCGGCAGCTCCTCGCGCTCCGTGGCGACGATCAGCTTGCCCGTCACCTCGTGCGCGATGCCGTGCTCCGCGCAGAACTTGACCATCTCGGCGGCGCCGCGCACCGCGAAGCGCGCCTTCAGCGATCCGGGGCGGTAGTAGATCCCGCTGTGGATCACCCCGCTGTTGCGGCCCGTCTGGTGCCGGGCCGGACCGGCCTCCTTCTCCAGGACGACCACCCGGGTCCCCGGAGCCAGACGCGACAAGGCGTGCGCCGTCGACAGGCCGACGATCCCGCCGCCGATCACCAGCACATCGCAGTCCACGCCGCCGCCCACGCTGACACCTCCCACCCCTGCATACTGCACCCCGTCACCGACAACGCGGCTACGCGGCCCCCGGAAGACAGGCCTTACGCCGGCGTCACCAACAGCGGCCGGGCCCGCTCGCGCAGCTCCGCGACGCGCGGTTCGTCCCCGTACGGTTCCAGGCGGTGCAGCAGGTCCCGTACGTATTCGGTCGTCCGCGCCGAGGAGATCCGGCCCGCCACCTCCACCGCCCGGGTGCCCGCCGCGCACGCCGCGTCGAGGTTGCCCGACTCCAGCTCGGCGACCGCGCTCACCACCAGCCGCAGCCCGTGCGACCGTACGTACTCCTCGGTGGGCCGGGACAGCGCCTGCTCGGTGAAGCGCCGTACCTGCCGGGGGAGTTTGAGGTCCCGGTAGCATTCCGCCGCGTCCGCCGCGAAACGGTCGTACGAGTAGAAACCGAGCCAGGTCGGATCCGGGTCGCCTTCCCGGGCCCGTTCCAGCCAGCCCTCCGCCGCCCGCAGCGCCGCTCCGGCGGCCACCGAATCGCCCGCCTTCGCGTGCGCCCGCGCCTCGACCAGCCGGAAGAAGCTCATCGTGCGGGCGGTGGCCAGGCCGCGGTTGCGTTCGACGGCGGCCTGCGCGAGGTCCACGCCCTCGTCCGGGAAGTCCCGGTAGGTCGCCTGCAGGGACATCGAGGCCAGCACGTAGCCGCCGAGCGGTACGTCCGCGGCCGCGCGGGCGAGGCGCAACGCCTGGATGTAGTAGCGCTGGGCCGCCTCCTGCTGACCGGTGTCGAAGGCCATCCACCCGGCCAGCCGGGTCAGTTCGGCGGTTGCGCCGAACAGGGCGCGGCCCACCTCGTCGGTGTACGAGCCGAGCAGCAGCGGCGCCGCGTCCACCCGCAGGCACTCGGGGACCATCGACGAACGCCAGTCCCCGCCGCCGTACTTGGAGTCCCAGCGGCGCGCGTCCTCGGCGGCCTCGCGCAGCTTCGTCACGTCGCTGTGTCCTACGCGCTGCCCGTGGTCGCGCGGCGTTTCGGCGCCGGGCTGGGCGGGCACAACCGTGGACGGCGGGCCTGTCATGGGTCCCGTCGCCGGTCCGGTCGTACGGCCTTCCGGGGAGGGCCGGGGACCTGGTGCCGGTGCCTCGTGCGCCGGCGCCGAGGCCGGCGTCCCGTGCGCCAGAACGTCGTGAGCCGAGGGGGTCGCAGGTACGGGGCTCTGGCCCGCGGGGTGCTGGCCCGCGGGGTGCTGGACAGCCGGGTCGTGGCCCACCGGGTGATGGGCCGTCGGCTTGGGGGCCGTGCCCGCCGGTTCGCGTGCCACCGAGCCGTCAGCGGGAGATATCAGCCAGCGCGAGGCGGGCGTCGCGTAGGCGGCCACCGAGAACGAGCCCGCGAGCGACTGCCAGATCCCGCCACCGCCTCGCCGGCCGGCGAGGTCGAGCCGGTAGAGGTCGGTGGCCGAGCGCACCGCCGCGCCGACATCGCGCGGGAAGGCCAGGCCGACCTCGGGCGCGGGGTCCGCGTCCGCCAGCCCGATCTCGTGCAGCGGCACCGGCCGCCCCAGCTTCGCGCCGATGGCGGCGGCGATCAGGTGCGGGGCGGCGCCCTGCGGCACCATCCCCTTCGACACCCACCGGGCCACCGACGTCTTGTCGTACCGAAGCGTCAGGCCGCGCTGCGCGCCGAGGTCGTTGACCCGCCGGGCCAGCCCGGCGTTGCTGATGCCCGCGAGGGCGAGGACGGCGCCGAGCTTCTCATTGGGCTCGCGGAGCTCCCTGGACATGCGCCACCCCTCGTCACACGCGGAACGCATACGCCGCCGGGGCATAGGCGCCCGGCATTTCGTAAACCCAGCGTAGTTCCCCGCCTCCCAAGCGTTAAGGCCCTTACTTCCGTATGGCGGGATTGTTGTCCGTTTGCACAGTCCGCTCCGGGCCCGGAGCCGGGGCGCACGTGTCAGCGCGTGCTCCGTCCGTGTGGCCGTGCGCCCGCCCGTGCGCTCTGGCCGGTGCCCGGACCCGGCGATTCGATGTGCGGTGCGTGGGTCGGCCCGCTGCGCGGATCGGGCGGGTCGGGGGATGCCGCTACCTCAATCCCCGCGGGTGGCGGAACGGTCCGGGGGGCGCATTCCGCCTCCCGTACCGCGCCCCCGCGCCGGGCACCGACGGCACAGGAGGGCCCTTCCGGCGGCCGAAGAATGGCTGAAAGCGACCTATGGGGCGGTGGGAACGGAACGCCAAATACCGCGTTGCCGGGGCGTGTTCGTTTGCATGTGCGCCCCCTTTAACCCCTCCCGCACGCCTGTCCCGTGGCAGCATGGACCCGAGCCACCCGGGGTCCCGCCGACCGCGCCCTCAGCGCCGTTCGTGCTGCCCGTGCCCCGGTCATGTGCCCACAGGCTGGGGAGGCGGCGGTGCGCTGGTTGGTGGGTTGGAGCAGTATCGCCGCGAGCTTCGGCACGGCCGGCCGGGTCTCCGGCCCGGGCTCCGGCCCGGGCTCCGGCCAGCGCGGATACGACCCCGGCGGTGCCCCCCTGCGCGGCGGCATCGCGGACGCCGCCCATCCCGGCGACCCCGGCGCGGACGCCGAACGCACCGTCCACCCCGTCGGCGCACAGCTGCTGTGGGGAGACCCCGACCCCCTCTGGGCCGTCGGCGACTGGCGCCCGGACGAGATCCGCACCCTCACCGCCGACCCCGCCGACCCGTTCACCCGGCTCGCTGTCCTCGGCTGCTGCGGCGCGACCGACGCCGAGCTGCGCCGTGCGCTCTACGCCGCCCGCGGCGGTGCGCTGCGCCACCTCACGCAGTGGTCCGGCAGCTACACCGCCGTCGTCCAGACCGGCCGCCGGATCACCGTCGTCGGCGACCTCGCGGGCGCCCGGCCCGTCTTCTACACGCCCTGGGCGAGCGGCACCGCGTACGCCACCGCCGCCCTCCCGCTCGCCGACCTCATCGAGGCGCAGCTCGACATCGGCCATCTCGCCGCCCTGCTGGCCTGCCCCGACAGTCCGGAGGCACTGGGCGACGGCACACCGTACGCCGGGGTCCGGCGCATCCCGCCCGGGCACGCGCTCATCCTGCGCGAGGGCTCCCGCGAGATCACCGGCTACGAGCAGGTCGCCTCCCTCGCGGTGGCCGCCCCCGAGGCCGATCCGGAGCGCGCGGTGGAGGGCGTACGGGAAGCGTTGGTGGATGCCGTGCGCGCCCGGCTCACGGCGCCCCGGCATGCTCCCGACGCCGTACCGCCGTACGATCCCGGCCCCGTACCGGGCATGGGCCCCGCCGACCGGCGCGCGGCCCGCGGCGCCCCGGCCCCCGGGGTGGGCGCGGACCTCTCCGGCGGCAGCGCCTCCGCGACGCTGGCGCTGCTGGCGGCCGGCCTGCCCGGGGCCCCGGGCACCCTGGCGAGCCCCGCCGGGGCGCGGCTGCTGGCGGTCACCTTCAACGACCTGGCCACCCCGCAGGGGCGCGAGGCCGAGATGGAACGGGCCAGGGCCATCGCGGCCGACCCGCGGCTGCACCACGTCGTGGTGGCCGCCGCCGAGGAGGCCCTCCCGTACGCCGAACTCGACGGCCCGCTGACCGACGAGCCCGGCCCCTCGCTGGTCTTCGCCGCCCGCGAGCGGCGCCGGCTGGCCGCGGGCTCGGCCGACCACTTCACCGGCCACGGCGCCCGCCAGGTCCTCGACGCCCACCCGGCCCGCATGGCCGACCTCCTGATGGACCGCCGCCGGCGCCACCTGCTGCGCCCGGTGGCGGCGCTGGCCCGCTCGGCCTCCGCCTCCGGCGCCTCCGGGGAGTCCCTGCTGGTGCCGCTCACCGTGTACGCGGCGGCCCGAAGACTTGCCCGTACGACGTACCGCGCGGGCATGGAAGCCGCCGCGGCCAGGCTCCGCGAGGGCGGGGTCACCGAGCGCGCCTCCGGTCCGGTGGACGCTTCCCTCGCCGCCCTGACCTGGTCCCGGCCGGGCCCGGCGGCGGGCTGGCTGACGGGCGAGGCGCTGGCGGAAGTATCGATCCGTCTGACGGCCGCGGCCGGCCGGCCCCCGCTGTCGCTGCGCCCGGGGGAGGCCCGCGCCCGCGCGCTGCTGGCCCGGCACGCCGCCGACCACCGGGTCTTCGAACAGGCCGTGGAGGTCCGCAGCCAGCGCCTGCACGCCCCGTTCCTGGACAACCAGGTCGTACGGGCCGCCCGCGCGCTGCCCGAGTCCCTGCGCGTCCAGCCCGGGGCCCGGGCCGCGATCCTGCACAGCGTGCTGGCTTCGGCCGGGGTGCGCGAGCTGCCGCCGGGCTGGGGCGCCACGGCCCACACGCCGAACGAGACGGCGACGCGGCTGGGGCTGCGGGCCGCCCTGGGCGAGCTGCTGGACCTCTTCGACTCCCCGCTGCTCGCGGACGCCGGCCTGATCGAGGCCCGGGTCGTACGGCAGGCCCTGCTCGACGCAGCGGACGGGCGCCCGGTCGCGCTGGACGGGCTGGCCGAACTCGTCTCCATGGAGCTGTGGTTGCGCCGGCTGCTGGCGCGCCGCGGCACGTGCTGGACGGGCACCTCCACGGCCCGGCGCCGCGCGGTGCCGGAGGGAGTCCCGGTGCACCGCCCGGCGCTGTCCTGAGGTCCTGACGTCCTCAGGTCCTGACGTCCTCAGGTCCTGACGTCCTGAGGTCCTGACGTCCTGGGTCCTGACGTCCTGGGGTCCTGACGTCCTGACGTCCTCGCTCAGGCGCCGAGCACCAGGGCGGTCGCGATCGCCGGGCCGAAGGCGCCGCCCAGCAGGTAGCAGAGGGAGAACAGGCCGATGGCCGTGGGGCGCTGGGCATCGGGCGCGCTCGACGCGGCGTACGTCGACAGCACGGCGTTGGCCCCGGTCGCGGCGAACACCGCGCCCATGGTGGCGGCCAGCAGCAGCGGGCCCCGGCTCGCGCACGCCGCGAGCACCGCGCCCAGCGCGCCGATCCCGACCAGGACCGTACGTACGGCCGCCCGGCCCATGCGCGCCGAGGCCGCCGCCAGCAGCCAGGACAGCGCGGATCCGGTGAGCAGGGCCACGAGCTGACCGGCCCCGGCGGCGCCGACGTCCCAGCCGGCCCGGTCGGAGAGCAGCCGGGGCACGGCGAACAGCAGGGTGAAGTACGAGGCCGACAGCGCCAGGGCCAGCAGCGCGGAGCCGAGGAAGAGGGGCCTGCGGACCAGCGCGGCCGGGACGAAGCCGTCGGGGCGCCGCCGTACGTGGAGCGCGAGCAGCGCGGCGGCGACGGCCGCCGAGCCGAGGGCGGCGGCCGGTGCGTGGGGCAGCAGGACCAGGGCCGTGGCGAGCGCCGTCAGCAGCCCCGCGCCGCGTGCGTCGAACCTGCCCCGCGGCGCGGCCGCCGGAGCCGTCGCGTACCTGCTGACCGCGGGCAGCGCGAGGAGCGCGACCACGGGCACCGCGAGCGAGAGCCGCCACGACACGGCCTGCGAGAGCTGTGCGCCGAGGAGCGGACCGGACGCGCCGAGCATGCCGAAGCCCGCGCTGATGACGCCCATGCGGCGGGCCGATCCGGCCAGGCTCATCGCGGCCGCCACCAGACCGGCGCTGCCGGCGGCCTGGGCGGCGCGCCCGAGGAGGGTGAGCGGCAACCACGGGGACGCGGCGAGGAGCAGCGTGCCGCCCAGGACGAGGACGCCGCTCAGCCGGAGCACCGCCCGCAGACCGCGGCGCCGCAGCAACCCGGCCAGGAGGGGCGTACCGACGGCCATGGCCCAGGCGAAGGCGACGACGAGCCAGGCGGCGGTCGAGGCGGCCACCCCGAGGGAGCGCGCCATGTCCGGAAGGATCAGGACGGGCGCGTTGGCTCCGGCGGCCATGGGGGTGGCGAGCAGGGCCAGCCAGAACACGGGAACGAGGCCGGGGCGGGGGCGGGGGGCCGGGCCGGCGTCCGGGCGGCTGCCGGCACCGGCCGCGGTGGTGGTGGCGGCTGTCGTGGTGGTCATCAGGGCGCCCGCTCCGATCCATCTCAAGATTCACAATCTCAACGTTGAGATAAAATCAGGACGGCCTCTCAACGTCAAGTGTCTCAACGTTGAGATATCCTCGCTCTGGACGGAAAGAGATGAGGACGACATGAGCGACGCGGTGGACGCGATCGTCGGCCAGTGGGCAGAGGAGCGCCCCGACCTGGCGGCCGGCCTGTGGCCCGTCGAAGTGCTGGCCCGGATCCAGCGGATGAACCGGCTCCTCGACAAGCACCTCAAGGCCTTCGCGGCCGAGCACGACCTGGAGTTGGGCGAGCTCGACATCCTCTTCACCCTCCGCCGGTCCGGCCCCCCGTACGCGCTCACCGCCGGCGCCCTCATCCCGGCCGCCATGGTGACCTCCGGCGCCATCACCAACCGCATCGACCGCATGGAGGCCAAGGGCCTGGTCGAGCGGGTGCGGGACGGCCAGGACCGCCGCACGGTCCGGATCCGGCTGACCGAACAGAGCCTCACGCTCACCGAGTCGCTGATCGCGGACCACCTGCGCCACTACGCGGACCTGCTCGCCCCGCTGGACCCGGCCACCTGCGCCACGGTCGCCCAGGCCCTGCGCACCCTCCTGGAGGCAGGCGGAGACACCTCGATCGCCTAGTGCTGTGACCGGTCCGGGCGGTCTTCGCGGGTCAGCCCGGATTGTCTGGTGCATGGGGTCTCCCCAGGCGCGTGCACGAGATCGCCCATCGCACGAACAACAACTCCTGGCGCGGGCCGACGAGGAGGCCGACCGGTACGGCGGGATGTACGACGTCAGCACCTTCGCCCGGCTCCTCTCGGCCCTGCTCGCCCTCCAGCGCGGCGACGCCGCCGCGGCCCGCGGCGAATGCGAGCGCGCCCGCGCCCGGGCCGAACGGATCACGGCGGCGAGGACGGCGTCGACGACGAGCGCTTCCCGGCCGAAATGGCCGAGGCGGCCGCCCTGATGCTGCCCGACGCCGACCGGCCCGCCGCGGCCGTACGGGCCCTCGCGGCGGCCACCGCCTGGCGCGCGGGCCGTCCGCGCTCGGTCCCCGGGAGCCGCGCCGTGGACGGCCTCCCGGACCGGACCCGCACCCTGCTGGGACCGGCCCGCTACGCCCGGGAGGAGCCCGTCAGCACCGCCGTCACCCCAGCCGAATTCGCCGCGGCCGAACTCACCGCCGCGCTCACCGGCAGCTGATCACGGCGTCGGCCCAGCTCGCCAGCGTCGGCAGGCTGCCCCGCCCCGCCTTCTCCACCACCAGCCGCAGCCGCTCGCGCCCGGCGAGGGAGACCTCCACGGCCGCCGCGGGATCCTCGTACCCGAGGGCGGCGGACTGCCACAGCCGCTGCTCGTCGGCGTACACCGAGAACCGCACCGAGCCGTCCGTGAACCTCGACAGGCCGTCCACCCCGGCCCGCGCCGAGAAGGCGCTGCACTGCCGGTTCAGCGCGATCTCCACCGAGGAACGCGAGTTCACGGTGATCCCGTGCGCGAACCTCCGGTCGCCCACCTGCAGCCCCCAGCGCTGCCACACCCAACTGCTGCGCCAGGTCTGCACCTCCGGACCGCTGTGGTCGCCGTAGACCGAGTGACCGAGCCGGACCAGCTGGAACCCCTGCGGCGGCTTCGGCGTAGGCGGCGGACTCGGCTTCGCCGAAGGCCTGGTCGGGGACGGCAGGGGCGCGGGCTTCGCCCGGCTCGGCGAGGGCGAGGGCGATGCCGTGGGCGGCGCGGGAGCGCGGGAGGCCGGAGCCGAGGGCGTCGGTCCCCGCCGCGGCGGTACGGAGACTGGTGCGACCGGCTCCTCCCCAGGCGGGCTCGGCTCCGCCGAGGGCGAGGCGGGAGCATCCGGCACCACCGGCGCCGCCACCCCGGGCGCCGGCTTCGCCCGGGCCTGCGGCTCGGCATCGTCCCCGGTCAGCGCGAACACCACCCCGGCGGCCGCGGCCACCGCGATCCCGGCGGCGATGGCGGCCTTGGCCGGCAGCCCGAGCCCCTCGGAAGCCAAGGCGCCCCCGGCGGTCCCGGCCCCCGACCCGGCGGCCGCACCCCCACCCGCGGCCCCGGCGGTCCCGGCCCCCGCGGCCGACCCACCGGCGGCAGCCGCCGCGGCCCCCGCCCCGCCCGCGGCGACGGCCCCACCGGCCACCACCCCGGCGGCCTTGGCGGCGTACCCGGCGGCGAACCACCCGATGACCGCGACCGGAAGCAGCGCCGGAATGCCCGCGTTGACATCCTTGAGCTCCCCGGCGGCCAGCCGGCACTTCGCGCACTCCTCCAGGTGCTTGCGCAGCCCCCGCTCCGCCCGCATCCGCAGCCCGCCCCGCGCATAGGCGCCCAGCCGGTCCGAGTACCGCGCGCAGTCGCCGCCCGCACTCAGCGCCGCACTCACATGGGCCTGCAGATAGGCCTGCTTGAGCCCTTCCCGGGCGCGACTGGCCAGCACCGCAGTGGCGTTGGCACTCAGCCCGAACAGCGGCGCGATCGCGCTCGGGGACGCCTCCTCGACGGTGGTGTGCCACAGCACGGCCTGCCACCGCTCGGGCAGGCTCCGGAAGGCCTGCATGGCCAGCGACTGCTCGGCCTCGTGCATCGCCCGTACGTCCGCGCCCAGTTCGAGCGTGTCGTCCCCGGCCAGCCCCGCCAGCCCGGCTCCGCTCTCCGCGCCCGTGGCCGCCTGCTCCGCGAAGACGGCGAAGTCCTCGACGAGGTGCTCCCGCTTGGCGGTCTGCGCCCAGGTCGCGGCGACCCTGCGTACGGTGGTCAGCAGGTAGGCCCGCACCGACTGGTCCGGCCCGGCCCCGCCCCGTACCGCCTGCAGGGTCCGCGCGAACACCTCGGCGGTCAGGTCGTCAGCGGTGTGCCCGTCCCGGCAGCAGGTCCGCGCGTAGCGCCGTACGGCATCGGCATGACGACGGAACAGCTCTTCGTACGCTCCGTCGTCACCGCCCCTCATCCGGGCGATCAAGTCCCCGTCGGAGGGCGGCAGCTCGCTCCCGGTGCCCCCGGGTCCGGAAGAGCCCGAGGAGCGTGCGTGCCGCCCGCCCGGCTCGCGTTGGGCCGGCACCTGTCGGGCGGGCAGGCTGCCCGCCCCCACCTCGCTGCCGGCGCCACCGAGTGGCTCTTCCCGCCCGTCAACGCCCATCGTGGAAGCCCCCGCACGACACACTCAACCGGTACACCGATCAAGCGTGTCACACGGCGGACGCGCGTCGAGCCCCTTTCGCCACCATCCACTCATCCGGGCACAATGCGGCGAATCCCCTTACCGATCCCCGCCCGCCGGCCGAGGTCACACCGTCCGGGAACGCAGCCCCTCGAGCAGGATGTCGAGCAGCCGGGTCGACGCCGCCGCCTGCTGCGCCGGGTCGGGCAGCGCGGGCGCCGCCGTCGCTATCACCAGCAGCACATCGGCCACCGTGACATCGGCACGCAGCTCACCGGCCTCCCGCGCGCGGTGCACCAGCCGGCCCACGACCTCCAGCAGCGCACCCGCACCCGCGTCGTCCGAGGGCTCGTCCTCGGCCGCGCTCCGTGCGCCCACGACCCGCAGTTCGGGAGTCCCGGCGGCCACGACGGCCTGGCGCTGGTGCGGAACCCGCGCCTCCTCCGCGTCCCCGGCCCCGTCCTCGCCGTCCTCGCCGGCCGCGCCGACCCGCAGCACCTGCGGCGGCAGCAGCCGCCCGGCGCCCGAAGCCACGGAGGTGCGCAGGAAGCGCGACAGCGCCTGCCACGGCTCCTCCTCCTGCCCCAGTGCGGTCCTGGCCTGCTCGGTCAGCCGCGCCGTCTCCTCCTCGGCTATCCGCCGGACCAGGACGTCCTTGCTCGGGAAGCGCCGGTACACGGTGCCGACACCGACCCGGGCGCGCCGCGCCACATCCTCCATCGGAGCTCCGTAGCCCAGCTCGCCGAAGACCTCTCGGGCCGCTCGCAGGACGTGCTCCAGGTTGCGCTGGGCATCGACGCGCAGCGGCGTGGACCGGCCTACGCCGTGCGTGGTGCCGCCCGCGATACCGCGACCGTTGCTCTCGACCGAGAGTGCGGTCACAGAACCATGGAAATCGGAAATGTTCATATGTTTCCCCCGGTAATCATTTGTCTCCCCCCGGAGACACTCCCCGCCTTCATGTCGAGGGGGCCACGGTCTCGGGCCCGGTCCTACTCCTCGACGAGATACGAACATAGTTGAGCCAGAGTCAATTCAGAAGAGGCAGCCCCGGACGGACCACCGCCCGATCGGAGCATTCACCCCCACTTTTCCGTTCCATGCTCTCGGAACCAAGCATTCCGCACCCTCTGACCTGCGGACTTCCGCTGCCGCCAGAGGTCCTCTTCCACCCCGCCCCAGCACCCCCTCCGGTCACACAATTTGTCGTGCCTGTGGACAAACTCCCGGCCACGTTGCGTCATGGGATGGTGAAGGCTGCTAACTCCCGGGGCACGGCCCCCGGTACCCCGCCCCGCACGCGCATCCTGATCGTCGGCGGCGGCTACGTCGGCATGTATACGGCGCTCCGGCTCCAGCGAAAGCTGAGAGCCGGCGAGGCCGAGGTCACGGTGATCGCCGCCGAGCCCTACATGACGTACCAGCCCTTCCTCCCCGAGGCGGCCGCCGGCGCGATCTCACCCCGGCACGTCGTGGTCCCGCTGCGCCGTGTCCTCGGCAAGTGCCGCATCGTCATCGGCGAGGCCCAGCGCATCGACCACTCCAAACGGACCGTGACCGTCGCCACCCTCGCCACCGACGACGAGGGCACCGGCCCCGTCGAGATGGAGTACGACGAACTCGTCCTCGCGCCGGGCTCCATCTCCCGCACCCTCCCCATTCCGGGACTCGCCGACTACGGAATCGGATTCAAGACCGTCGAAGAGGCCATCGGCCTGCGCAACCACGTCATCGAACAGATGGACATCGCCTCCTCCACGCGCGATCCCGCCCTCCGCGACGCCGCCCTCACCTTCGTCTTCGTCGGCGGCGGCTTCGCCGGCGTCGAAGCCCTCGGCGAGCTGGAGGACATGGCCCGCTACGCGGCGCGGTACTACCACAACATCAAGCCCGAGGACATGAAATGGGTCCTCGTCGAGGCCAGCGACCGGATCCTCCCCGAAGTCGGCCCCGACATGGGCGTCTACACGGTCCGCGAACTGCGCAGCCGCAACATCGACGTCCGCCTGGAGACCCGGCTCGAATCCTGCGAGAACCGCGTCGCCGTCCTCAGCGACGGCGCCCGCTTCCCCACCCGCACCGTCGTATGGACCGCCGGTGTCAAGCCGCACCCGATCCTGGCCGCATCCGACCTGCCCAAGAACGAACGCGGCCGCCTGGCCTGCACCTCCTTCCTCACCGTCGAGGGAGTCGAGCACGCCTGGGCAGCGGGCGACGCCGCCGCCGTCCCCGACATCACCGCGGGCGAGAAGGGCCGCGAATGCGCCCCCAACGCCCAGCACGCCGTCCGCCAGGCCAAGGCCCTCGCCGACAACCTCCTCGCCGCCCTGCGCGACGAGGTCCTGACCGAGTACGCCCACAAGTACGCCGGCTCCGTCGCCTCCCTCGGCCTCCACAAGGGCGTCGCGCACGTCTACGGCCGCAAGCTCAAGGGCTACCCCGCCTGGTTCATGCACCGCGCCTACCACCTCAGCCGCGTCCCCAGCTTCAACCGCAAGATGCGAGTCCTCGCCGAATGGACCCTCTCCGGCCTCTTCAAGCGCGAGATCGTCTCCCTGGGCTCCCTCGAACACCCCAGGGCAGAATTCGAACTGGCCGCAGGAGCCGGCCCCAAGAATGCTCCCCCTCCCCCCGCCCCCAACCCCCCGAAGAACAGCCAGGGCTGACGTTGTCAGTGCGGTCGGCCACACTGGACGTGTGACCATAGGTGGGCTCACACCTGCACAGAGTGACATCGTCCAGTCAGCGACCGCCCACGAGCGACACAGCGACCACTCGCGACACCACGAGGCTTGAACGCAGTGAACTTCACGCGCTGGAGCGCCCGGTTTCCCGGAACGCAGCGCCGCGCCGCCGCCCGGACCGAACATGCCGCCGCCCAGGCCAAGCGGGGTGAAGGCGCGGTCCCGGCAGCACGCGGCGGCCGCGCCGACCCCGGAACCGAGCGGTCCACGCCCGGCGCCGACGGCCACCCCGCCGACCCCACGGTCTCCGGCACCGGCAGCGGCACCGGCAGCGGCGCCGGCCGTGGCGCCGGCCGTGGCACCGGCACCGGCACGACCCCAGGCGGGCGGACCGGCGTCCTCGCCGCCGTGCCCTCCCTCGACGAGCTCTCCGTACGCGAGGTCCTCGGCCGGCTCCCGGCCCTGGTCGCCCTCGTCCACGGCCCCGAGCACCGCGTCGCCTACGTCAACGACGCCTACACCGCCGGCTTCGGCGCCCGCACCCCCGGCGCCCCCGCCCACGAGGCCCTCCCCGAACTGGGCGAGCTCGGCCTGCTCCCGCTCCTCGACCAGGTCCAGCGCAGCGGCAAGTCCCGTACCGCCAAGAACCGCACCGCACCGGGCGGCAGCAGCTCGTACACCGTCACCTGCACCCCGGTGGAGTTCCCCAAGACCGACACCGGGAGCGACCCCGACCCCCACCACACCGGGGTCCTGATCCACCTCGCCGACGTCACCGACCACGCCGAGGCCGTCGAGCGGCTGCGCGCCAGCGAGCGCCGCCAGCGCGAGGCCGCCGTCACCCTGCAGCGCTCCCTGCTCCCACAGGAGCTGGAGCAGCCCGACGACCTGCGCGTCGCCGCCACCTACCAGCCCGGCGGCACCGAGGCCGCCGTCGGCGGCGACTGGTACGACGTCATCACCCTCGGCGCCGGCCGCACCGCCCTCGTCATCGGCGACGTCATGGGCCGCGGGGTCCGCGCCGCCGCCGTCATGGGCCAGTTGCGCACGGCCGTCCGCGCCTACGCCCGCCTCGACCTGCCCCCGCACGAGGTCCTCCAGCTCCTCGACGGCCTCGCCGCCGAGATCGACGCCAGCCAGATCGCCACCTGTGTGTACGCCGTCCACGACCCCAACGAGGGCCTGCTCGCGTACGCCTCAGCCGGTCATCTCCCGATCCTGGTCCGCGACGAGGACGGCACCGTACGCAGAGCCGCCGACCCCACCGGCCCGCCGCTCGGCACCGGCGGCTGGCTGCACACCTCGGGCACCATCGCCCTGGGCCCCGGCTCCACCGCCGTTCTCTACACCGACGGCCTGGTCGAACGCCGGGGCGAGGACATCGACGAGGGCGTCGCCGCCCTGGAACGCGCCCTCTCCGGCGCCCAGGGCACCCCGGCCGTCATCTGCGACCGCCTGATGCGCGCCCTCGGCGTGGACGCCGATCACGACGACGACGTCGCCGTGATGGTCCTCCAGCAGCCCGCCCGCACCGGCGCGGACGCCGAGCTCTTCCACAACGCCGCCCTGGAACTCCTCGGCGGCGTCGAAGCGGCCCCCCGCGCCCGCGCCTTCGCCCAGGGCGTCCTCGCCTCCTGGCGCTTCCCGGTCGAGCTGTGCGACCTCGGAGTCCTGGCCGCGAGCGAGCTCGTCGCGAACTCCCTCCAGCACGGCACGCCGCCCATGCGCCTGAGGCTGCGCCGCACCGACCGCCGACTGATCATCGAGGTCACCGACGGGGACGACCACCTCCCGCGCCGCCGCCGTGCCGAACCGGCCGACGAGACCGGCCGCGGCATCTCGATCATCGCCACCATCGCGTCCTCCTGGGGCTCCCGCCGCACCCCGGGCGGTGGCAAGGCCGTCTGGTGCGAATTCGCCCTGCCGGACAAGTAGCCGGACACGCGGAAGGCCCCGATCCACAAGGACCGGGGCCTTCCGCGCATCCGAAAGTCCCTACGGACGCACACGCACCTACGCACCTACGCGCATACGCACCTACGCGTGCACGGGCTCCTCGGCGCCCGCCCTGACCACGACGGCCGGACCGCCCTGCGCCACGACCCGGCTCGCCAGCCACGGGTTGTCCTGCACCGCGCTCAGCCGCCCGCCGAGCCGCAGCGCCAGGCCGGCGATCCCGAGCGACACGAGCACGAAGACCCCGATGTAGAGCATCGGAACGCCCGCACCGAGCGGCACCCCGAGCGGCCCCAGCGCCAGCGCCATCTGCTTGACCAGCGCGAAAGCCGAGTTGTACTGGCCCACCGAACCCTCGGGCGCGAGGTCGGCCACCAGCGGCGCCAGGGTCGGCGACAGCATGGCCTCGCCGATGCCGAAGAGCGCGTACGTGGTGATGAACGCGGCGGCGGCCATCACGGCGCTGCCGTGCCCCAGACCCGAAAACCCGGCGATGACCCACGCCACGGTCCAGATCAGCCCGACGAGCGCGATCACACGGGACCGGCGGCGCCTCTCGACCAGCTTGAGCACGACGAACTGCGCGACGACGATCGCACCGGTGTTGGCGGCGAGCGCGAAACCGAGCGTGGACGGGGAGATCCCGGCGGCCTCGGTACCGAAGGCGGCCAGACCCGACTCGAACTGCCCGTAGCAGGCGAAGAACACCACGAAGCCCAGCACACACAGCTGCACCATGGCCTTGTGCCGGAGCAGCCGCTTCCAGCCGCTGCCGCCCGCCTGGGACGGGTCCTTCGGCACGGCGTCCTTGATGCTCGGCACGTGCGGCATCCGCACGGTCGCGACGACCCCCGCCAGCACCAGGAACATCACGGCCTCGATGCCGAACAGCAGCGTGAAGCTGCCAGGCCGGCTCTCGTCGACGATCTGGCCACCGAACAGGCCGCCGATGCCGAGGCCCAGGTTCTGCATGAAGAACTGAAGGGCGAAGGCACGGGTCCGGGTGGACGGCGTGGAGCACCACACGATCATGGTGGCCAGCGCCGGCTGCATCACGGCCTGCCCGGCACCGAGAGCCAGTGCGGACAGCAGGATGGGCACGAGGCCGGTGGAGAGCCCGAGCGAGAGCGCGCCGACCGAAGCGGCGACGGCCGCACCCATCACCACGGGGACCGGACCGCGCCGGTCGATGGCCCGACCGGTGAAGGGCAGCGCGACGAGAGCGCCCAGGGCGAACGCCACGAACGCGCTCGTGGCGGCCATGGAGCCCAGATCTCGCACCTGCGCCACATAGATGTAGAGGAACGGAACCGTGAAGCCGATGCCGAACGCGGTCAACGCGTTCCCGGCCTGGATCCGCCGCATCGCAGCGCCCATCACCTTGGTCACTTCTCACCTGCCTTGAGAGCCGAAGACTGAAGACTTCAGAACTTCATACCTAAACTTCGATGCTTAACTCTACACACCGAAGGAGTTAGACGCCAACGGGTTCGTGCGATACTTCGACCCATGGGTGACACCCCCGACGGCACTACGCCCGTCCACGAGCCGAGCCTCGATGAGCAGATCGCCGTCTACCAGCGCGAGTTCCAGGACCTCGACCCCCAGGTCGAGAAGGTCGTATCGGCACTGAGCCGCCTGAACCGCCGCATGAACGTCGCGTACGGACGCCAGACCGCGGCCCTGGGCATCAGCAACGCGGAGTGGGAGGTCCTCAAGGCCCTCGTCATCTCCGGCGCCCCCTACCGGATGGGCCCGAGCGAGCTGGCGAAGCAGCTGGGCCTCACGCCGGCGGCGATGACCCACCGGATCGACCGCATGACCGCGGAGGGACTGGTCACCCGCGAACGGGACGAGTCCAACCGGGTCCGCGTGATCGTGGAGCTCACCGACGAGGGCCGCAGCAAGTGGCTGGACGCGATGCGTGCGGCCACGGTGTTCGAGGAGGACCTGCTCCAGGACCTCTCCACTGCGGAACGCGGGGTGCTGGGCGACATGCTCACCCGGCTGCTGGACCGCGTGGAGGACCTCCAGTCCCCCAGCTGACCACGGAGGTTGACACAACCTCCGTGGATCCGTAAGGTTCTTCGAGTTGTCCCAGAGCCGGAAGGTTGTGGCGACAACGAATCCCGCCGCCTCGTTGCGGCACCCAACTCAGCACGATCTCCCACTGGGAACGAATTCGGCATGCCCGAATTCATTTCCGAAGGCCGATTATGAATCGCCGGGCAAATCCACTAGAGTTCGGGAGTCGGAAGGGCCCAACAGCCCGGAAGGCAAAACCCGCTGACTGGGAGTCAGGCCCGAAAGAGTCTGATAGAGTCGGAAACGCAAGAACAGAACGAAAGCCCGGAGGAAAACCCGCGAGGGTGAGTACAAAGGAAGCGTCCGTTCCTTGAGAACTCAACAGCGTGCCAAAAATCAACGCCAGAAGTTGATACCCCGTCCACTCCGGTGGATGAGGTTCCTTTGAAAAAGACCTGTAGGGCTCCGGTTTCGGGGTGCTTGCAGGCAAGAACACAGCGAGGACGTTGTGGCGCGTCGGTCTTATTCCGACCTGACGTGCCCGCTCTAAGTGTGTGTGCACCCGATTACGGGTAAACATTCATGGAGAGTTTGATCCTGGCTCAGGACGAACGCTGGCGGCGTGCTTAACACATGCAAGTCGAACGATGAAGCCCTTCGGGG